>JBELBA010000014.1:0-21432 GCA_042095635.1 Chitinophagales bacterium
AGACTTGGCTATGTGAAAGCTAAAGAACACTTAGATATTGAATGTAGATAGTTTATGAAGTATTTATCCATCATATTAATTTGCATACTTAGCCTTCAATTAGAAGGTCAGTCTGTTGAATTCAAGAAAAGTAATTTTCAGAATAAGCCAGGCGAGTATAAAATTGCAAAGAAGGAATTTAAGAAAGGTAATAAGATGTTTAAGAAGGGTAAAGGAAAATACCCTGAAGCATTAAAGCATTATGCTGTAGCTCATAAATTCAATTCAAAAAGTGCTATTTTAAATTATAGAATGGGCATCTGTTTATTGGAAGGAATGTTTGATACTAATGCTTTAACTTATATTCAAACTGCAATAAATTTAGATGCTAGCATCTATAGACATTCTAGTATTAAGAAGATGGAAAGGAATGGATCAGGTGTATATCACTATCACTATTTATTAGGTAGAGCTTATCATATCAATAAGATGTGGGATAAATCTATAGTTGCTTTTAAAGTATATAAGCAATCTTTAAGTAAATATGATGCAAAATACTTTGGACCTAAAGTAGACAAACAAATCCGTGAGTGTGAAGCCGGGAAGAAGATGACTTCAGATCCATCAAGAGTTAGAATACAGAACGTAGGCAAAATTGTTAATTCACCTAATTCGGATTATGGTTCATTATTATCTCATAATGATAGTATGATGATTTATACATCTAGAAGAAAAGGTGCAGAAGGAGAAAAAGGACAGAATAAGAATAAGATCGCCAAACATGATAATCAGTATTTTGAGAAGATCTATATGGCGCATTTAAAAGATGATCAGTGGGTTTCCGCAGAAGCTTTTCCAAAACCAGTTAACAGACATAAAAGACATCAAGCTACAGCAGGTATATCTAATGATGGCAATACATTATATTTATATGTAACGCATGATAGAAAGAAAGGTGGAAGTATTTATGCTTCAGAATTTAAGAAGGGTAAATGGAAAAAACCTAAGAAATTCAAGAAGGTTCATTCTAAATATGATGAAACTTCAATTGCTTTCTCTAAGGATAATAAGTATATGTTCTTTGTAAGTAACAGGCATAGAAATAGTCAAGGAGGAAGAGATATATGGTATTGTTATGCAAAAAAGACCAAAAGGGATAGTTCAATAAAATGGAGTAGACCCAGAAACCTAGGAGAGAATGTGAATACTAAGTATGATGAGGATTATCCATTTATGCATCATGATAATACTACACTTTACTTTTCATCTAAAGGACATAATTCTATTGGTGGTTATGATATTATGAAATCTGACTTAATTGAAAGAGGCGTTTTTTCAAGACCTAAGAATTTAAGTGTACCAGTTAACACTCCAAGAGATGATTTGGGTTTTGCATTAAGGAAAGATGAGAGATTGGCTTATTTTACTTCTACAAGAAATGAGGGAGTTGGTGAGAAAGATATTTATGTAATTAAGTATTTAGGCAAAGAGAAGGAAGTAGAGTTAGACTTTGAAACACATGATATCTTCAATAATATTGAAATTGAAAAACAAATTGAACCAGAATTAGAAGCGCCAGCTGATGAGGTAGTAGTAATAAGTGGAACAATTACTAGTGATAAGACTTTAGAGCCAATTTCTGCTGAAGTATTGGTCATTGATCCGGACTCCAAGAAGATCTTAGCTAAAATGGATAATCATAGTGTAACAGGTAATTATCAAGTTACAGTAATGTCAAATGTTGCTTATAAAATTAAAGCTAAGTCAATTGGTTATGAAAATGAATCAAAGAACGTTACAGTAGGAGCATTTGCAGATCAACAAGAATACGATATTGACCTAGTCTTAAAGACTGAGAATAAGGAAGAAAATACAACAGAGACAATACTAATACTTGATAAGCTTTATTTTGAGTATAAGAGTTCTGTCTTAATGGAAGAGTCTTACCCACAATTGAATAGAGTTGCTAGATTAATGGTTGAGAATGAAAATTGGGAAGTTGAAGTGGGAGGTCATACAGATAATATAGGTAATGTAAATTACAATATTGGCTTATCTGGTGATAGGGCTAAATCTGTAGTTGATTATTTAGTTTCTATAGGAGTCCCTTTAAATAGACTATGGTGGAAAGGTTATGGATCTGTTAAACCTATATCTAATAATAGTACTGAGCGAGGCAGAGCTAAGAACAGAAGAGTGGAATTTAAGATTTTGAAGAATTAATTTCTTCCAACCATTCTGGGATTTTGGCAGAAATGATGGGCATAAATGCAGTCACTTCTGCTTCATATTCGTCATAATGTTCGATTAGAATTTTTACGGCCTTATCTAACTGAAAGTCATGTTTAATTCTTCTACTCATACCTAACAAAGCGCTTTCTATTCCTTCAATTTTTCGGTATTCGTACATCCAATTTTCTTTTTCAAGGTAATGTAGCATCATTCGAAGTCGCTCCGGAATTTCATCTATATGGCCCAATAAAATTTGATATTGTTTTTGGGTAAAGTCCAATAAGCTTAAATGGTGATATACTTCCCAATTCTTTGCAATAAAATGATCATAAAATACATCAATAATTACGGTGCTGTATTTACTGAAATCTCCTCTCAGTCGCTTCATACCTTCAATTGTTATCTCATTATGGTCCATAAAAAAATCAATTCTTCGATGCAGTAATATCCCGTTTTGTATGCCTTCAGAATAGTTAAGATATTGCTTTCCTTTTACAGCATCAGCAATGAAATTACCAATGGCTAATTCTGTTTCATTTTTGGATAATAATTGATGCGCAAGAAGGTTCATGACTGTGTTTGACTAAATTTTAGTACAAAGTAAAAAATAAAAAGTGTAAAAGGATTTTTACATTCTACGTAAAACATCGAATAAGGGAAAATTATTTTCTATTTTCACAAGACCTAGTATCTTCATTTATTAGTGTTTTGTGGATGCTAAAACTATTGAATATTAAATACGTAATAGGTACCTATATGAGATTACAAAACGGATTAGTCATTTTATTGACAGCGATGCTTTTAAACTTGAGTTTATCTGCTCAGTCTGTTAATGACAAGGTAACTAAGGATAATTTGAATTCTGCCTTTTTAAGTTCTTTAATCTTAGAGAGAATTAATGAGATTAGATCCTATAAAAAAGCTTCAGATTTAAGAGCAAATAAAATTTGTCAGAGTGTTGCGGTTAATCATGTTGATTACATGGCTAGGAATAATAAGATAACTAAAGAACAGGATGCAGATGGTTTTGTTACTACTATTGATAGATTAAAATCATTTGGTGGTGGTAAAAAAGCAAAAGGTGATGAGACGATTGCAGAAATATCTTTAGAAGGACCTGTAACTTATATGGACTTATCTGATGAGATCACATCTAAGTGGATTACTGAAAAAGAGAGTACAAAGATTATTGAGAATGGAAATATGGAAGTGAGTGGAATTGCTTTTGCTATTAATCCAGAATCGAATATGCTATATGTGAGTCATGTATTTGGTGATAAAAACTTAGGTGAGAATTTAGTACTTCCAAAAAAACCAAAGTCTGCGGCTGAAATTGCTGCGGAGGAAGAAGAGAAAAAGCAAGCAGAAGATAAAAAGAAAGTAGAAAAGAAAAAGAAAGTAGAAGATAAAAAGAAAGTACAAGAGAAAAAGCAAGCAGAAGATAAAAAAGCGGCGGAAGCAGTAATTGCAACAAAAGAAGCAGCTCCTGTAAAGGAGGCTCTGCCAGTAGATGATGGTGAAGAAGCAGCGCCAGAACCTGCAGTTAATGAAGCTGAAGAGTTACCAATTGAAACAATTGATGAGAAAATAGCTGAAAAAGCGACTACTGCTCAACCCGTTAAAGAAGAGCTTGTACCAGAGTCTGAAGTTAAAACTGCGACGCAACCTGCTGCAACTGCGACTGCAAATAATGCAACAGCCGCAGCAAATTCTACTAAATCAAATGCTGGTGTGGACGAGAACATTGGTGCTGAAGAAGAATTACCGGCATGTATTTCTGCAAATAAGTATGGTAAATTATTAGAGATTGCCAAGTTTGGTGTTTTCTATAGAGATAGCTCAGTCTTATTAAGACAAGACAATTTAGCTTTATTAGAAGAGGTTGTAACCAAAGACATGGATGGTCTTTCCTTAGTGATTAATCAAAACCATAGCTTTGAAGATGGTCCTACACCATTTGATTATTCTTTATTAAGAGACCAGAAATACTATAAACCAGATATATTTGCAAACAAAGAAGCAGATTTTAATCTTAAAGATTTAACATCTAGTCCCAAAAGCAAGCGTTTTGCTTACAAACTATCTTATTGGAGAATCGGATTACATTGTATAGACGTTGATGTAGCGTTAAGAGATGATTCTTTCGATGTTGTTGCTTTCCAAGATTCAGTTAATAAAGAATTAGGAATTAGTCAAGATCTTGCTGGATCAGCTTTAGATTTAGTTTGGAATGGTGATTTTGGAATTGATACAACGAACAAGAGAATTAAGAATGTAACCATTCAAATTCCATTTAGAAAAGGTAAAGCGAATTATAAAGCAGAAGATTTAATCGAGATGATGGACACGCTGGTAGAGCGTGGTTTCAAAATTAATGCCGCTCATGTAACAGCATATTCTTCTATTGAAGGTGATTATGCATTAAATGCTAAACTTGCCAGAAAAAGGGGTAAGAACGTAGTTGAAGCATTAAGAGAATTAAATGGAGGAGCATTGTTTTATGGTAAGTTAGTGACTAATGATTCTTGGGAGAATTTCTATAAAACAGTTGGAGAATCTCCGCATCCAGAGTTTAAGGATATGAGCAAAGATGAGATTAAGGCTCAACTTAGACCAGGAATGGCTTCAACTAAAGATATGGAAGCATTCTTAAGTGCACAGAGATATGCAGAAATACAATTAAGCTTAGAATATTTAAGTCAAGAAGCTCAGGATGAGAAGCAAGCTGAATTTAGGGAAATAAGAAATATCTATTATGACTTTGGTAAATTCTATGTTAGAAAAGAAGCAGGTAGATCTTTAGATGTATTCTCAAGATTATTAAAGCAGCAGCCTGAATTTAATTTAATTGAATTAGGAGCCCATACAGATTCCAGAGGTTCTTATGCATTTAACGAGAAGTTATCTAAAAGAAGGGCACAATCTGTTGTAGACTATTTAATTTCTAAAGGTATTGATAGGTCAAGATTAGTACCCAAAGGATATGGAGAGTCAGAATTATTAAACCATTGTAAAGATGGTGTTGAGTGTTCTGAAGCTGAGCACCAAAGAAACAGAAGAACTACATTTAGAATTTTAAATGAAGGACAAGAAATTAAGTCTGTCGAGCCAGATGATATATCTGTTGATTATGCACCTAGCTTTAGACCAACTGATGGTTTAATTGATTTAGAAAGTGAATTAGCTGCAGAGCTAGCAAAGAAAAATGGAGTTGGTGCTTCTAGAGTATATAAGAAAATGATTAAGCGTGTAATGTTAGGTCAGATGCCAGCGGATATCTTAAATGTTAGCGCTGAGATACCTGCAGATGTAAATCATTTGGATTTTAAGCTTCACATTTTATTAGCAAAAGTAGTTTTATTGCAAGAGTCTGAGGGTATTATGGAAGCGTTTGATCAAATTATTCAAATTGATCCTACAGCTCCATTCGTTGTATATAATGCGATGGCTTATAAATTATTGAAAGATCAAGGATTTGTTGCTGCGTTAAAAGCAGATGCCTCTAAGAAAGTACAAGTAGTAGGAATTCTTAACTCTATTAGAGAGTCTAAATTTCCAACTGATAAATTAGATCGATTAATTAGTTTTGTAAATAGCTTGTAATATTTGAAATATGTATAAAAATTTAAAAATAATTTCGTTTTGTAGCTGTTTGGCAGTGCTAATATTTCTTGCTTCTTGTGGAGAGAAAACTGCAGTATTGCAGATTGCTACAAGTGATGGAGATATTAAGATTAAATTATATAATGAAACACCAGCACATAGAGATACTTTCTTAGCTTTAGTAAAGAGAGGATACTATGATGATTTATTATTTCATAGAGTGATTGAAGATTTTGTTGTACAAGGTGGTGATCCAAAATCTAAGTCTGCAGCTCCTGAAACACAATTAGGAGCAGCTGGTAAAGATTTTAAAATTCCTGCTGAAACGAATAATAATCATATCAACAAGAAAGGAGCTTTAGCATTTGCAAATGTTTATATTTTAGATAGTACTCAATTAACTGTTGGTGGTCAATTTTATATCGTAGACGGAAAGAAGATTAAGAATGGAGAACTTTCAATGATTGAAAAGAAATTTGGTAAGTCTTATTCTGATGAACAAAAAGAAGTTTACGGTGAAAAGGGAGGCCTTCCTCATTTAGATGGTAGAAATACTATTTTTGGTGAAGTTGTAAAAGGTATTGAAGTGTTAGATAAGATCGCTAGGAAGCCAACTAATGACTTCGATAGACCATTAGAAGATGTAAAGTTTACCATAACAATATTGAAGGAGTTGAAATAAGCTTTCAAAAAAATCAAAACATAAAAAAAGCCTCTCGAATTTCGAGAGGCTTTTTGGTTTTTAACTGATTTTATATTTTATAGTGATTTTATTTTGAATCAACTTTCTAAAGGCTTTAAGGATCTTTATTAATAAGCTGTTTAATTTTTATATTTGACCTACAAAATAAAAATCAACATGAAGAAAATTAACTTTTTATTCGCAGGATTTTTTGCTTTTGTTTTATTCGCTACTGTAGCTTGTAAATCAGAAGAAAAAAAGGCTTGTTGCCATGCAGAGGAAGGACATGGAGAATTTGAATATTTCGCAGAGAGCTTTGCAGATCTTAAAGTATTAAGATATCAGGTTCCCGGATTTGATGATTTAGACCTTAAGAAAAAGGAACTATTATATTTTCTTGGTCAGGCTGCATTGGCAGGTAGAGATATGATCTGGGATCAAAATTACAGATATAATTTAACAGTTAGACATACTTTAGAAGCAATAGTAAATAATTATTCAGGTGATCAGGAATCTGAGGATTGGAAGAACTTCATGGTTTATACTAAAAGAATTTGGTTCTCTAGTGGCGTTCACCATCATTATTCTAAAGATAAAATCTTACCAGATTTTTCATACGAATATTTCATTACTTTATTAGACGCAACAGATGAGGATAAATTACCTGCTGCGAAAGCCGAGTTGAAAACATTATTTGCTAATGTTATTTTTGCTGATGGTGTGGATATGAAGTCTGTAGATCAAAGAGCTGGAATTGATAATATTTTGGCTTCTTGTAATAACTACTATGGCCCTGATGTGACACAAGCAGAAGCAGAAGCGCATTATAAAAGCATTAAAGGGGATAAACTTTCTTTTAGACCGGTTTCTTATGGATTGAATTCTCAAGTAGCTAGAGATGAGAATGGTAAGATTTACGAAAAGAAATGGCATGTTGGTGGAATGTATTCTCCTTCAATTGAAAAAATTGTCTACTGGTTAGAGAAAGCTATTCCTGTTACAGAGAATGAGCAACAGAAAGTGACTATAGAGAAGTTAGTTGAATATTATAAGACTGGTGATTTAAGAACATTTGATGTTTATTCAATGGAGTGGGTTAAAGATACTTCTTCAAGAGTAGATGTTGTAAATGGATTTATTGAAGTATACGGAGATGCATTAGGTTATAAAGGAGCATTTGAATCTGTAGTTTCATTTAAGGATATGGAAGCTTCTAAAAGAATTGCAGCTATCGCAACTCAAGCACAGTGGTTTGAAGATAATTCGCCTATCATGGATAATCATAAGAAGAAAGAAGTAAAGGGTATTTCTGCTAAAGTGATTACTGTATTTATGGAAGGTGGTGATGCCTGTCCATCAACACCAATTGGTATCAACCTACCAAATGCTAACTGGATTAGAAAAGAACATGGGTCTAAATCCGTAAATCTAGGAAACATTGTACATGCTTATGAAGAGGCTTCTAAAGGTGGAGGATTCTTAGAAGAATTCTGTTATAACCAAGAAGAGATTGATAGAGCTAGAAACTTTGCAGGTCCTGCAGATTTATTACATACAGACATGCATGAAGTAATTGGACATGCATCTGGTGCAATTGAAGATGGTGTTGGTACGCCAAAAGAAACATTAAAGCAGTATTCTTCTACTTTAGAAGAGGGTAGAGCAGATTTAGTTGCCTTATATTTCTTATTAGATCAGAAGTTATTAGATATGAAGTTAATGCCTTCTTTAGAGTCTGGAAAGGCTGCTTATGATGATTATATTAGAAATGGCATGATGACTCAATTAGTAAGATTGAAAGAAGGTGAAGTAATCGAAGAGGCTCATATGAGAAATAGAGCTTGGATTGCACATTGGGTTTTTGAAAAGAGTCAAGCTGATAATGTAATTGAGAAAATCGTTAAAGATGAGAAGACTTATTTCGTTATTAGAGACTATGATAAATTAAGAGGTCTTTTTGGTGATTTATTAAAAGAAGTACAAAGAATTAAATCTCAAGGTGACTTTGATGCTGCTAAGAACTTGGTAGAAAATTACGGTGTTAAACCTGATCCTGCTATTCATGCTGAAGTATTAAGAAGGTATAAGAAATTAGGAATTGCGCCATATGGTGGATTCATTCAACCTAGAACTGAAGCAATTTACGAAGGTGATAAAATCGTTGATGTTAAATTACATTGGGATGAAACATTTGAACAACAAATGTTAAGATATGGTAAAGACTTTAGCTTGTTACCGGTAAACAACTAATTAAGAATAACAATTTAATTTAAGGGGCTTTTTTAGCCCCTTTTTTTATACCCAATGCTTCTATTATATGAAGCAAGTTCTGAGCTCAATATAAGATTCGGCAGATCGTTCGGATATGCTAAAAAGTATAGAAAGTCATCTTTAAAATACTACTATTATAACTTGTTATGTCCGGTTTACTAATCATTTGTTTTCAAGGTTTTATAAATACGTTCCTATTTTGTCCTGTCTTGATAGTTGTATTATAGAAATCTTTAATATATCTTTCATATAATTTCGATAGGACATTAAAAACAAATGGACATGTTAGACTTTTAGGTAAGATATACGATTATAAAGAATTTGCACTATTTACTGATTAGTTTCAATATATATTCATTGTTTGATAAGCTATTTCTAAGCCTAGATCTATGATCGAGGCTTTTTTATGCGCTCTAGTCTTTATTTAGTCACATATATTGTTCTTATAGCCTATTTTTACAACTTGTATTCTAAAGAAAGTCATATTAGTGTTGTCATTCCTGCTTATAATGAGGAACAGGCTATTGCTAAAGTCATTAGTGAAGTCCCAAGTCTAGTCAATGAAATAATAGTTGTATCTAATGGATCAACAGATGATACTAGTAAAGTAGCAATTGAGGCGGGAGCTACAGTAATAGAAGAACCTATTATGGGTTATGGACAGGCTTGTTTAACTGGTATTGCTCATGCTTTAATTGATGCAGAAATATTAGTTTTTTTAGATGGAGACTATTCCGATTACCCTGTGGAAATGACAAATCTTTTAATGCCAATATTTGATGGTGATGCAGAAATGGTTATTGGGTCAAGAGCATTAGGAAGGAAATCTAAAGGTGCAATGATGCCTCAACAAATATTTGGTAATTGGTTAGCTACATCTTTAATCAAACTTTTCTATAATCATTCTTATACTGATTTAGGACCATTTCGGGCTATTACAAAAGATGCTTATCAATCCTTAGGAATGGTAGATACTAATTATGGTTGGACCGTTGAGATGCAGGTCAAAGGCCTTAAGAAAGGATTAAAAATATTAGAAGTACCTGTTAATTATAGATTAAGAATTGGGACATCAAAAGTTTCTGGTACGGTTAAAGGAACAATAATGGCTGGCTGTAAAATTATATTGACGATTTTTAAGTACTTATAATGAATACAATTCTAATCATACTAATAGTAGTTTATGTTATACCTATAGCATTTATCGCTTTATATAGCTTCGCTCAATTACATTTATTAAGTGTCTATCTAAAGAATAAGAAAAATGTTATCTCGGCTAAACCTGAGATAAAGGAATTTCCAATGGTAACTGTTCAATTACCTATTTACAACGAATTATATGTAATTGAGCGATTAATAGATCGAGTTTGTGAATTTGATTATCCTTTAGACCGATTAGAGATCCAGGTGATAGATGATTCAACAGATGAGACTTTAGATATAGTAGCTAAACGAATTGCTACACACCAAGCCAATGGTATTGATATTAAGCAAGTATTTAGAAAGGATAGAGTAGGCTACAAAGCAGGAGCATTAGAGAAAGCTAATATAACTGCCAAAGGAGAATTCTTAGCAATTTTTGATGCAGACTTTATACCAAGACGAGATTTTTTAATTGAGACTATTCCATACTTTGTAGATAGCAAGATTGGAGTAGTACAAACAAGATGGGACCACTTAAATCTTAATTATTCAATATTAACTAAAGTACAAGGTTTTGCCTTAGACGCGCACTTCTCTGTAGAACAAACAGGTAGAAATATATTAGATCATTTTATCAACTTTAATGGTACTGCTGGCATATGGCGCAAAACATGTATTGATGATGCAGGTGGTTGGCAACCAGATACATTAACAGAAGATTTAGACTTATCTTATCGTGCTCAATTAAAGGGATGGAAATTTAAATATTTAGCGCATATTGAATCGCCAGCAGAATTACCCGTAACTATGACTGCTATTAAATCTCAGCAATTTAGATGGACTAAAGGAGCTGCTGAAGTTTCTAAGAAATTAATATTGAAAGTTTTAAAATCGAACGCCCCTTTATCCACTAAATTTCACGCTTTTTTTCATTTACTAAACAGTACCGTTTATATACCGATATTTTTAGTTGCATTTCTTAGTGTTCCTGTATTATACATTAAGAATATTTATCCTGAAACTAATGCAGTATTTAAATACGCGGGCTTCTTTTTAATTAGTTTAATTATTTTAGGAGCTATATATTATGTTTCGTTAGCAGAATCTGAGAAAGGGAGTAAATGGTCTAAGATTGGAAAGTTCTTGTATCTATTTCCAAGTTTTCTTTCTTTTTCAATGGGTCTTTCTTTACATAATACCATAGCAGTTATTGAAGGTTATGCAGGTAAAAAATCAGCCTTTATAAGAACACCTAAATTTAATATTAATGATAATAAAGATGCTTGGAAAGGCAATAAGTATTCATTAAAAAAGATGTCTCCTTTATTAATTATAGAAGTTGCATTGGCAATATATTTTCTTTTTGGACTTATTAAAGGCGTAATGTTTAATGATTATGGGCTTTTCCATTTTCATTTTTTATTGTCTTTCGGGTATATATCAGTTGTATTTTATACCATTAAACATGCCAAGAACGCTTGATGAAAAATATCAAGCTTTATAGCGTCTATATTATTTATGCTCTCCTTTTGTTATTACTGAATTTAGGTGGTATTTCTAGGACTGATACCCTTAATTTAATTAGTGTATATAGCGGATTATTTATAGCTTATGTATTAGTTTCTAATTATGAATTCAATTTAAAAAGAATACTTTTAATGGGGCTTCTATTAAGATTATTCATGTTTGTACAGGTGCCTATTTTATCAGATGATTATTATAGATTTTATTGGGATGGAGCATTATCAAATCAAGTGCAATCAGTCTATAGAAGTACACCAAAAGAAATTATAGAAAATGATAAAGAGCCAGGATTAGAGAAGGTATATGATAAATTAAATTCTAAAGTATATTATTCTATATATCCTGTAATTAATCAAAGTATATTCGAGTTTGCTTATTACTTTTCAGATGGAATTATAAGCGGTTTTGTAACAACCATGAGGGTATTGCAACTAATGGTTGAAAGTCTAATCGTATTGTTTCTTTACTATTTACTTCTTCAATTCAATTTGAGTATTAATAAGTTGTCTTATTATATATTTAATCCATTGGTCATTATAGAATTTATTGGAAACTTACATTTAGAAAGTTGGATGGTATTAAGTCTATTAGGCTTTCTGTACTTTTTAAGTAATAAACGGTCATTGAATGCAAGTCTGATGCTAGTGCTTGGTGTTTGTGCAAAATTATTACCATTAATTTTTTTACCCATTACTTTAAGATATTTGGGTTGGAGAAAAGGACTTCTATATAGTTCTATAGTTATACTGCTAAGTGCTTTATTAATAGGTTTATATCTGCCAAGCTATGAAGTCATTAACTTTATGGAAAGTATCGATCTTTATTTTAGATCTTTTGAGTTTAATGCTAGTATATTCTTTGTAGTTAGATGGCTTGGCTTTCAATTAAAGGGATATGATATTATTCAAAGTGCCGGCCCTATTATGTCTATACTTTCTTTGCTTTTGATATTGGCCTTGTCTTATTATAAGGTAAAGAAAGGAGAGCATTTGGTTAAGACGGTTAAGAGGATTGCCCTAATGCTACTAGTTTATTTATTAATGGCTTCAATCGTTCATCCTTGGTATGTAATTGCCTTACTACCACTTTGTATATTAAGCGAATACAAATTTGGGATAGTATGGACCTATTTGGCCTTTTTAAGCTATACTGCTTATCAGGTTGAAGGTGTGATTGAAAAGAATTGGATCATAGCATTAGAATATTTGCTATTAATAATAATTGTATTGTTAGATCTTAAGGTTTTTCGTCCATTAGATAGACATAGTCATTCGTAATTTTATCTGCGAAAGTTATTCCTTATTCTGTTTCTTTCGAAATTTGTAATTTCTCTTTTTTTAAATCCTTCTTTACTTAATGGACTAGTGATTTTTCTTTGACTTCATAACTGATATTTTTAGAATGCATTTTAAAAAAAAACCAAATTATCTTTAAGACTTTCTAATACTCTTGACAGGTAGTAAATAAAAAGTTATTTTTCGTCAAACCTGAATGTTTGATCAGGACTTATACATATATCAAGCGGAACATCAAATTTATCAATATTTGATATCGATTTAATTGGTTCGAAAGGACTAAGACCAATCTTAAATAGATCTTTATCACAGTTGCCTAAATATCGATCATAAAATCCTTTTCCATATCCAACTCTATAACCAGATTGATCATATGCAAGTAATGGAATAAAAATGATGTCTAAGATGGATGAAGAAGTAAATTGACTTGAGACAGGTTCTGGTATCCCATATTTGTTCTCTTTAATAATAGTGTCTCTCTTTAGCTCTACGGTATCCATAGTACTTTTATCAAAGTTGCTGATAGAAGTATAAATAGTGCAATTCCAAGATCTTAGTAATTCGATAATTCGGGAAGTTTCAATTTCTGCTTTACCCGGTATACTTAAAAAGATATGAATATTCTTTCCTTCCAATTGAGGCTTTAATGATTCAATTCCTTCTAAAATTTTATTATTTATATGATTATATGCTTCACTTGTAATAGATATTCGTTTGGAAAGAAATAGTTTTCGAGCTTCGTTTTTAAGCATAATCTTAATGTACAAAAAAATAAAACCCCATACTAAGAATAGTATGGGGTTTTGTATCTTGTGGTCCCACTTGGACTTGAACCAAGGGCCAACGGGTTATGAGTCCGTTGCTCTAACCAACTGAGCTATAGGACCTATTGGGAGCTAATATACTAAATGTCTTTAAAAGAAGTATTATGAATTTGGAATTAATGGGAATTGACACACTTATTTTAGATTTAGGTGGTGTATTATTAGATTTAGATGAGCAATTACCTTGGGATAGTTTTAGAATGTTAGGTGCAGATCTTGATGGCGATGATGTACAGATGGAAGTGTATAAGCTTTGTCAGGATTTTGAAGTTAATGCCATGGAACCAATAGAATGGGCAACAAAAATGTCTGAAGCTATGGGGATTGATTCCAGCTTTTCTGAAATATTTGAAGCATGGAATACAATGCTGCTAGACATTCCTGACGAAAGAAAAGATGTGTTAATAGCATTAAGTAAACGATATCGTTTAATTTTATTGTCTAATACAAATGAGATTCATTTAAGAACTTTATTTAGCAGAGAAAATAAGGATTATGATGAAGATCTACTTTTAGACCATATGGATAGAGAATACTATTCTAACAAATTAGAAGTAAGAAAACCAAATCAGGAAATATTTCAGGCAGTATTAATAGATAATCAATTAGATCCTTCACAATGTTTAT
Organism: Chitinophagales bacterium; assembly: GCA_042095635.1. GTDB lineage: Bacteria > Bacteroidota > Bacteroidia > Chitinophagales > CAJXBJ01 > JBELBA01. The sequence continues at coordinate 14,181 of JBELBA010000014.1, forward strand.
TTATAGATGATAAAGATTATAACTTGGAAGGAGCGGTTGGATTAGGAATTAATACTTACCATCTCGATCTCAGAAAAGAGAATTTTGAAGATCTTTTTGATTTTGAAAATGATATGATATAAAAAAAGGCCTCGAATCATCGAGGCCTTTTCTATAATTACTTTATTCAAGTATTATTTAGCAGCTGCATATCTTTTAGCAACTTCTTCCCAATTAACTACATTAAAGAATGCATTAATATAATCAGGTCTTTTATTTTGATAGTTAAGGTAATATGCATGTTCCCATACATCTAATCCTAAGATTGGAGTTCCTTTACAGTCTGCAACATCCATTAATGGATTGTCTTGGTTAGCTGTAGAGCAAACACATAATTTTCCGTTAGCATCTACACAAAGCCAAGCCCACCCAGAACCAAATCTAGTAGCAGCAGCCTTAGAGAAATTTGCTTTAAAAGCATCAAATCCACCTAGTTCAGTGTCAATCGCAGCAGCTAAATCTCCTGAAGGTTGACCACCACCGTTTGGTGACATAATGTTCCAGAATAAGCTGTGGTTGTAAAAACCGCCACCGTTATTTCTGACTGCAGCATTTCCAGTAACATTAGCAATAATTTCTTCAATAGATTTTCCAGCTAAATCAGTTCCTTCGATTGCTGCATTTAAGTTGTTTGTGTAACCAGCATGGTGTTTGCCGTGGTGAATCTCCATAGTTGCAGTATCAATATGTGGTTCTAGTGCATCGTGCGCATATGGTAAGTTTGGTAATTCAAAAGCCATAATTTGTATGTTTTAGTGATTATTATTTTGATAATTTCAAATATCCTAAATAAGAATGAGTTCTAACGCTTTTTTTTGAAAAAATTAGTTAAAATATTACCACATTCTTCTTCCATGATAGCACTAACGATATCTATTTTCTTATTTAACACTGGTGGTTGATAAACAGTAAATCCTTTTTTCTCATCTTTTGCTCCATATACCACCCTTTTGATATGTGCGTGATCTATAGCTCCACCACACATCATACAAGGCTCTAAAGTTACGTATAGGGTACAGTCTTTTAAATATTTACTTCCTAAAAAGTTCATAGCAGCAGTAATTGCTATCATTTCTGCATGCGCAGTTGCATCACCTAATTGCTCTGTTTGATTAAAGGCTTTTGCAATTACTTTTTTGTTCTGAACGATAATTGCCCCAATAGGAATTTCATCTTGCTCTAGAGCTAGCTCAGCTTGCTGAAAAGCTAATTTCATGAAGTGCTCATCATTAAATGGTTCTATCATAGTTGACTATTAATAGTATAAATTTCATTAATCTCATTAACAAATTCAATTAATACTTTATCTTTAAGCTGAATGATAGACATTAATTTAACATCTAAAAGAGCACAAGTGCCGAAAATTTGTGTGATTGGCGGAGGAAGTTTTGCAACTGCTATTGTAAAAATCTTAGCTGATAACAAACTTCGTGTTTATTGGTGGATGAGAGATATGGAAAGTGTCAATTATATAAAGGAGTTTAAACATAATCCTAAGTATTTAAGTTCTGTTGAAATTAATACTAGGAAGGTTAGACCTACTAATAAAATTAGGAGAGCAGTTAGGTTTGCAGACGTCGTTATATTGGCTGTCCCTGCAGCTTTCTTGGAAGATGCAATGAAATCTTTAAGACCTAGGGATTTACAAAATAAAGTAGTTATCTCAGCAATTAAAGGTTTAGTGCCTTCCACTAATGATATTATAGCCGATTATATTCATAAGACATTTGAAGTAGCTAAGAGTAAAATTGGAGTTATAGGTGGTCCTTGTCATGCAGAAGAAGTTGCAAGGGAGAAACTATCGTTTTTGACAATTGCATCTGGAAATGCAGAAATCAGAGATAAAGTATCTGAGTTAATTGATTGTAGATATTTAAAAACAAGAGTGTCTACAGATGTTGTTGGAACGGAATATGCCTCAGTTATAAAAAATGTATATGCTTTAGCAACTGGTGTTAGTAACGGATTAAATTATGGAGATAATCTCCAAGCTGTTTTAGTTGCAAACGCGCAACAAGAAATGACACGTTTTATCAATACTGTTTCTAAAGAATCTAGAGATACTCAGGCTTCACATTATTTGGGAGATTTGTTAGTAACTGCTTATTCACAGTTTAGTAGAAATAGAACTTTTGGAATTATGCTTGGAAGAGGTTATTCTGTGGATTCAATTCAAATTGAAATGGATATGGTAGCAGAAGGATATTATGCTACAAAATCGCTTTATAAAGTCATGGAAAAATACAATTTGGATATGCCTATTTTAAGAGCAGTATATGAGATTTTATACAATAATAAACCCGCACCTTTAGTATTTAGAACATTAATTAATGAGCTAAATTAAGCTTAATTTTTTAAGTGCCAATTCTGCAGCTTTTTGTTCTGCTTTCTTCTTATTGTTGCCTTCAGATTTAGAAATTTGTTTTCCTTCTATAATGCAATCTATATAGAAATAATGTAATTCTTTCTCTTTGGCATTAAACTTCACTTCTTTCTTTTCTTTCTGTCCCCATTCTAAAAGTTGACTTTTAAAATTGGTGTCTTCCAAAAGAATTTTTTGAAGTTCTAGATGATTCTTGATTAAATCTAAAATGATTTTGTAAGCTTTCTTGTAGCCTTTGTCTAGATATATCGCACCAAATATGGCTTCCATGCAATTGCCAGGAATTGAAGATTCATCTTTTAAAAGAGAAGGATCACAGTCCATATAATCTTTTATATCAATGGCAGCGCCTAATTTGTTAAGCGTTTTTCTATTAACAGCTCTTGCTCTTAACTTAGACATTTCCCCTTCTCTTTCTTTAGGAAAGTGATGATAGATATAGTCTGCAAAGATAGAACTTAGAATAGCATCTCCTAAAAACTCTAAACGCTCATAATTAGTATCAGCATGCTTACCAGATTTATGAGACAAAGCTTCAATATATAAAGCAAGTTTATTTGGACGGCATTGAAGTATTTTAAATAAAGGTTTAAGGTAACTAGGTATCGAAGAAAATAATCTCACAAATACTAGTCTTCGAATTTCTTAAACAAGATAGAAGCATTATGACCACCAAAACCAAAAGTATTACTGACTGCTACATTAACTTCTCTTTTTTGAGCCTTATTAAACGTGAAGTTTAATTTAGGATCAAAAGCAGGATCATCTGTAAAATGATTGATAGTAGGAGGAATAATTCCATTCTTAATAGCTAGAACAGAAGCAATACCTTCAATAGCTCCAGCAGCTCCTAATAAGTGTCCTGTCATTGATTTAGTAGAACTAATATTTAAGTTATAAGCATGATTTCCAAATACTTTTTGGATGGCTTTAACTTCAGATACATCTCCAAGTGGAGTAGAAGTACCATGTACATTTATATAATCTACATCTTCAGGTGCAATTCCAGCATCTTCTAATGTGATTTTCATTACTCTCATTGCTCCTTCACCCTCTGGGTGTGGTGCAGTAATATGGTGAGCATCCCCGGTTGCACCATCACCTATAACCTCTGCATAGATTTTAGCGCCTCTCGCTTTAGCATGCTCATATTCTTCAAGAATAAGTGCTCCACCACCTTCCCCCATAACAAAGCCATTTCTGTCTAAGTCGAATGGTCTAGATGCTGTTTGTGGATCATCATTTCTTTCAGATAATGCTTTCATTGCATTAAAACCTGCAATTCCAGGTTCTGTAATCGCAGCTTCAGAACCTCCAGTTAATACTACATCTGCTTTACCTAACCTTATATAGTTAAGCGCATCAATCATAGCATTTGTCGAAGAAGCACAAGCTGAAACAACAGAAAAGTTTGGTCCTTTAAAACCATACCTTATTGATAAATGACCAGCAGAAATATCTATGATCATTTTAGGGATAAAGAAAGGGTTGAATTTTGGAATCCCTGTTGCTGAAGTAGAATAAGCTTTTACTTCATTTTGGAATGTTTCTAAACCACCAATCCCAGAAGCCCAGATAACACCCATTCTTTCTTTGTTTAATGATGCATCCTCATTTAACCCAGAATCGGTCATAGCTTCATCCGCACTTGCAATTGCATAGTGACAGAATCTATCCATTTTTCTAGCTTCTTTCCTATTGATGAAATTTTCGATGTCGAAGTTTTTAACCTCACATGCGAACTTAGTTCTGAAATGTTCAGTGTCGAAATGAGTAATCATATCAGCACCACTTTGACCATTTACTAATCCATTCCAATATTCTTCAATATTGTTACCTAATGGTGTAACTGCCCCAATTCCTGATATGACTACTCTTTTCATAAGCTTACGCTTTAGTATAAAATTATTACTTTACATTCTTTTCTAAGAAATCAACAGCATCTCCTACTGTAGCGATTTTTTCTGCTTCCTCGTCCGGAATAGAAATGTTGAATTCTTTTTCGAATTCCATAATTAATTCTACAGTATCTAAAGAGTCAGCACCTAAATCATTTGTGAAACTCGCTTCTGGAGAAACCTCTCCTTCATCAACACCTAATTTGTCAACTATGATAGCTTTTACTTTTGCAGCAATATCAGACATAACTAAAAGTTTTTTATTTTTTTAAAATTTATCTTTAGCAAAGTAAGTAAGTAATTTTGAAATAAACAAATTTAATTAATGTAGGTAATGTAGTTAAAGCAGCTATTTTTCCTACCTTTAAGGCTTAAAATTCAGTATTAGTTTTGAAACAATCTATCAAAGTTCAATTCGATTATGACTTTACTTTAGTGGCAATTGTTGCTTCTCTTAAACAATATCGTTTAACCTCTTACTTGAACAAAGCTTTAGAATTACAATTTCTAAGGACTGATGATATTCAAAATCAATATAACGACGATCATGAAGATGCACGTTATGCGCGCTATTGTGCAGATGATGAGGAGAACGAACTTAGCTTCGATGTCATTTCTAACAAACATGAAAATGGCCCGTTAATTAAGGAGAAAAAAGAAGTAGATTTTTTTCTTTTAGTTTATGGTCCAAAGTCGAAAATTAAGCTTGTAGATCTTATTGGAAAGATTAATTCCATTCAAAATGTTCAATTAGCATTTGAGGTAGATGCAAGTCAATTAAAATCAAAACAAAATTTAATTTTAGAATGATTCATTCAAAAAGAACTAAAATAGTTGCAACAGTTGGCCCCGCATGTTCGGATCCTAAAGTATTATTAGCAATGATTAACGCAGGTGTAAATGTGTTTAGAATTAATTTCTCGCACGGAACCCACGAGGATCATGGTAAAATCATTGATGCGATACATAAGATTAATAAAGAGAATCAGCGTACAATTGCTATTCTAGCAGATTTGCAAGGGCCTAAAATTAGAGTAGGAAAGATACAAAATAATGCAGCTAATTTAGAGCCAGGTGCTACTTTTACGATTACTACTAATGAGACATTAGGTAACGATAATATTGCCTCCATTACTTACCAAGAATTACCAAGAGATGTGTCTGTTGGTGAAAGAATTCTTTTGGATGATGGTAAGATTGAGCTGGTAGTAAAAGATACTAATGACAAGGATACCATCCATACAGAAGTAGTTTATGGAGGAATATTATCTTCTAATAAAGGTGTTAATCTTCCTAATACAAGAATTTCTCAACCAAGCTTGACCATTAAAGATGAAAAGGATTTGAAATTCGCTTTATCTAAAGAAGTGCATTGGATTGCACTTTCATTCGTAAGATCTTCTACAGATGTTTATGAGTTAAAGAAGAAAATCAAAAAGACTGGTTCATTAGCGAAGGTAATTTCAAAAATTGAGAAACCAGAAGCCATTAAGGATATTGATAATATTGTAGAAGAGTCAGATGCAATAATGGTTGCTAGAGGTGATTTAGGTGTAGAAGTTCCTATGGAAGAAATACCTACACTTCAAAAGGATATTGTTGCTAAATGTGTAAGAGCCGCAAGACCTGTGATCATAGCCACTCAGATGATGGAGAATATGATTAGTAATGCACGTCCAACTAGAGCAGAAGTTACAGATGTAGCAACAGCCGTTTCTGAGGGGAGTGATGCAGTTATGCTTTCTGGAGAAACATCGGTAGGTAAATACCCTGTTAAGGTTATTGAAACTATGACTAAGATCATCAATGAAGTAGAGTTGGATGAGTCTAATTATATGCATGCTGATGGTTATAATAAATGGAACAATGGTCCAAATCCGGAATCTCCAGCATTTTTAGCAGGAGCAATTTGTTTTAATGCTGTTAAAATTTCTGATAGTGTAGACGCTAGAGCAGTTATTGGGATTACGCAAGCTGGATATACAGCCCATAAATTATCTAGTTTTAGACCCAAATCTAAAGTTTTTATCTTCTCTGGAAATAAATTCTTAATCCATCAATTGTCATTGGTTTGGGGGGTAACATCTTTGTTTTATGATAGAGATGTAACAACTTCTGAAACCTTTGCTGATATGCATCATGTTTTAAAAACAAGAAATCACGTTAAATCAGGTGATGTACTAATAAATACTGCTAGTATGCCTTTTTTAGCGAAAGCAAGGACTAATATGTTAAAAATATCAATAGTAGAATAAATACATTATGATTAATATACCATTGCTTAAATTGGTTTGCGAAATTGCAGGAGCTCCTGGTTTTGAGCAAAGCGTTAGAAACCTTGTAATCGACGAAATTAAAGATCACGTTGATGAATATAATGTAGATAACCTAGGTAATATTTATGCCATTAAAAGAGGTAAGTCCGATAAAAAGGTAATGATAGCTGCTCATTTGGATGAAATTGGATTTATTGTTACACATATTGACGATAATGGTTTTCTTAGATTCCATACATTAGGTGGTTTTGATCCAAAAACGCTAACTGCACAAAGAGTAATTGTGCATGGTAAGAAGGATTTGATTGGTGTAATGGGATCTAAACCCATTCATATCATGGAACCAGAAGAGCGAGGAAAGCCGGTTAAAATAAAGGATTTCTTTATTGATCTAGGAATGTCTAGAGCAGAAGTTTTAAAATACATAGAAGTAGGAAACCCAATTACAAGAGATAGAGAATTAATTGAAATGGGTGATTGTGTTAATTGTAAGTCTATTGATAACAGAGTTTCTGTATTTATCTTAATTGAGGCTTTAAAGCGCATGAAACATCTTCCTTTCGACGTTTATGGTGTATTTACTGTTCAGGAAGAGATAGGGATTAGAGGGGCGTCTGTAGCCGCACATAATATTAATCCTGATTTTGGTTTTGGAT
>JBELBA010000015.1:0-21313 GCA_042095635.1 Chitinophagales bacterium
TTTAACATCTGCAGAAGCTTCCATCACTATATCATCCGTCATCATCACATCTACAGTGTTAGAATAATAGATTTCTTCTTCCTCTATGGCCATTTCTTCTAATTCCCATCCTACTATTAATCCTTTCTCATCATCTACTCCATAAGCACCATATTCATTTTCAATCACTGGATAATTATATGGAAATGCATCTTCTAGCCTTCCAACTTCAATCACATTTTCAATATTAGAAATATCAATCACTACTAAATCAACAAATGAATTAGCATATAATAAATTCCCTTTTATAGAAATATCTGTGTTACCCGGAATCGTGATATAAGAAATGTTTTGAGGGTTGGTAGGATCCATATTATCGATAACATGAATACCTTCGTATTTGTCATTAATGAAGATATAATTATCCTTAAAATAGATTTTTCCAGTATTAACTAAAGGTTCTATAATGTCTGTGTGTATTGTTTCGTCAGCTCTCAACTTTTCATAAGACATGTATACAGGAACATTCACTTTCATTCTTCTCTTTACCGAATCTCTACAAGAAGTAAATAAACAGATAAAGGCAATTATTAATAAGCTTAATTGTTTTAGTTTGATCATAGTGTAAGACTTTTAATTAAAGAATATACTAGGAAGATGCAAGGATTAACTCAAAGGTTGCATGAATAATAATTATTTTTCGAATTGATATCTCAAACCAATCTGAAACAGTGGTGATAATGGACTTTCCACAATTGTAATTATTTCTTTCAATGCCCCTATCTGAATAAATGCGTGCCATTGATTCCAAACAGGAAGATCCCCACCAATTGCACTACTAATATTCCAGGATTGATTAATATCTAATGGTGCATTTAATAGCAATTCATACATCAAACCTCCACTGATATAAATGTGTTTTTTGTTTTTATCTAATAGATTAAATCTAAGCCCAACTGGCACACCAATTCCACTTACTAGACTACTTTGTCCATCAACAAAAAAGCTTTGATTGGTATAAGCTAAACCTGCATTTACATATAAATTATGCTGAACCTTATACCCTACAGACATTGCAGTTACTAACTTACCAGATTTAGTAATGTTTGATGCTACTTTATTAACATCACTAAATTCCTCTGTAAAATCTGATGTTGCAGCTTCATCAGAAGCATCTGTAGCCATTACACTTTGATCATCACTTAATTGATCCGATCCTCCATTAGAAGTAGAGCTATTAAGGTTTGCAGCCAGTAACCACTTACTTCTTTTTTTACCAAAATCAATATCTAAAGGAACAGTTAAACTTGGTTTCTTCTTTTTTGGAGCAACTATGCTATCTTGCAAAGCTACCTGATTAGTAGTACTATCTTCTATAAAGGTGGTATTACTATCTATTATTTGGACAACATCATTTGCTGCCAATATTGTAATAGGGTGAACATCCAATACTTGATCTATCACCTGTTGTTCAAAATCTGCAATTACAGGAAGTTGTTCTTTTGCTTCCTGTTCAAATTCAATAATAGCTGCTTGTTGTTCTTCAGTAATATCATCTGAAAGAATAATAATCTGTTCTGCTATCAAAGCTTTAGGTTTAATGATTGGCTTAGTAGTTTTCTTATTTGGAATAATTGAGTCTTTAGAATTATTAACTTCTTCTTTCAAATCCTCATTGAAGTCCTTCTCCAACTCTTCAACTAATACCTGATTAAATTCTTCATTACTATTTGGTATCAATAATAAACCGATAACTAATACAGCTGCAATACCAGAAGTCCATAACCATAAAGTTTTCTTCTTTTCCTTTCTTGGATGTAATTCTTCTCTGATCTCTTCCCATACTTGTGGTTGGATATCTAAGTTAAAATCTTCAAAAGCTTGCTGAAAATCTTTGTCCATATGTTGTTCCTGATTATCCATATTACAGCAATTTTTCTTTAATGATCATATCTTGTAATTGACGTCTCGCTCTTGAAAGTTGAGACTTAGATGTACCTTCAGAAATCCCTAACTGAATGGCAATTTCTTTATGCGAATATCCTTCAATGGCAAACAAGTTGAAAACAACTCTAAAACCTTCTGGCAATGAATGAATCATCTTTAACAAGTCTTGAACTTTCAAATTTTGAAATCCATTTTCTTTACTAAGATTACTATCCAAATCAATCTGGTCCACAGACTCAAAATGAATCTTATTCTTTCTTAATTGTTCTAAGGCAGTATTAATGATAATCTTTCTAATCCATCCTTCAAAAGACCCTTTACCTGCATAATTGTTTATATTCTTAAAGAGCTTCAACATCCCTTCTTGTAATACATCTTGCGCTTCTTGTCGATTAGCAAAATAACGTGCACAAACCCCCATCATCTTTGGTGCATAGAGATTATATAGCTCTTTCTGAGCTAATACATTATTCTGTTTACAACCACTTATAAGTTGTGCTTCTGTCATCAATAAATGCCTTTCAAAAACGTCTTCTAATAAGAAGATGCAAAATAACCAGAATTGGTTGCATTGAGTGAAAAAAAAAGCCCATCATAATGGATGGGCTTTAGATTATTCAAATATTATTTTTCCTGATGATCTTAGTTGATCGTCTTCATAGATGGAGTATATGTAAATTCCATTAGGAGTAATTCCTCGTTCAATCACAATAAATCCAGATTGAATGCTTGTTTCTACTTCTATTTGTTTTCCTTGAATATTCTTTAACTGTATCGAATATTCATTCCAATTACTATGATCGGAATTAAAGAAGATCTTCGCTTGACCTGCAGCAGGGTTTGGATATACGTATGAATTCTTTAATTGAATAGATGCAATTCCAGCTTCAATAACAGTATCATAGTTCAATAATGGATCATTAGATAAGATGCTATCAACATTAATTAATTCATCCCCTTCTTCATAGATCATCATTTGGATACCATCAAAAATCATCTCATCATCAGAATCAAATCCTACACTAATGTCTTGTGGAGGGTCAAAAGGATTGTGATGGTTAGCAGATGTATTATCAAAATCATGGATTGACTTTAATGTATAATCTCTAGGAATCTTAACCATCTTTTTAAAATAGTAATTCTCCTGGTGTTCAAAATCCCAACCATCTATTCTAATTAAAGGTATAGTATCCGTTCCTTTAAATGCATAATTAATGATATCAGTACAGATTTGATGAGAATGAGGGAAGATGCTAAATAGCGATAAATCATAAACAGAAAATTCTGATACTTCTTCTTCTACTTCAAAAGTTCTTTTTGTCCCCGCAGGAATTCTGAAATCACTGCTCCAATATTGTAATGGTGTTAAACTATACACAGATCTTACTTCATTAGCTTCCTCATCACTATAGAAAAAAAGTTTAACTTTAAGACCTATATCCTTTCCTAAGGATGCACCACCAGAATACCTTTTAGGTGTATGCACTTGCAGAACTAAATCAGCACCTGCAGGTAATGCTACTCCCATTTTTATTTCATCAGAACTTGGATAAACAATTGGATTAGCGCCTGGTGCATATGTCCCAACAGTAATCGATCCTTGCAGATTATATGCATTTCCTGAAAGATCATTACTGATAACTCCACCTTCATTGGCATTAACAATAACATGGTGCGTAAACTCTGGATTATCAGGAATTATTTCTACTGCCTTAATGATCTTTTCACTATTTAAACCTGTTGGAATAACCAGTGTATTATAAGCGTCTCTTGAACTAGCATTGGATGGGAATGGTGTCATTGTTAATACTAAATCAGGAATCCCATTTAAGAGGCTAGCAGGATATTCTGGAGTTTCTACAACAACATCATCACCTTCTACAGCACCATCTTGTACCCAAGCAATAATTGCATTCTTAGCTTCTTCTGTAATTTCTCTTTCACCGATAAAGTGCATATATGAAGTATCTGCTTGCCATGGTGGCATATAACCTTCATATACCTCATGCAAAATAGCACTTTGCCAAATTGATGCAGTCTCATAATCTAAGATATCGAAAGGAGCACCTCCTCCAACTCTATGACAAGTAGCACAATACTCTATAAGAATTGGCTTAATATCATTAAATGTTGTTTGGCAATAACTGGAAATAGTAGATAATAATAGCATCTGAAAAAGTAAAATTCTCTTCATTAGTTTTTAATTTTTGGTATTTACATAGCTTAATATCTTAAGACACTACAGAATTTATTTACCCTTAGTCTACTGAAATTAATTAATAATTTTAATAAAATTAAAAAGCCCTTTCAAAATAAAAGGGCTTTTTAAAACTATATCATACACTTATTAGAATGATAGAACGCTAAAGGATTAACCATTAACAACAGCTCCTCTTGAAGCTCTTTTTCTATCTGTTTCGTTTAATAAGATCTTTCTTATTCTTAAACTTTCAGGCGTGCATTCTACATATTCATCAGCTTGAATATACTCCATACATTGCTCTAAAGAGAAAATGATAGGTGGAGCTAACTTCACTTTTTCATCTGCTCCAGAAGATCTCATGTTAGACATTGCTTTCTTCTTAGTAACATTAACTACTAAGTCTTCATGTCTAATATGTTCTCCAATAACTTGACCAGCATAAATCTCTACACCAGGTGGCACATAGAACTTACCTCTATCTTGTAAGTTATTTAATGAGAAAGGAATTGTTTTACCAGTCTCCATTGCAATAAGAGTACCATTATTTCTTGTAGGGACTTCTCCTTTCCATGGTTCGAATTGTTCAAATGTATGAGCCATAATCGCTTCACCAGCAGATAAGTTTAATACATGTGTTCTTAATCCAATAATACCTCTAGAAGGGATTTTAAATTCGATATGATTTAAATCTCCTTTAGGCTCCATAGTAATCATTTCACCTTTTCTTTGAGAAACAATTTCAATAATTTTACCAGAACAGTCTTCAGGACAATCAATTGTCAATAATTCTACTGGCTCACATTTTTTACCATCAATCTCCTTGATAATTACAGTAGGTTGCCCTAATTGTAATTCATATCCTTCTCTTCTCATTGTCTCAACTAATACAGATAAATGCATAATACCTCTTCCGTATACTTTAAATGCATCTGGGGTAGCAGTTGGCTCAACTCTTAAAGCTAAGTTCTTTTCTAATTCTTTATCTAATCTTTCTTTGATATGACGAGAAGTAACAAATTTTCCTTCTTTACCAAAGAATGGAGAATTATTAATACAGAAAGTCATACTCATAGTTGGCTCATCAATAGGCATTACTGGTAAACCTTCTGGCTCTTCAGCATCTGCAATTGTATCTCCTATTTCGAAATCGTCTAAACCAACTAGTGCCGCTAAATCTCCAGCTTGCACTTCATCAACTTTTAATCTACCTAAACCTTCAAAAGTAAAAATCTCTTTAGCCTTAGCTTTAATAACGCTTCCATCTCTTTTTACTAATCCTATTTGCTTACCAGCTAATAAAGATCCTCTCTTCACTCTTCCGATTGCAATTCTTCCTTGGAAAGAAGAGAAGTCAATAGAAGTAATTTGTAACTGTAAGTTACCTTCTTCAATAACAGGAGAAGGAACATGCTCAACAATCGTATCTAACAAGAATGTTACATCTTCTGTTGGCGCATTATAATCTTCAGCCATCCATCCGTTCTTAGCAGAACCATAAACAGTTGGGAAATCTAATTGCTCTTCAGTTGCGCCCAAGTTGAACATTAAATCGAATACCATATCCTGAACTTCTTCAGGTCTACAATTATCCTTATCAACTTTATTAATTACAACGATTGGTTTTAATCCTAAAGCGATGGCCTTACTTAAAACGAATCTTGTTTGTGGCATAGGTCCTTCAAAAGCATCTACTACTAATAGCACTCCATCAGCCATATTTAATACTCTTTCTACTTCACCTCCGAAATCGGCGTGACCAGGAGTATCAATTACATTAATCTTAATGTCTTTATATTTTACAGATACATTCTTAGATGTAATTGTAATTCCTCTTTCTCTTTCTAAATCGTTATTATCTAGAATTAATTCTCCAGTTTCCTGGTTATCTCTAAATAATTGACACTGATGTAAAATCTTATCTACCAAGGTTGTTTTACCGTGGTCAACGTGAGCGATAATCGCGATGTTCTTAATCTCTTGCATGACTTTTAAAATTCAATTCAGTGCAAAAGTAAGGATTATTATTGGGATAGAGGGAGATTCCTACCAAATTCTCTGCTTCGAATCCATAGTATGGAACAAATAAAATGGTGCATTAGGTGGAATTGTCAGTTCAAAAGTTCTAGAATTTGATCCATTACCTTGACAATGTAATCTTACTTGCTGTGCAGAATCTAATCTAGGGACTCTTGTATAATGAATTTGATTTGGTAATGTTTGGCAATGTCTTGTATCTGCTTTTTCGGTGATTGCATTTGCTATACCTGCTAAAGCTCCTAAGGCTTCATTCTCTTTTCTAATTCTGGCTTCCGTTGCTTTTTTAGTAGCTAATCTAATTAATGATGAACCTAATTCTTTCATCATTCTATCTTTCAAAGATTTTCTAGCAATACCATCCATATTCTGTCCGTAAGAGAAGTTATAATGTTGACCTTCAATTTCTACATAGGCAGAATGATAAAAAGGATCTCTATTAACATACTTAGGAAAAGCCACTCTTAATGTTTTAATGTCCCCTAAAGTAGATGCTTTCTTTTCTCTATCTCCTACATAAAATGGAAAGTCGATTCCTAAATCTTCATTTTTAAAGTTGACATAACCCCCAGCACCTTCAAAAACAAAAAAATTAATACTCCATTCATCTTTAACGGGCACTAATCCATTGTGCCAAAGAAAAACAGTTTCTTTTCCTCTTGCCACATATTCATAATTAGTTTCCCATTTTCTATTGTAGAAATCTATATCATCATGAAAACCAGATTTATATGCGCAATACATCATATCTGTTTTCAATTGTTCTGGAACTATCATACCCAAATACTTAGTATTAAACTTCTTATAGATCTTAAAAGCATTTCTATAAGCGATGTATGCATTATTGTAATCTCTATCTGCTTGATAAATAATTCCCATCAAGTTCTGAATAAATGCATCCTTATTATATTTTGTAGAATCCTTCTTCCCAATCACTTTATCATTATAGAAATGAAGTCTTATCTCCATTCTTTTTGCTTCAACTAAAGCAGCATCATAATTTTCCAGAAATAAATAATTAAGCGACTTATAGTAATTAACTAAAAGATGTTCGAAGGATTCTCCTTTGTAAACAATCATATTTGGATTGGTTAAAAAAGAAGCTGCAATATTTAGATAATTTTTTTGATAATCCTCTCCAAAGATATAAGCTTTTTCAAAATACTCGTTGCTTAATTCATGATGGCCTAGTAACTGTTCGGTAATCCCTTTATTCATGTAATGAATGAATTTAGTCTTACGTTTTTCAGCCTTCTTATCCTTGTCCAATACCAAATTAGCCTCTTCCATTTTTCCATCAATGAAAGCAGAATTAAATGACTCATTAATTTGATAATAAGTCATACAGGAACTCACAGATATTACAAATGTAACGGCTATGATTACACTAAAATATTTTTTAAAGCAACACATTTTAGACAGAATTAGTCTTTAATGTACTTTTTGATTTTATGATCTCCCAACCAGATTTTTTCGTTAGTTTCGATATTCGATAATTCAAGATCGATTTGATAAGCAATCACTTTCTCTCTTCCAGCTTGATCGACTGTTGCATTAATTGTACCAGTTAACATATAATCTGCTCCAATCTCTGCTTTCCAGTCCTTCTTCGTTTCTGCTGAAGCAAACTCTTGTTGTTCTCCTCTTTCTTTTCTTAAGTTTTCTCTAAACTCAGGATCTTGGACTACTCTAATTAATCCAGAATTGATCATTTCTTTTTCAATGTCATTGATAAAAGTCTCAGCATTGATATGCTCATGTGTTCTATTCTTAACTAAACCAACAATTACAACTGGCTTCTTTTGGTCATTTGCTAATTTGAAATCCGAATGCCAAGGTCTTCCTAAACAATCTTTTATCATAGCTTCTGCTACTAACTTAGAATCTGTATCATTCCATCTTCCAGATAGATCTACTGCTTTGTCTGGATCAATTCTTTGTACAGACTTCCCACTTGAGCATGCAGTGAAAATAGTAGTTAAAACAATTAACGATAGTGTAATTAGATTTTTCATGATTATAATTTTTATTTTTAACTAATAGTGGCAATTAACGTGCCAAAATAATTATTATCTCTTTTTAGAAGCAAATTCAACATTTAATTTTCTTCCAAAAGCATTCTTTCCTGCTAATCGATCGATAATCTTTTTTCCTACATCACCTTTTAGACCAACAAAAGAAAACTTATCCATTAATCTAACTTCAGTGATATCATTCTTTCTGACTTTAGCTCCATCCATTATTAACTTGAAGATATCTCCTTTTTTCGCTCCATCTAATTTTCCAACATTAAAGAATAATCTGTTGCTATCTGTTTCACCTCTTTCTCTTTTCTCATTCTTTTCTCCACTCTTTTTATCTCTATCACGACCTTTTTCTCCTCTAACCCTATCACGACTTTTTTGCTTCAAATTGATATCCTTAGAACCTTGGTAATATTCTAACAAGGTTTTTAATTCCGAAGCAACTATTTTCTTTAATAAATCTTCCCATCTATAACCTTGGAAAACCTCCATAATTTGATCCATGTATGGTGCGATTAACTCATCGTCCATTTCCATTTCACGAATTTGGTTCATTTTATAAATTAGTTGATTATCACAGATTTCCTTCGCTTGAGGAACTTCTGCTTTTTCAATCTTTTTATCAATCATTCGCTCAATCTCATTCAACTTTCTTTGGTCTCTCTTGCCAATGATTGCTAATGAAGTTCCTCTTTTCCCTGCTCTTCCTGTTCTTCCACTTCTATGATTATATGCTTCTTTATCATCCGGCACACCATAATGTATAACATGAGTAACATCATCAACATCAATACCTCTGGCTGCAACATCTGTAGCAACTAAAATATTTAAAGTTCTGCTTCTAAAAAGATTCATTACTCTGTCTCTTTGTTGCTGTGTTAAATCACCATGTAAAGGTTCGGCATTATATCCATCCTTCATTAACTTTTCTGCAACTGACGCAGTATCTCTTTTAGTTCTGCAAAAAACTACACCAAATATTGATGGGTGAAAATCCAACAACCTTTTTAGAGCTTCATACTTAGAATTGTAATCTACCATAAAATAATAATGATCAACAGTAGATGCAGCTTGATTTCTTTTACCAACCTGTACTTCAACCGGATCAGTCATAAACTGTTTTCTAATCTTTAATACCTCATTTGGCATTGTAGCTGAAAACATCCATACATTTTTCGTGTCTGGTGTAAAAGATAATATGTTGAAGATATCCTCTTTGAATCCCATATTAAGCATTTCATCAGCTTCATCTAGGATAACCATATCTACATCTCCTAATTTCACTACTCTACGCTCAATCATGTCTTGCAATCTACCTGGTGTTGCACAAATAATTTGAGCACCTTTTTTTACTTTCCTTATCTGATCTGAAATACTTGCACCACCATATACTGATACAATATTAACGTCTTTAATATGCTTTGAAAAAGCTTCAATATCTTTTGCAATTTGAAGACAAAGTTCTCTAGTAGGAGCTATTACAAGTCCTTGAATATGCTTTTTACTAAAATCAACATAGTTTAACATTGGCAAACCAAATGCTGCTGTTTTACCAGTACCAGTTTGGGCTAATCCAACGAAATCAGTCATATCATTAATCAATAGCGGAATTGCTTTCTCCTGAATTTCTGTTGGCTGTGTAAAACCTAGATCCTGTACCCCTCTAATTACCTCTTCTCTTAATCCTAATTCTTCAAACGACATATTATCTATTATAATTGAAGGGCAAAGGTACTACAATTGTTTTATACTATATGTTTTTCACTATTAATAACTTAAAACATATTAATGGCGTATAGCAAAACGTTCATAGAATGTTCCTTCATATAAGTGTAAAGGCTATTCTCATAGAACACATTTAATTATTAAAGCAAAAACTTGAATAATAAACATGAAATGGATAGATTTATATAAAGATAAATGTCTATATAAAGCCTATTTATCAATAGTTTTTGAATAAACCTCAAAACGCAAGCCAACTAGGACTGCTAAATTCTTGTTTTTTGGGTAGTTTATTTCATATATTTGCATCTAACGAGAATGAATTTCGTACTAAAACGAAAATAAACTATGAGAGGATTAAAATCTTTCATTTTAGGTATAACAAGCCTAATACTTTTAAACTTAAGTGCAGCGACTATCACTATTGATGGTACGTACCAAGGTGAGAATATTTACATTCAGAACCCATTTAATAGTTCTTCTAATACTTTCTGTATTTCTGAAGTATTTATTAATGATCAACCATACACGGAGACAAATTCTGCAGCATTTGAAATTCCATTAGCTACCTTTAAAGTGGGGCAATTTGTAGAGATCAGAATTGAATATAAGGATAATTGTAAACCTAGAATCTTAAATGCTGAAGCGTTAAGGTCTAAATCTACATTTGAAATTGTATCCATTAAGTGTACTGATGATCAAATCAAGTTTACTACTAAGAATGAATCTAATGAAGAGCCATTTATTGTAGAGCAATTCAAAAATAATAAATGGGTTAAAGTCGCTAATTTAAAAGGTAATGGTACAGATGGTTACAATAACTATAATGCTCCTATAAATCATTACTCTGGAGTAAATAAATACAGAATAAAACAAAGAAGTTTAGGAAATACACACAGATATTCTAAAGTATTAGAGTATAAGTCCAATAAGCCTCCTGTTACATATTATCCTAAAAGAGTTAATAACGAAATCTATCTATCAGAATCAACTAGTTTTGAAATCTATGATAGTTTTGGTGCCTTAATTAAGAAAGGTATTGATGAGAAAGTTGACGTTAGAGATTTAGAAGAAGGTGTTTACTACCTTAATATCGATAATAGAACAGAGAAGTTCTTAAAGAGATAAACAAATTGGTTTTTCCAAAAAAAAAGCTTCCATACGTGGAAGCTTTTTTTTTGCCACATATTTACTTAGCTAATATAGTATTGATAATCTGATCTAAGCTCCATTGTAGTTTTTCATACTGTAGGATATCAAATCCTAATACATTGAAAAACACAGGTGTAAAGGACCTTAACATAATTAAATTAACAGTATACTAAATACTAGTTTTTATTGAATAACAACTCTTAAATCAAGCATTACATTGATTAAACATATTGTAAAAGTTCCCGTTTACTTAGAATTACTTAAAAGAGAATTAAAATCATTAATACTTCTCGATATATATAGTTAAATATGACACTAGATTAGAATCAATAAAAAAGGCGATTCATAAATGAACCGCCTTTAATTTATCTCTAGAATGTAAGAATATTTATTTTCTCTTCTCTAATAACATTTGAGTTGCTTCTTTCATTGTAATCTTCTGATTCTTATAGAATGCTAATACAAATGCATCATCAACCTTTCTTTTAACTTTCTTCAATGCAGTATAGGCATCATTAATACCAACGTACTTTTCTGTAACATATCTATACATACCGTCTTTACCCTCTAACAGTTCAATATTCTTAATCTTAAATAATTTATTCTTACTGTCTAAAGGTAAATTGAATGCACCAACTTGAACTCTAAAGTATAATCCAGGAACAGTTAACTGACCCTGATTATTCTTTAAATAGTTGATATACTCCATTTCAGTTTTAAACTCTGGCATAGCAGGACCTTCTTGTGTTCTTAAATCATCATAACCATTTTTTGAGTCATCATAATTGGTTTTTGCTCCGGATGAATTATCTCTTCCAGCTTCTCTTCCAGAATTACTTCCTCCCCTTTGTGCAGTCTTATCAACTTTAACATTATCATTCATTCCGCTTAGGTTAGGTTTCTTCAACTTAAACGTAACAATCATTTGTTTCTCAACTGGAATTTTTTCACCGGACGCTGTTTTTGCCATAGCATTACCCTTTCCTTTAAATTTAATTCTAGTTTTATCAACTCCCTTATTAATTAATACATGATAAACATTCTGCGCTCTGTTCTTGTGTAAGACACTTGCTTCCTTCTTATCGCCTTTCTTACTAGCGTATCCATAGATATCTAAAGACCATCTTCTATTATTCATCAAGAAGATATAAATACTATCAAATACAGACTTATACTTATACTCATCAACTTCAGCTAATTTAGCTTCAAAACTAATAGTCATTCTATCAATTCTATCAGCACTAGCATTAATTTTATCTAATGCATCAAATACATCTTGCGTTACAACTGTATCAGAATTTGGGTTATATCCTTCATATCCAATTTGATAATCAGATCCTTCACTATCTATCGCAATTCCATTAATATCTTTTCTATTAGGATCGGATGATTCATTCCCAATAACAGCATTATCATCATTATTAACTGATCCTGTATTATTAATACTTCCTTCAGGACTTGGTGTTACCGCAGGACTTGGTGGTTGGATACTATTAGAAGTAGATGATGATGTAGCATTAGTAATAGAATTATCCGTAGTACTATTACTTGAATTTGCAGAAACACTATTATTAGATGAAGTAGTAAATGTATTCAAATCAATGTTATCATTATTAACTGTTCCCTGATTTACATCTGAATCTGAATTTAAGTCTGATCTTGTATTTGTAGTTGAATTATCAGTATCAGTTATTGTAGCTATTGTAACTTGTGGAACATCACCTTCTTTATACTGACTATATTCTTCTTCAAATCTTGCTCTAAAATCTTGCTCAAAAGCATCATCACCTTTAATTCTAAACTCTACTAAATGTTGTTTTCTATAAAGACGCTTTCTTTCTACAACTAATTCGTAATCACTAGTAGGATATGCAATAGCCTCTAATCTCATCATGCTAATGCCATTATCTGAGAAATACTTCTTAACATTTACAGATCTTTGTAACGCAATTTGCTTTTGCATTGCGCTAGAGAATCCAGTCTCTGAATAACCTCTTATCTCTATTTCTAAGCTTGAATTTTTCTTTAGAAAGTCTAGTACTAATTTCATTTGTTCTGTTACATTAACAGTACTTGCATCGTTCTTATTAAAGTACATCGGAACATCTACAAACTGAGCACTACCTTTAATTGTGAAATTAATTTCACTTTCTCTTCCTTCTCCAATATCTTCAACATTAGAAGTTCCTTCTGAATTCATTATATCTTCAGGTGCTTCTTTAAGAATCTTACCAGAACTACTTACAGGAACACCAGTATAAACTACTTTACCATTTTCCACTAAACGCTCACCTGGTTTAACTATTTGAACATCAATATCATCTTCTTTTGGTTCAGCATTATCTGTTGATGCAGATGATTCTATAGATTCATTAGCTTCGGGATTTGAGTCACCCCACCCCATTTCATCACCAGATGAAGATTCTTCTGTACTATTATTAGCAGATGTGTTTGATGATGATGCAGAAGAACTTGAATTAGCAACTGGCTCTCCATTTAATGAGCCATCATTACCATTATTGTCTTGCACTGGAAAATATCCATTTCTTATTGCTCCAACCGGCAATAACACTAAGTTTCTTTGAATTCTTTTATCAGAAACGGTAGATAAATCAACTAAAACACTAAACAATTCGAATCCTGGTGTTTCAACTACGAAATAATATCTTCCTTTAACCAATTTGAAGGTATAGCTACCAGACAAATTAGATGTAGGAATAACTGTGACAACTCTAAAGGACTCAGCATTCTTAATGGTAATATTAGCTGTTATACCTTCTTGAGTTGTAGAATTCAATACAAAACCTGAAACTATAACTGTATTTTCAGAATTACCTTGCGCAATTGCAGTACTTGATGTAAAGACTACTAATGCCAGTAAAAAAATCTTAAATAACTTATTCAATTTCTTCTATTTATACCAATTGATCATTATAACGTATTCTAAATACGATACAAGAGTTAATTGGTTTATTTAATTAAAATATCTTTTAAAGCTTTCCAACCTAAAACAGATCCATTAAGCTTAGCAAATGTGAAGGCATATTTATTTTTACCACTACGTAATTCTTTAGCAAATGTATTTGCTTCTGCTAGAGTTTTAAAAGACTTACTATAGTATCTATAATGTTGAGCTTTAACTCTTTTCTTACTAGCTACTTCAATTCCTTCGAACCATTGATTATCCTTAACCTCTGCATTGAATGCAGCAATTTGAACGATATATTCTAAACCTTGCATTTTAGTTAATGCTTTCTCTATTAATAAATCATTCATTGCATTCTTCTCAGAAGCAGAAGTATTTCTTTCATCTATTTGCTTAACATACGCTGAACCTGGTCTTAGATCAATTTCAACAATTGCAGGCTTAACAGATGTCAACTTCAATTTATCACCACTTAATACAAAAGTTGTTCTTCTATTTAATTGATGTTGTTCTTCAGAACAAGCTTCATCTGTTTCACATTTATGAACTGGTGAAGTCTCTCCATAACCCGAAGCTTTTATGTTATTTGAATTAATTCCTCGCTTAACAAAATAAGCCTTCACTTCACTTGCTCTTTTTTGTGATAGGCTTTTATTATACCATTCTGCTCCTCTAGAATCTGTATGGGCTCCAACTTCAATTTTTAACTTAGGATACTTCGTTAAAAATTCAATTAAATCTGCCAAATTCTCTTTAGAATCTTCTCTTAAGAAAGATTTATCATAATTAAAGTAAACATTATATACTGTGATTTGTTCACCAATTGCTTGATCTTCCCATGATTCTGCAGTCTCAGAAGCTTCAACTCCTGCAGCTTTCATAGCTTCAGCAATTTCAGGAGTAATATTTTGAACTAGCTCTTCGATTATTTCATCAGTTACATGTAACGTTACTTTAGCTGTATTACAGTAATTACTGTTATCACAAACCTGATAACTAAATTGATCATCACCTTTATATCCTTTATTTGGACGATACATTACTTTTTCTAAATCATGATCCATAGTTAAGGTACCGTTAGTAACTGGTTCCATAATCTTAAAAGATCTAAACTCTATTTTACCATCATGATCGATATCATTTTCTAATACATTTACATCCATTACAGTATCCATATAAACTGTAAATTCATCATCATTTACTTCAGGTAATTGATTTTTTACTGATGGGTCATTGACTTTAACATAAACCATAGCCTCATCACAATCTCCATTAGTAGCGCAAATCTTATAAGAGAAACTATCAACACCTATAAATGACAAACTAGGTTGATAATCAAACTCTCCAAAACTATCATCATAATCTAATGCTCCATGTAAGGGTTTGTCTAAAACAATAATATCTCCTTTTTTTAATTCACCTTCTGCAGCAACATCATTCTTCCAGACATTAATAGATAACTCTCTATTTTTAATAGTTACAACATTATCATCTTCTGCTATTACACTTGAAATATCTACGATAACTTCCGCTACACTTTTCTCAATAAAAGATCCATCTTCGCATACAGCAACACAAGTATCATTAATGGCAACAGGACATAAAATAAAGTTAGATTCTTCTTCTAAATAAGGTTCATTCTTGGCCGTAACTACATTTAAGTTGTAAGTCTGGTAATTATCAGCTGTAACCTCAATATTGTAATCTACACCTTTAGGAATGATAACCATATATTTCCCAGTTGCAGAATTTGGTCTATAAACACCCATTAACTCTCCACTGATATTATCATATACTTTTAATTGAGCATTATTCGTAACTTGCTGATCACAAGTAGTAATAGTACCCTTAAATAAGGTAACAGGTCCAGGTGATAAGTCTTTGTATTCACTATTAAAATTAATTACATAGATATCCTTTTCACCACTTCCCCCAGGTCTTGCAGAAGAATAATAACCTCTTTTCCCATCTCCTGATAATACAAAATCAACATCATCATCTGGTGTATTAATAGGATGACCTAAGTTTACAGGTATACTCCATTTACCATTTAATAATGTAGATTTAAAGATATCATATCCTCCCATTGAATTATGCCCTTTAGATGAGAAGTATAAACTCTTTCCATCAGGGTGAATAAATGGTGCATACTCATCATATTTCGTATTAATCATGTTACCCAGATTCTGAGGTTCTGCCCATGATCCATCAGGTAATCTTCTAATCATGTAAATATCGAAATCACCGTCTCCAGTTGCTCCAGGTCTATTAGAAGACATATAGAAAGTATTTCCATCAGAAGAAATTGATCCAGAGTTTTCCCAATATTTTGAATTTATCGGAGCAGGTAATTTATGCAAAGGCCCCCATGAATATCCCATCAACTCACAATAAAACAAGTTACCATATACCATAGAGTCACTTCTATATATAAATAGTGTTTGTCCATCCGGAGAGATAGAAACAACATCATCGTGTTGTGGAGTGTTTAATCCTGCTCCAATTTTTACAGGTTTTAACCAATTATCATTTATATTAATAGAAACATAAATATCATCAAAGTAATGACCGTATACAGTGTCTGGCTGACCAAATATGTTCATCTTTCCTCCAATACTCCCTTTTCTATTGGAGTTAAAGATAATTACTGATTCATCTGCAGAAATAACAGGAGTATGCTCTGCTTTAGCTGAATTTACTTTTGATCCTAAATTTTGAATATCTACTTGTACTGGACTTGATATTAAGGATTTAGCATCCATACACATATCAATCCATCTTTCTACTTCTTTTTTTCTTTTATCTCTTTTCCCAGATAAGTGAATAAATTTGTCATAAGCTAAAATTGCTTCATCAAATCTATAATCTAAGTGATAAGCTTGTGCTAATAAGAAAAAATAATCCTCTTCTAAACCTAATTCATAGAAGTATGCTCTGTTATTTTCTAAATAAGGTATTGCTTTAGTTCTGTCTTCTCTTTGCTTTAAATAACAAAGCGCAATGTAATATTGAAATTCTTCGATATCTCCATCAACTATACTGTCTAACTCTAAGTACAATCTTAGAGATGAAGAGTAACTTTTCTGCTTATAAAGCTTATGAGCAATTCTAACCATTTCTTTGTCTACCTTCTCTTCTTGAGCAAAAGAAGTCCCTGTGAAAGCAAACAATACCAATACTAATGACAATACCAATTTATTCATATAGCTAAATATTTATTTTTATACGAAATAACAATATTCCGTAATCCACAAAAATACGTAAAATGAGTATAAATTAAAGATTTTTACTATGTATTCGTACGCCGAAATTTCAAGAAATTGGCAAAGCCTTATTTTGAGGGCTGCAGACTGATGTGTTTATTCAATTCACTATAGTCTCCAGTAAGCTCTGTAGCTATATTTTCAGAGAAAGAAGAATAACCGGCAGCATCTACTCTTAAAACATAATTTTTCCCTTGAGGAATTACAATTAAATATTTACCTGTTGCTTTATTAGGCTTAAAAACTCCAACTAACTCACCAGTTGATTGATCAGTTACAGTTATTAATGCATTTTCTGCAACTGCTCCATCAGAAGTTTTCAATACCCCTTTCAAAAGCGTAACCGCCTCAGGTGCAGATAGGTCAGATTTTGGCATATGAACTACATATAAATCTTGATCACCGTAGCCATCCCCTTTTGTTACTGCATAGTAACCTCTTTTACCATCTGGGGATAACACAAAGAATCGATCATCTTCTGCAGTGTTAATTGGATAACCAATATTGACTGGAGTAGACCACCCACCCTCATTATAGGTTGTTTTGAAGATATCATACCCTCCCATAGATTTATGCCCCTTTGAAGAAAAATATAAAGTCTGTCCATCTACGTGAATGAATGGAGCATCTTCATCTTCCGGGGTATTAATAGTTGGTCCAAGATTTTTTGGTGCTGCCCATTCTCCATTTGGCAACTTTCTAATCATATAAATGTCTTTACCACCAAATCCTTCTGGTCTATTGCTCACAAAGAATAGTATGTTATTGTCAGCATTAATAGAACAAGATCCTTCCCAATTTTTTGAATTAATTGGAGCTTTTAATTTCATAGGGCTTTCCCATATTTCACCGTTTAATCGACAAGCAAAAATATTTCCCCATTTTACAGAATCACTTCTATAGAGATAAAGCGTTTGACCATCAGGAGAAAGTCCAATAGCAGCATCATGACCATGACTGTTTATAACTGGCCCTATATTTTTAGGTTTACTCCAACCTTCTTCTTCCTTATAGGAAATGAATACATCTTCGTAATAATCACCTTTTCTATTACTCGGTGTACCATCCAGATCCATTTTACCACCAACACTTCCTTCTCTTCTACTTGTAAATATTATTACTGACTCATCAGCAGAAATAACTGGTGTATATTCAGGACCAGGAGAATTGATCGTCCCCCCCATATTCTCGATCTTAACGCCGTGAAGAGGGTTTTGAATCATATCCTTAGCAACACTGCACATCTCGATCCTTCTTAGTACTTCAGACCTTCTACCATCTTTCTTCTTAGCTTTTCCCAAGAACAACTCAAAACTTTCTAATGCTTTATTAAATCGATATGCATAATGGCTAGATAAACCAGAATAATAGTGAAAAGAAGCACCAAATTCTTTTTCTCCTTTTTCAATAGTAGACAAAAGTTCAGCCGCTTTTTTCTTATCAATATTGGTATTTAGATAGCAAATAGCTAAATGATATTTGTATTCATCATTTCTACCTTTAGTCCTTTCGTTGAGACTTTTTAAAATACCAAGTGCTCTTTTATAGTAGGCAGGATGATTAAAAGACATCAATTCCCTCGCATCCATATACAACTCTTCCCTTGACAATTGTGCAAGGGAAGAACCAAAAGTTATTAATATACTAAATAAAAGTACTGCCTTTTTCATATATCATTAAAGATACTAAACTATTGTTTCAGGATCAAATTGCTCCATATAGTCCGCTACTCTTCTTAAGAATGAACCTCCTAAAGATCCATCTACAACTCTATGATCATAAGATAATGATAAGAACATCATATGTCTAATTGCAATTACATCTCCTTCAGCAGTTTCTAAAACAACAGGTTTCTTTTGAATAGTTCCTGTAGCCATAATAGCTGCTTGAGGTTGATTAATAATAGGCGCACCCATTACGTTTCCAAATCCACCAACATTAGTTAATGTAAATGTACCTCCTTTAATTTCATCCGGACCTAATTTGTTTCCTCTAGCTCTTCCAGCTAAATCATTTACATTTCTAGTTAAGCCTAGTAAATTCTTTTGATCTGCATCATGAATTACAGGAACAATTAAGTTACCTGTAGGTAAAGCAGCTGCCATACCAATATTGATTCTCTTATGTCTGATTATGTTATTTCCATCAACAGAAACATTGACCATTGGGAAATCTTTAATTGCTTTAGCAACGCATTCAACAAAAATTGGAGTAAAAGTTATATTCTGACCTTCCCTCTTCTTAAAGTCTCCTTTTATTTTGTTTCTCCAGTTGACCATTGTTGTAACATCTGCTTCAACATATGATGTAACGTGAGGTGAAGTTTGCTTAGACATAACCATATGATCTGCTATCAACTTCCTCATTCTGTCCATTTCAATAATCTCTACTTCCGAAGAGTTATATTGCACAGATGGAGAAGATTTCGGTGCTTCAACTTTAGCAGCTGGCGCAGGCGATGGAGTTACAACTCCATTTGATGCTGGAGTAGCAACTGGTGCTGGTGCTGGTGCTTCAGATCTATTCTTAACATAAGACAAAATATCTTTCTTCGTCACTCTTCCTTCTTTTCCAGAACCAGGGATTCTTTCTAATTCATCCATACCGATTCCTTCAGACTTAGCAATATTTAATACTAAAGGAGAATAAAACCTTCCTGGAGCTGGACTATCTAATACTGCAGGTGCAGCAACCGCTTTTGCAGCTACAACAGTCTCAGCAACTTGTGCTGCAGGACTTGCCTCAGTATCAGGTGCATCAGCAACAGCAGGACTTGGACTTAAATCAGCACCTTCAGTAATAATTGTTGCAATAGCTTTACCAACTTCTACAACCTCATCTTCACCAAATAATTGTTTTCCTAATACTCCAGCAACTGGAGATGGAACTTCAGAATCAACTTTATCGGTAGCAATTTCCAATACAGGCTCATCTAATTCAATCGTATCTCCTTCGCTTTTTAACCACTTTAAAATCGTTGCTTCAGTGATACTTTCCCCCATTTTGGGCATGATTAATTCTACTTCTGGCATATTTCTAATTTTTCTTTATTATCGGTTGAGGCTGTAAAAATAAGAAATTGAAGTCACTTATCGAACATTGATGCGCAGACTTCAACTTAAAATCAAGAAACTTTTAATGAGATTATAATTTTAGCGGACAATCTCCAAAAAAGTGCAAAATCAATAATGAGATCTCCAAATTTAGCTTTCATTTTGAAAATCCTTCAAAAAATACTTCCAAAGTAATCTTAATCCTGTAATCGCAGACAATTCTATATTCATAGATCTAATCTTATAGAATTGATATTTCTTGGTGATCACTTCATCTTCTTTAGCAATTGCAAAACAAATCGTACCTACAGGTTTATCAGTTGTACCTCCATCTGGGCCTGCAATTCCTGAAATCCCAATCCCATAATCAGTTTTTAATCTATGCCTTACATTCTTTGCCATTTCCGCAACTACCTCTTCAGAAACAGCTCCTTTAGATTCAATTAATCCAGCATCAATACCTAATTGCTCCTTTTTTACTTCGTTAGAATATGAAATAATGCCACCTTCAAAGAATGCTGATGAGCCAGGAATTTGAGTAATTAAATGCCCAAGATATCCTCCTGTGCAACTTTCTGCAACTGCTAAAGTCTTGTCATTATTTTTTAACAGCTCACCTACTACTTCTGTTATATCAAGACCGTTTTCATCAAAAATGTAATCACCTACTCTTGCTTTAATGTCTAATAGAATTGAGTCAATAATTGCTAAATCTACATTGGATTTGTAATAGATCCTTAAGGTTACTCTTCCTAATTTAGGTAAATAAGCAAACTTTAAATCTTCCTTATTATTTAAATTTAGATCTTCTAAAGCCGAAGCTAGCAATGCTTCACTAATACCTATTGTTTTAATATCTTTAATTAAATAAGCATCTAACTGAAGATGTGAGCTCAATATTTGTTTAACACCATCCAACATCATTTGCTTCATCTCCAAAGGAACCCCAGGCAAACTAAATACCCATTTTCCACTGTAATTAAAAGCCATACCTGTAGCAGTACCTCTAT
>JBELBA010000016.1:0-21253 GCA_042095635.1 Chitinophagales bacterium
TCCTTCTCCCCATGAAACCACACCTGCTAATTTCCATGTATCATCACTTTGGTCATATACTGCTAATGGACCACCACTATCTCCCTGACAAGCATCTTCTCCACCATCATTTAAATCTCCAGCTGCCAACATATCAGCTGTAATAGCTCCGTCATATCTATGTGATGCATTCGCTTCTTCATTACTTACAATTTGAGTTTCTACCATTTGTAAAGTATCCGTTGCATCCCAAGCATCTGCTTGCATTAATCCCCATCCAGATATTCTTGCTGTATCTCCATGATCTGTTAATCCAGCTTCTGCCATTGATTTAGTTACAATAGGAATGATCTGTGCTTTCGCAGAGAATTCAAATGCATTGGATACTCTTATTAATGCAATATCATTTTCACTGGTTTGTGGATCATATGAGCTATGTAAGATAATAGCTTCAACACCTAATTCCTTTCTGTTATCATCTGTTAATAATTCCATACCATAAGCAATTCCCATTTCTTCTGGTGTTGCACCTTCAACACAATGCGCAGCAGTTAATACCCAATGAGAATCAATAATTGAACCTCCACAAAATTGATAACCTTCTGCATCTATCAATGCAACTTGCCAAGGGACATCCTCTATTGCAACCTCATTACCTCCTATTATTCTTGACTGACTATATACTTGACTAGTTGCAAGTAGTAATAATCCTAATGCTAATTTTCTCATCTTTTCATCTTTTTAACTATCTGTCTATTTACAAATATGCAAAAACTAATATTAACTCCCTTTCACATATTGTTTTAAAATCCGAGATATTACTAATAATAAAACATCATAAGTTATTGATTATCAAAATTATAAATAAAATAAAATCCAATAAAAACCAACAGAAGTTAATTCATGTGTATAAGTTCGTCTGCTATTCATTTCTGCTTCCTAGGCAATTCGTTAATTTAATAGTTCTAAATTATTAATTATGAAATTCTGCTTAACAGCGATTACAATATTATTTTGCTCTTTAAGCTTTGCTCAATACCAACAATTTCCAAAGTTGGAACAAATGAGAGCAAAGCAAGCTTGGACTAAAATATTAAAGAAGGCGACAAAATTATCAGCTAACGATAAATATAAAAAAGAGCCTGTACCTTACTATTTTCAAGCAGAAGCACTTTTGCATATTGCTAAAGATAAAAGTTTAGAAAAAAAATATCCAAAAGCATTTAAAGAAGCAGTTAAGCTAAGTAGTAAAGCAGCAAAACTAGATGAGCAAGGAACAGGTTCGATAAAATTTGCTAATTTCTTAATCACTTTTGAGCAAGAAGCAACGATAAAAGCGAATCAATTATTTAATGATCAGAAGTACAATAGAGCACTACCTATTTATACAGCTATATTTGATTTAAACAATGATAATCTAAGCGCTCAATCTAGCAGAGGTCTTTGTGAAATAGAAATGGAACTAAGCGTTGGATACGAAACCTTAGCTTCTATTATCAGAAAATTAGAAGATACCACCATTGCACAAAAAATTCAATTAGACAGTTCAATTGCGCATTGCTTTTTACAAATGACGGATCATTTATTAGAAGAAGCTGTAATTGATTCTGCACATAAAAATATCAAATTAGCGACTGCTCTTTTTCCAGAAGATGAAGCTGTTGCAGATCAGTATCATTTAATTGTAAAGAACTACAAACAATTCTACCATCACTACAGCAAATATTCTGATGCTTTAAAAATTTGTGTTCAGGCAGCAAATCAATATAAAGATGACAAACGTTTCTTAACCTTAGAGCAAGAGGCAATGATTAAGTTTACAGATGCTCAGATCCTATATGGTAAATATGATTTCATTGAAAGTATCTGGACAAACTACACCACTAGAAAAAGAGATCCGAATCACTTAGAAAACTTAGATGTCTCTAATGATCTGCTTGTTAATCTAATTATAGAGTATCATCATATACATCAACCTGCAATTGCAAAGCGCTTAGTTCAAGTTCTATTTAACATCAATAAGAATGTATATGAAAAGGTTAAGCCTAGAGACGATTTTAGTTTCAAGCTTTGGGGTAAACAAATATGTACTAGATTAATGGAAAAAAATGACTTCTATCTGGCTCATTTACTTTCTAAGTATATCAAATTATACATTAGTGATGATCCTGAAATCAATGCCTTAGAAAATGAAGTTAGAGCTAAATTAAACGACTATAAACTTACCTTATCTGGTCAGGCAGATCTTTTCATTAAAGATAAAAATACTACTGCAGGGCAATATCTTGAATTATTAACTGGCTTCCATAAAGTGAAAACTTATGAAAAGGCATATATTATTTTCAATATTATTGCCGATCAGTATCCAGAAGATGAGCAATTAAAAGCCATTCAGAAAAAAATAATTATTGAAGATTACCATATCAACTTCAAAGGAAGTCGATTAATTAAGCAATTTGTAGATGGTAAAATTGTAGATGAATTAAGATGGAAAGGAAATGTAAAGCAATGTAAGCCTGGTCATATTTTTGAAACAGCTCATATTAAGACCTTACAAAGAATCAATTATTACAGAAGATTTGCTGGCGTTGATTTGCCAAGTACTTTTTCTGAAGATCTAAATACTAAAGCACAGCAAATTGCATTCGATGTATATCCAGGAACAGAGGAATGTAAAAAAAGTAATTTAGTTAAAAACACGCCAGGTATTCAGATGAATGGAGCCCATACTTCTAAGGCAATCTTAAGTATGATGAGTGCTACAACAGATGCTGGAAGTAGAACTTATATTCTTAATCCTAAAAATCAGATAATGGGACATGGATCTACAGATAAAAACATTGTTATTGTTAATGATGACATGAATCAGGTAGATGAGAAATATGATTCTTTGGCAATAGCTTGGCCTCCACAAGGAATGGTACCAGCAGAATTAATCTATGGTAGATGGTCATTTAGTTTAAAAAATGCAGACTTCTCTAAAGCTAAAGTAAAGATGAAAGTCTTTGGCAGACAAGTACCTAAAGAAAACATTGTAATAGATGAATTTAACCCTCAAGGCGCTGGAATACCGACTTTATCTTGGTTACCTAAGGATGTTATATTATATGCGCAGATGGACTTAGAATATGAAGTAGAAGTCTCTGGGGTTAAATTACCAGGAGTGGAAAAACTTCAAGGTTATAAATACAAAGTAACTGTCATTCAGACGAAATAAAAAAAGGCGCTGATTATTCAGCGCCTTTTTCTTATCAATATGTAATTGCAATTTTAGTCTTGCAATCTATGTTGAAGATTTTTCTTTCCTGATGTTCCTCCGTTTGGAAAAACGCCAACTTCAAACTCATTTAATTTAGTTCCTTCGCTAGTATATCTAACAACCGTTCCATTCAAATTAGAATTAGCTTTTGTTACAAAGATTACTCCACTTTCCGGATTAACTGTAAAACCATAATTCTCTTCTGTAATTAATGGTGCAGATGGTGCTGTAGTTGCATCAATTCCAAAACTATATATACCAGATCCTTCTGCATACATTACTTTTCCATTAACAAGCTCCATTTTACTTAAAGTCTTTCCTTCAAACAAGTTAACAGTAGATTGAATCATATCTGTACTTGGATCGATACTTACGATTGCTGAAGCACTTATTCCTGTAACTGCCCAGTTTTCGTCATATAAAGTTTTACCTCCTGCTAATACCCATACAAGTCCATTAGAGTCCACCTTCACAGCTGTTGCGCCGTCAAAACCAGTATTAATTGTTGTAATGACTTCATGTGTTCCTAGATCTACAACTGCAACAGAACTATCCGATCCCCATGCGCCTTTAGCTACATATAATTTTCCATCAGCAACTGCTAATTGTTCTGGAGAACTTCCAATAACAATGGAGTCAATAATCACATTAGCACTTAAATCGATCACTTTAACATGACCAGCACCCCATTTCTGAGAAGTCACATAACCATAATCTCCATTTGTAGTAAAGTATCTAGGACTAGCGACTTCAATTTGAGCTATAGAAGAATGATCTGTTAAATTAATCACTTCTACTTTTCCAGAATTATTTACACAAATATATCCTGTATCTCCTTTAACATGCATAGACTGAACAACGTCTCCCAATGGCACATTGTTAGCTGCCGTATAAATACCATTATACATGGTGTCATTCTCTACATCATAGTAGGAAATAGAACCATCACTAGACTGGAAATTACCTTCATTAATAATATATACTTTCTTCACTTTTAACTCTGTAACTGTATCATCGATTGTTGTATCCGTTGCAGTAGTATCAGCTGTTGTATCTACTACCGATGTAGTATCATCATCATCAACTGTCCCTACTAAATCGTCATCTTTCTCGCAAGAAGCAAAAATACTTGCCATAATTATGGCTACACTCATCAATAAATTAATTCTCTTCATTTTAATCTGGTTTAGTTTAATTTTAAATTCATTTCTAATTGGTAATTTCTTCCTGGCATTGGATACCAAAGCCTATTCATATAGTTCGTATCGAATAGATTATTAATTCTAAAAGACAATTTTATATGTTGTTTTTTCCATTTTAGATCTTCACTAATAGCCGTATTAGCAAGCATAAAATCTTTTATGAAAACAGAATTATCTGGATTAGTAAACATTCTTCCATTATGTATTAAATTGAATTGCAAACTTGTATTTGCATAAGTATACTTTAGACTTGAATTTATCTTGTGAAATGGGATATATATATTTTGCTTGCCAATAATATCATCGCGCTCATTAGCTGCTTTCTCTATTACGGTTGATACCGTATAATTGTAGTTACTATTCCATTTTAGTTTAGATTTCTCAGAGATGAAAACTTCTAATTGGTAGGTCGCTTCTAAACCATGCGTATGCACTTTCTTCTGATTCATAGGCATCCAAACATTATTGATGGGTAACCACTGAATCAAATCATTAATTCTGCTATGATAAATTGATGTACTAAATTGATGTTGAATAAATTTATTTGAATAAGCTGTCACAATACCAAGGTCATATGTATAGGCTGTCTCATCTCTTAATGTATCATTTCCTCTTGCCTGACCACCTTGCCAATATAGATCGTTAAAGGTTGGATTAAGATGACTCTTAGAATGACTTACTGTAATATCTAAGCCCTTAAATAATTGATATTTAGAATTAAAATGATAAGTTACAGGTTTCCAATTTAGATCTATATATGCTCTTCTTGCGCTTGCATTAAATTCTAAATTATTATTTAATCGATACTGTTCTGAAATATATACTGCTGTTCTATTTTGCTTTAAGCCACTAACAAAATTAGCTGAATTTCCTTTGGTATGATTATGGTTTAATCCTATATTAAAAGTATGGTTCTTAAATAAGTAACTCGTCCAGATTAACTCAGAAATATTTGCCAGTGATTGATTATTTGTGCTATCTCCATAAGTAGGATTAATATATATTAAGCCTTGACTAAACGTCCCATTTCTAATTATCAAAGTCGAGGCTTCAAATTGATATTTCCAATTTAGAGCCAATCGATGCCATTGCTCTATTATATTAACTCCCTGATTAAAAGTCGTCATTAATGGAGCTACTTGCCTATCTGTATTTTGAAACCAATATTGTGCACTGAAGTCTTGCTTATTATTTCTATAATAAACTTCATGTTGCAAACCATTAGTTATCATCCTTCCATTTGTATTGGTATCAATGGAAGGATTTAGTTGAGCTATATTGAGATAAATAAAATCATTAATACCTTTATTTCTAAAAACAGAGAATCGATTAACCCAATGTTTTCTGGCATCTGTATAACTAAGCTTAGTATAGCTATTTGAAAAACTAGCGATCTGTTGAATCAGATTTACACTTTTTCCATTATTGAATTCAGCATGATTATTAAGATGTATCGTTCCGCCAACTGCTCCTCCGCCAAAGATGGCACTTCCACCACCTTTTTGCACTTTTATCTCATCAATTAAGGCAGATGTACTAGTAGAAAAGTTATACATTCCTAACAACGGATCAGTGATATTAAATCCATTCCAGATGACTGCTGTATGTGAAGACATCCCTCCTCTTAGCCTAATATTACTTGCCCCAGTACTTCCGTAAGCAACTAAGACAATACCTGCTTCTTGATTAAGGATTGTAGCTAAATCTTCTGAAGCATAATCTTGAATGATGGAAGAATCGATAGATTGAACATTGACATTGGATAACATCTGCTTCAAACGATGATCATATATGACTTCATCCAGTTCGTAAACTAGATTGGTATCGATGGCTTGTGCAATCAATTGGAATGGTAATATTACCATAGCCAGCATAAATGTAACAATTCCTTTAGTCATACGCTTCTGCTTTTCTTCCCGAAAGCTTTTCGTTAATAACTATGGCAGGTATTCTGACTTACTCTACTTATCGAGGCCTTCCCATTTTCACAGTGGCATTTGATTCTCGAAAGCTAATTAGAGCTTACAGCTGCGGGTACAGTTTCGGATTTTCACCGAATTCCCTTTTAAAACTTAATCTTGTCTAGATGAAGTTAACCAAAGCTTCAGCTAAGGTATCAATTTATTCTTTAAGAAAGATAGCTCTGAAATTTTTCAAAGCTGGATTTAAAAGTTGGATTAGTATACAAGTCATTGCTAGTAATCAATTCCAACCCATTCTCATGCATTAATAAAAATTGATCTACATGCTTTTGAGCTAATTGAATTTCATGGCTAGAAAGCAAAACAAGTTTGCGATGTTCTTTGCATAAAGTTTCTATCAATTCATATAAATTGATTTTTGCATTTAGATCTAGAAACGAACTCGGTTCATCTAAGATTAATACGGGCGTATCTTGGGCCAAAGCTTTTGCTATCATTACTTTTTGAAATTGCCCATCAGATAATTCATTCACATTCCTATCCTGTAATTGAGTTATCCCTACTGTATCGATTGCTTTTTTAACCTTTTCATTATCTATTTCACTTAGTTTAGAATTCCACATTAAGTATGGTGTTCTTCCCATCTCTACAATGTCTCTTACACTAAATGCACCGACTTGGGGTCTGTTGGTTAGCACAATAGAAATAGTATGTGCCAATGTTCTAATATCCACTTCAGATACATCTTTATCATCAATCAAAACCTGTCCTTTTAGTGCAGGTTGGATACTTGCTATGGTTCTAATCAAGGTAGACTTACCTACTCCATTTGGTCCTATTAAAGCATAAGACTTACCAGCCTCCAACCTAAAATTAAGGTCCTCCTGAACAGTATTTATATTATAGCCTATATGTAGGTCTTTAGCTACAATCATTACATGGACATATTTTTACTTCTGTTCTTAAAAATATAAAATAAAATCACTGGTGTACCTAGTAAGGCAGTAATTGAGTTGATTGGAAAAACAATGGTATCGCACCATCTACTAGCAGTATCAGATAATAGCATCAAGTTCATCCCAATGATAAAACTTCCGATTAATAATAGCCTTGTATCATTTGTTTTAAATAACATTCTGGCCAAATGAGGTACAGCTAAACCTACAAATGCAATTGGTCCACATATAGCAGTAAGTAATCCGGAAATAATAGCTGTAGTTAAGATTAATAACCACTTTACTTTATTAATATTTACGCCTAAGTTCTGTGCATATTCATTACCTAATAAGAATACATTTAATCTTTTGGCATTGACCAATAAGACGAAAAATGAAATAAGAATTATAGTTAACATTAGTAAGATATTCTGATAAGATTGGACTTCAATACTACCAAATGTCCAGAATATAAAATCTTGTAATTGCTCTGGTTTAGCAAAAAACTGCAATAGAGAAACGATGGCAATACTGAAATAACTGAATAACAATCCAGCGATTAATAAACTCAAATTACTCCTTAGCCAGAAACTAAATATTCCAATTAGGATTAAAACGCCTAAGGCGCCTACAATAGAAAAAAGTAAAACCACATTTCCGAAGAAATCAAAATCAAATTGATGATATAAGGCTGTACCCGAAACCGAAAGCAATAATACAGCTACCATTAATGTAGCTCCAGCATTTACTCCTAATATCGAAGGACCGGCCAAAGGATTTCTAAATAAGATCTGCATATTAAGACCAGCAATCGACAAACCTGCACCTACTAATAAAGCAGTAAATACTCTTGGTAATCTAATCTCATAAAATAGTCGCTGAATCATTTCATCTTCTCCAAATAGCATTTCATTAAAAGAGATATCAATACCCGATTGTAAATCCAGTATTAGTAACAGCATCCCCATTATTATTAGACTCAAAAATTTAATTGCTATTGAAGTAGACCTTTGCACTATCTCAATTTTTGAAGGAAATATGTTTTTTTATCATCTCCATGAAAAACTTCATAAAAATCTCTTAGTATTCTATCCGGCTTTACAACACCTTCAGACCAATACTTATTTCCACCTTGTTGACAAACTTGTTTTCCGTTTCCGAAAACTTTATTTTGGATAACAACATTTGCTTTATCTACTCTTAAATCTCTAGACACCAACTCGTGCATACTTCTTGTATTGACTGATGCTAACCAAATATCCGCCTCATTTAATAGCATAAACACATGCTCAAAACTCACATGAAAAGAACCAATATCTTCATTGGTTTCAAATAAATAACTACCACCTGCATCTTTAATTAACTGCGCTAAATAAGAATGCCCACCAGGAATAAACCAATTATCTTTATGAGAAATTCCCGAAAACACTTTAGGACTATCTTTAAATGAAATATTAGAGACTAAGCTGTCTTTAAGATTCGTGTATTTACGTTCAATAGATTGAAATATTTTGTTTGCTTTAGCCTCTTCATTTAACATCCAACCTATTACTTTAATCCATTCTGCTCTTGCTAATGGATGTACTTCTTTCCAATCTAATATTGGAATAGTTGCTACATTAAAACTTCTTATCTGATTTACTTTAGGATTTTTATAATCTGTATAATCTCCTAAAAGCATTAATTTAATTTCATCAATAACTATGAATTCAATATTCATCGCATCACCAGACAAAATCTCTCTAACCGTTCCCTCGTTTAATTTGTTTATAATACCACTATGACAAATGTAATTAGCATAAGGAATAGCAGCAACCAAATCACTTTTTCCAAATTCCTCTAAAAAAGCTAATTGCGTAGTAGACTGTATAGCTATTTTTGAAACATCAATATCTTGCTTGTAAAAATGAATAGAATCACTTCCTTCTGGATTAAAAACCGTTAGTTGATCACCAGAAATTCTGAAGAATTTGGCATAATCATTAAAGTCTTTCTCAACCTTTGAGGTCTCCTTCTCCGTACAGGAATAGGATAAGAATAAAACGACCAGTATTATTAGATTCAAAAAGCTTTTCATAGTAATCAAAGAATTGAGTATTTTTAACCGTTCTGTATGTCAAAGATATGAATATTTGCTTAGATAAAATACGATTCATTCTACTTGCTCTCTTTGTTATTAGTGGGTTAAATGACTTGTCTGCACAGTCTGCAGATACTCTTAAAACCAAGCTTAACAAAAAGCAACAAACTGCTATGGACGCCAAAAAGGCGGAATTGAGATATAAAAAATATATCAAAGAACGATATGCACATATTGATAGTTACGCTTTAGCAGCGCCAAAAGAATTGGAAATCACAACAAAATTATTGTCATCCTATTTGAGTCTTGCTCCTCCTTGCGTTAGCAGAGAAGAAAAACTAAGAAGTATTTACACATGGACCATCAATAACATCAAGTTTGATTGGTATTTATGGGCCTATGAAAATAAAATGGGCTTAAAATCGATTCCAGATTCTTCAAGAAACATTATCAAATGGCAGCTCTATAAATTAAGAATGAATAAAAAGAAGTATAAAAAAGCTACTACTAATGCATCCATTCTTGAAGCAGGTAAAGCAACAGATAAAGGATTAGCTCAATTATTCAATACACTTTGTTATGAAGCTGGTCTTAAAAGTATTGAGATCACGGGATATAAAAAGGATGACCTATGGCAGAAAGGTGATATGATTTACCGAACTAATCATAAGTGGAATGCGATTTATCTTGGTAAAAAATGGTATTTTGTAGATGTATCAAATCACTTATGGATACTGGATCAGAAGGCTATGAAAAAGAAAATGATCCCTGCAGAACCTATGTGGCAAATGACCAAAAAGCCAATTTCAATGAATGGTTTTATTATGGAAAAAGAGCAATACTTCTCTGAAAAATATAGCTATATAGATACCATTAAATCTATTAGAAAAATGAATCCTCAAAAAAAGAAGATTGCCAGAGCGAAAACGATCAATAGATTCAACAATGATAACTTTAATGATATTGCCTATGCTTATTTAGAGGTTTCTAAAGAAATGTTCTTATTAGCAAAAAGTCCAAAAACAGGTATGAAAAAAGCGCAGAATGGATTTAATCTAGCTGCTAAAAATTTCAAAATTGCAGCAGGATATTTAAAAGGAATTAAGAAAAATGAATTAAAGCCCGTTTCTAAGCGAACTATCAATAGAAACAAAGCATTTAATAAAGAAAAAGCTGGTGAATTTAAAGCATTATCTAAAGAGCTGGAAGCGCTTAAGAAAAAAGGACCACCAGAAAGTACTTTGGAGGACGACATGGCTGCTCTTAATGAAAAGTATGCAGATGCCTTAATAAATCTGGATGCGCAGTTGATCGATAAAATAAAAGAAGCTGGAGACCATGATGCAATGAAAAGTTTGATTAAAAGAAGATATGCTAGAATCATAGACTCTACGAATAAAGCTCAAAAAACAGAAATTAAAGTCTTAAAAGAGGCTGATAACTCCAGAGCTAAATTGTTCCAAGGTAAACTTAAAGCAAAAAAAGATAGCATAGGAGAAGCAGGTGATTTAGAAGATCAAAGATTTAATAGAATCAAGAAGATGACTAAGAAAAAATTAAAGAATGACTTAAAGACGAATTCTAAAGACACCTTCTATGCAAAATCGATGGCTAAGAAATCTAAAAAAGAAGCTAAGAAAATGAAGAGTGCTATTAAAAAGCGCTTAAAAGATCAAAAAGAAGAGGCTAAAAAACAGGCAGGTAAAGATAAAGAAGCAGCTAAAAAAGCTGCGGCAAAGCAGAAAGAGCTAGATGCTAAAATAAAGGCCAAGCAGAAAGAAGACGGTAAATAATTATTATGAAAAATCTATTCGTTCTATTAGTTGCTATAGTTTCAATCTTGTGTTACGGACAACAAGAAGTAACTATTCCTACAGATTATTCTTCTATTGAAGAACATGTTGCAGCTACTCCAAAAGAAGCAACAGAGAGTTTAGAGAAACTTGCAGAATACTTAACCAGTACATCTGGCGATCCATTTTTAAGATTAAGAGCCATATATAGCTGGACAACTGCTAATATAGAATACGATTGGTTTAAGTATATCTATATGGAACATTTACCAGTAAGTGCTATTCCAAAGTCTAAAAGAGGAATATTTACAGCTTTAGCTTATAAATGGTATGCTTTCTCTTTAAATGCAGGATTAAAAAACCAGAACAAATTAAGTAGTTCTGAAAAAATGATTAAGCATAAAAAAGGAATCTGCCAAGATTATACACAGTTGATCAATGATCTTTGCTTTGAAGCAGGAATTAAATCTATTAATGTTACGGGTTATCTTAAAAATGGACAATTTATTAGAGGTGATCAGTTATATAGTTCTAATCATGCATGGAATGCTGTTGCCATTGCTAGAGAATGGCATATGCTAGATGCTACAAACAATTTCTGGATTACAGAAAAAGATAGCATTGATAAACATATGTTACCGGCAGATCCTATTTGGCAATTAGAGGAAGAACCTATATCTGTTGAAGAATTTTCTGCTGATTCTTTAGGGGAATATTACTGGGACCCCTATGACTTTATGGATTCCATCTCTTATATGATAGGAAATGAGCCTATTGAAATTCAATTACAATCTAGCCTTAATGCCAAACGTTTTAATGATCAGAACAACAAAGACTTAGCCTATGCTTATTTCAATCATGCCAACTTCTATTATCAAAAGGCGAAAACAACCAAGAACGATTATGATGAAGAAATGAAGTCTTATAAAACGGCTGAAGTAAGTTTCGATTCTGCAAAAGTCTACTTAAAAGCAGTAAAAAAGATTGAAGTTAAGAACATCAATAAGCTTAATAAAACAAGAATTAAAGCCGAACATAAAGTCAATAAAGACAAAATAAAATCTGATATTAAGTTTGAGAATTCTAAGACTAAAAAGTTTGAAAGAGATAAGAAGGACTATCTAAAGTTGGTTAAAACTAAATATAAGACACTTATAGATTCTACTAAGAATGTATCAGCAGAGCATATTGCATCTATTGATCCGACTCAGAAAGTGAAAATCAAGAAAGTCAAAGCTGGCTACAAATCTGATATTGACTCCTTAAGAGCTGAAAAAGTAAGAGAAGTAGAATTTATAGAAAGATATAATGAAGAAGAAATCAAAGCTTATCAGAAAGAACAGTCTAAAGTGATAAAGACATTAGATAAAACCTTAAAGCAAGAAGAAAAGCGATTTAATAAAACCACTAAGTCTGAGATTAGAAGATTTGCAAAAGAAAAGAAGAAAAATAAACAAGACACTGAATTTGCTAAAAAGCTTTCTAAGACGTGTAAAGAGAAGCATAAGAAGATGAAAAATGCTTATTACACTAAAGGTTAATTATCAATTTAAGATTATTTAGGCAACTCAATCCTATTTCATATCGACTTCTATTTAACACTTATTTATGTATAGCCTAGAATATTCTTTTTGCTATACCGTTAAATAGTAAACCACAAACGTATATGAAGTTTCTAATTGTAATTATAGGCTTGTTCCTATCTCAGCATCTATTTGCTCAAACTCAAAACAATGATAAGACTTAATTATATTAGTTCGTTATTTTTGAAACTAGGTATTCAATAAATAGTATAAATAGAAAACCAAGCGACTAAGCATGACCAAAAAGATATTATACTTTGTATTATTTGCATTAATAATCAATAACGGATGGGCGCAAAAAGGTGTATTTAAATACATCTATGATGAACATGCTCAACATTTAGATAAGATATTAACCAAGCACCCAGAGGATATGAACTTTGTCTATTCTGGAGACTTTATAGATCCCATTACTGGTGAAGAAAAAGTATATGAATATCACTTGTTAGAATATGCAGCATATACACATCAATTTGAATGTGTAAAAGTGATTCTAAAACATTTGAAAGATGCAGAAAACAAACAATCTACAGTAGATCAGGCTTTAGCTGAAATCATCCAGCATAATAACTTAGAGATGATTAAACTCTTAGTTGATTCTGGAGCAAACCCTAATGCAAAGAGTAATGCAAATCATGGAAGGACTGCCATCATGGAAGCTGTTCAGTATAATAACGCAGATGTCTTCGAATACATCATGACATTTAAACCAGACCTAGATGTAATTGACAAAGATGGTAGAACAATTTTTCATATTGCTGCAACACATGATAATGACACTATTATTGAAAGAATTTTTAAAGATGCAAAACTAAGAGATATCAAAGATAGTCTTGGTGGTACTCCTTTAGTGTATGCCGCTTTCCATTGTTCTATGAAAAACTTTATGCTTTTCCATGATCGATCGGACAATCATGTACTTACAAAAGACAACGAAGATTTAGTTCATTTTGCTGCTAGAAACAATGTTGATTCTAATGTATTAAAGTATGTTTTAGAGAAAGACAACCTGGACATCAACATACAAGACAAATATGGAATCACACCTATAATGTATGCTTTATATAATCATCTATATCATAATAATCCAAGTACAGTAAAGATCTTATTAAGAGAAGACATTAATACGAAGCTTAAAGATGAGCAAGGTTATGACATGTTGCATTATGCCATTGACACGCAAGACTTAGACATCATTAAATTGGTATATGCAAAGGATCCAAGTCTATTAGACAAGAATCATAATAAGTTTGCTATCAAGATACAAGCAAAAAGTAGTGTTCAGCATTGGGTGCACCACACCTACAGGCAAGCTAAAAAAGAAAAGAAGAAAATGGATAAAGTACCAACCGGAAAAATCTAAACCATATATTGGAATAACTCCGGGTTATCATTTAAGTATTCTGTAAAGAATCCGCCTTCTTTCATTCTATGCACTAAACCTTCAAAATCATCTGAAGACTTTAATTCAATTCCTACGACTGCAGGCCCAGAACTTCTTGCATTTTTCTTTGAATACTCGAAATGAACAATATCATCACTCGGACTTAAAACATCAGTTAGAAATTCTCTAAGTGCACCTGCTCTTTGAGGAAATGACACCACAAAATAATGCAATAAACCTTCATATAACATTGAACGTTCCTTGATCTCTTCCATTCTTGTGATATCATTATTTGATCCACTAACTACACATACAACATTTTTATCTTTGATTTCATCTTCTAAGAAATCTAATGCAGACAATGTTAATGCTCCTGCAGGCTCTACTACAATAGCATCTTGATTATATAACTTTAATATGGTAGAACATATCTTATTCTCTGGCACTGTAATTACTTTATCTAAAGTAGACTTACATATCTCGAAAGTAATGTCTCCTGCCCTTTTCACTGCAGCGCCATCAACAAACTTAGAAATAGATGCTAATGTTCTATTCTCTCCGTTTTCTAAGGAAGCCTTCATACTTGCTGCACCTTCAGGTTCGACACCAATTATCTTCGTATTAGGGCTTAAATGCTTTATATAAGCACTAACGCCAGCAGCTAGCCCGCCTCCACCAATAGGAACCAGTAAATAATCAATAACAAAATTAGCATCATCCATGATTTCTTTAGCAACAGTTCCTTGTCCTTCAATTACTTTCTCATCATTAAATGGATGTATAAAATAAGCACCTGTTGATTGACTATCTTCCAATGCTTCTGTATAAGCATCATCGAACGTGTCTCCTTTTAATACAACCTCAACAAATTCCCCACCAAACATCTTAACTTGGTTAATCTTTTGTTTAGGAGTAGTAATAGGCATATATATGCGCCCTTTAATCGCTAAAGATTTACAAGAAAAAGCAACGCCCTGAGCATGATTCCCTGCACTTGCACAAACCACTCCATTTTGCAATTGAGATGCTTCTAGTGTAGAAATCTTATTATAAGCTCCACGTAACTTATAAGATCTAACCACTTGTAAATCCTCACGTTTCAGATAAATATTAGCTTTATGCTCATTAGATGCATTAAGATTCCGCATCAAAGGAGTATGTAACACTACATCCTTAATTCTATTATAAGTTTCATTTATTATTTCTACGCTCGGTCTCCAAGTCATCAAATCTAGCATTGTTGTAGGATTAGTACGATTAAAAAAGGGCATTGTTCCATAAGAAATTGCCCTCATCTGCCCTGCGGGCACCTTCTCCCTTTAGGAGAAGGAAAACCACAAAGTATATATTATAAAAAAGAAGCTTTGCGTTAAGCATAGTTCACTCCTCTCTTAATTGGGCTTAGGTTTAAGCCTCAACTCCAGCTTTTGCATTTTCAGGTCTTAACTTCCTTACTTCAGCACCAGCTTGCCATAATTCTGAATCATTAATTTCTTTTAATTCAGCTTCTAGCTTTTCTCTA
The DNA here is from genome assembly GCA_042095635.1 of Chitinophagales bacterium. Taxonomy (GTDB): domain Bacteria; phylum Bacteroidota; class Bacteroidia; order Chitinophagales; family CAJXBJ01; genus JBELBA01. The sequence goes on from JBELBA010000016.1 coordinate 15,660, forward strand.
TAGTCTGATTGAGAACCAGCCTCAATTACAATTTCAGCTTCTTTACCTGTTTCAACAGAATTGTATAACTCTTCGAATAAAGGTTGATTTAAATCTCTAAATTTATGTCTCCAATCTAATGCACCTCTTTGCGCTGTAACTGAAGTATTAGCATACATCCAATCCATTCCATTTTCAGCAACTAAAGGCATTAATGATTGAGTTAACTCTTCAACAGTTTCATTAAAAGCTTCAGAAGGCGAATGTCCATGTGCCCTTAAAACATTGAATTGAGCTTCAAACATTCCTGCTAATGCGCCCATTAAGATTCCTCTTTCTCCAGTTAAATCTGAATATACTTCTTTCTTAAAAGTAGTTTCGAATAAGTATCCAGAACCAATTCCTATACCTAAAGCAATTGCTCTTTCTTGGCAGTTACCTGTTGCATCTTGATGCACAGCATAAGAAGAATTTAATCCTTTACCTTCTAAAAATAATGTTCTTAAAGATCTTCCAGAACCTTTAGGTGCAACTAGGAATACATCCACATCTGATGGAGGAATGATATTCGTTTTCTCTTTAAAAGTAATTCCAAATCCATGAGAGAAATATAATGCATCTCCAGCATTTAGGTTTTCTTTGATTGTTGGCCATACTGCAATTTGTCCTGCATCAGATAGTAAGTTCATTACTAAAGTAGCTTTTTGAGTTGCCGCTGCAATAGGAAATAAAGATTCACCAGGAACCCATCCATCTGCAACAGCTTTATCCCAAGTTGCTCCACCTTCTCTTTGTCCAACGATTACATTGAAACCATTATCTCTCAAGTTCTGAGCTTGACCAGGACCTTGTACTCCATATCCAATAACAGCGATTGTTTCGTTAGCTAACACCTCTCTCGCTTTCTCTAAAGGAAATTCATCTCTCATTACTACGCTCTCTTCAACGCCTCCAAAATTAATTCTTGCCATAATTCTAATTTTTAATTGTGTTTGATTGGTTTTAATTCTTTTAATCTTCTTAATTATTACTCACGTTTAAATAATTCTTTTGCTCTTCTAACTCCTTCAAGTAAGTAGCGATTTCTTTCATTGGTTTTGTAATTGCTACTCTACCAGATCTCACAAATTCTAATACACCTAAAGGCTCTAGATCATTAAACAAAGCCAAGTTTTCATCTTTATGACCTGTCTTTTCAATAACTACAAATTCAGGTTCTACAGAAAGAATTCTTGCGAAGTGCTTTCTGATTATCTTTTCTAATTGGTGCTCTCCATTAGTTAATACAGCTGTTCTTACTTTGTATAATGCAATCTCTTGCCATACAATACTCTCATCAGTATGTAAAAAAGCTTTGAGAACTCCAACTTGCTTATTAATCTGTTGCACAACCTTAACGGCTAATGCTTCATGCGTAGGTAATACAATTGTAAATCTGTGTACACCTTTCACCTCAGACTCAGATGCCGTAATACTAGAGATATTCAATTTTCTTCTAGTAAAGATCTGTGTCATTCTACCTAACAATCCTACATTATCTTCTGTATAGATAGAAATCGTATACATCTGGTAATGATCTGGATAGGAACTATCAAATGGTAATGAATTACTTTTCATAATATTAACTTAATCTTACTTCAGAAACAGACGCACCTGTTGGTACCATAGGAAATACATTTCCTTCTTGTTCTACTATTACTTCTAATAAATAAGAACCATCTGCATCTAACATTTCTTGCAATGCCGCTTTTAAATCTGCTCTTTGTTCAACTTTCCTATTTTGTATATTATAAGCATCTGCTAATATTTGGAAATTAGGTGATACCATATCTGTTGATGCATATCTCTTATCGAAAAACAGCTCTTGCCACTGACGAACCATTCCTAAGAAACTGTTATTTAAAATGATCATTTTAACAGCTGTTCCTTCTTGCATGACTGTTCCTAACTCTTGGATATTCATCTGAAATCCTCCATCTCCGGAAATAGCAATTACTTGTTTATTTGGCGTACCAACCTTTGCACCGAATGCAGATGGTAAACCAAAACCCATTGTTCCTAAACCACCAGAAGTGAGATTAGAATTAGTAGCATTATATTTATAATATCTTGCCGTAATCATCTGATGCTGCCCTACGTCCGTAGCAATTGTAGCCTGGCCATCAGTTAATTCAGATAACAAGTGCACCACCTCAGCCATCTTTAATTGATCACCATCTGGATGGATATCATTTTCTATAACTTTTTCATATTCTATAGCTTCTAAGTCTTTATACTCTTGCAACCAAGCCTCATGTTTAGCCGCTTTTATAAGTGGTAATATAGCTTGTAAAGCTTCTTTACAGTTTGCTAAAACAGGAGCGTCAGTATGCAGATTTTTTCCAATCTCTGCTTCATCAATATCAAAGTGAACAATCTTAGCTTGCTTAGCATACCTAGATAAGTCTCCGGTAACTCTATCATCAAAACGCATCCCAACTGAGATTAATACATCACAATCATTCGTTTTAATATTAGGAGCATAGTTACCATGCATCCCTAGCATTCCTGTAAATAATCTATGATTAGATGGGAAAGCCGAAAGTCCTAATAAAGTACTTCCTACCGGAATATCTGCCTTTTCTGCAAGTGCTTTAAATTCTTCTTGAGCCTTACCGATCAATACGCCTTGGCCAACTAATAACATTGGTTTTTTTGCATTATTGATTAATGAAGCTGCATACTCTACTTGCTCCATTTGTAATGGAGGGTTAGGTAAATAAGATCTAACATCATTACAAGGCTCATAATAATACTCAAAGTCACTCATCTGAGCATCTTTAGTAATATCTATAAGTACAGGACCTGGTCTACCAGATCTTGCTATGTAAAAAGCCTTAGCAATAGCCCAAGGAATTTCTTCTGCCTTAGTGACTTGATAAGACCATTTAGTAACTGGTAAAGAAATACCAATGATATCTGTTTCCTGAAATGCATCTGTACCTAGTAACTGTGAAGTTACCTGACCGGTAATACAAACTAACGCTGTAGAATCGATCTGTGCGTCAGCGATTCCTGTAATTAAATTAGTAGCTCCAGGACCTGATGTAGCCATAGCGACACCAACTTTTCCATTTGCTCTTGCATAACCTTGAGCTGCGTGCGCAGCGCCTTGCTCATGACGAGCAAGTATATGCCTTATCTGTCCTTCATATTGATACATGGCATCATACACAGGCATAATTGCACCACCTGGATAACCAAATAATGTATCTGCCCCTTCTTCTAAAAGGGAAAGCACAAGTCCTTCAGCCCCAGATACTCTGGAACCAAGTTTACTATCCTTCAATTTTTCTTTAGTTTCTGTATCCATACTATAAATCAGTTACACATCCTTGAGATGCCGAAGCCACTTGCTTCGCATATTTATATAATACTCCAGATTTCACCTTTAATTCTGGCGTCGTCCATAAATTTCTTCTTACTATTATTTCTTCATCTGTTAAGTCTACATCAATAGTATTAGACTCTGCATCTATTGTAATTTGATCTCCATTTTGCACTAGACCAATCATACCTCCGGCTTGCGCTTCTGGTGTTACATGCCCAACTACAAATCCATGTGATCCACCTGAGAATCTTCCATCTGTAATTAAAGCAACATCTTGCCCCAAACCTTTACCCATAATAGCAGAAGTTGGTTTTAACATTTCTGGCATGCCTGGTGCACCTTTTGGTCCAGAGTATCTAATAACAATAACATCTCCTTTCTTCACAGTACCATCTCCAATACCATCAATACAAGCAAATTCATCATCAAATACTACAGCTGGTCCAGAAAACTTTAATCCTTCCTTACCAGTAATCTTTGCAACTGCACCTTCTGTTGCTAAATTTCCAAACAACATTTGTAAATGGCCAGATTCTTTAATCGGATTAGAAAATGGTTTGATTACATCTTGCCCTTGCGATAAGTCAGGTAAATCAGCTAAATTTTCTGCTATCGTTTTTCCAGTTACTGTTAAACAATCACCATGCAAGTACCCATGCTCTAGTAATAATTTCATCACAGCTGGCACACCACCTACATTATGCAAATCTTCCATAAGATATTTACCTGATGGCTTTAAATCTGCAATAAATGGAACTTTATCACTTAATCGTTGTATATCTTCTAATGTTAATTCTAATTCTACCGAATGCGCCATAGCGATTAAATGTAATACAGCGTTTGTAGAACCACCTAAAGCTATTATTGTAACGATTGCATTCTCAAATGCTTCTTTGGTCATAATATCTCTTGGCTTAATATCTTCTTCTAATAAATGTTTGATGGCTTTACCAGCTTTTGCTAATTCTTCTTGTTTTGCGCCACTTAATGCAGGACTAGAAGAAGAAGAAGGTAGACTCATTCCTAATGCTTCAATTGCAGCAGCCATAGTATTAGCAGTATACATACCACCGCATGCTCCAGCACCCGGACAGGAGTTCTTAATTACACCATCAAAGTCTTCTTCAGATATAGTACCTGCCATCTTAGACCCTAAGGCTTCAAAAGCAGAAACGATATTTAAATCTTCTCCTTTATAACAACCTGGGGCAATTGTACCTCCATAAACCATCAATCCTGGTCTATTTAATCTTCCTAATGCCATTACCGATCCGGGCATATTTTTATCACATCCTGGAACTGTAATGATTCCATCATAAAACATGGCTCCTGCAACCGTTTCAATAGAATCTGCAATAACATCTCTAGAAACTAAAGAATATCTCATCCCTGTAGTCCCATTAGAAATCCCATCACTAACACCAATAGTGTGATAAATTAAACCTACTAAATCTTGCTGCCAAACGTACTTTTTAATCCCTTTGGCAAGATCATTAAGGTGCATATTACAAGTATTACCCTCATATCCCATAGATACAATTCCTACTTGTGCCTTTTTAAGGTCTTCATCTGTTAATCCGATTCCATGCAACATAGCTTGCGCCGCGGGTTGCGTAGGATCCTGAGTAACAGTTTTACTATATTTATTTAATTCCGACATTCCCAATTGCTTCTAAATAATTATACTAAAACCGCATCATGCGCACCTGCTCTGGTGACTAGCCTTCTGTATCGCTTGGCTAAAAGTCTCCCTAAGGAGTCTTCCCAATCAAGTGGAAATTCGTATTCATCTAAGCTTTTTATTCCCGCTACTTCAGCTGCTGTACCTGTGAAAAACGCACTATCTGCTTCTTTTACTTCTTCTGGAGTAAAATGTTTCTCAATTACTTCTATTTCTAATTCTTTTGCTAATTCTAATACTGTATTTCTTGTTATTCCTGGTAAAATGTTCCCTTTTGGAATAGTATATAACTTATCATCTTTTTCAAAAAAGAAGTTAGCACCAGATCCTTCTGCAACATTTAAATCTGCATCTAATAAAAGTGCCTCATCAAAACCTTTCATTTTAGCTTCTTGCTGAGCTAATATAGAATTGGCATAATGACCGGTTACTTTTGCATCTACAAAAATAGATTTTGGATTCGGCCTTTGGTAAGAAGAAGTCATGACCTTAGATAACTCCGTTCCGTATAATCTTCCCCACTCCCAAGCTTGGATAACTAAAAATGATTCTGTTGCTGGTGTT
>JBELBA010000017.1:0-21193 GCA_042095635.1 Chitinophagales bacterium
ACTAGCATTATCACTTTGGGGAGCACTTTGGGGAGTAACAGGAATGATTCTAAGTATTCCTATTACTGTAATTATGGTGATTATATGCTCTCAATTTGAAGCTACTAAATCTGTAGCGATTATGCTGTCAGAGAAAGGAGAGATAAATAAAAACGATTAAGATCTATGCTTCATCATCCATGTGATTCCAACCTTGCGCTTGTAATTCGTGTGTATTTCCACCTTTAGTGTTGATCTTAATACCTTCACCTTCTGCAGTAACTTTACCAATATCCGTTACAAAAGGGCTTCCTTTTAATTGCTCTGCTTGTTCTGGAGAAACGGTAAATAACAACTCGTAGTCTTCTCCTCCATTTAATGCACAGTTTATTGGATCAATAGAGAAATCCAATGCTTGATCATAAGTTTGTTCTGAGATTGGTACTTTTTCTTCCTCAATAATAACACCTACTTCAGAATGCTTACAAATATGCATTAACTCAGAACTTAATCCATCAGAAATATCAATCATAGAACTAGGTTTAATTCCCATCTCACCTAATAATTCATAAACATCTCTTCTTGCCTCTGGCTTCAATAATCTACCAACTATATATTGATGGTCTTTTAATTCTGGCTGTGCACCAGGTGCAGCCATATACACTTCCTTTTCTCTTTCAAGCACTGTTAATCCGACATAAGCACCACCAAGATCTCCACTTACAAAAATTTTATCTCCAGGTTTTGCTCCAGATCTATAAACAATCTCTTTAGCGTTTGCTTCTCCAACAGCAGTAATACTAATTACTAAGCCAGATAATGAACTTGTAGTATCTCCTCCAATCAAATCAACACCATAAGTCTCACATGCCAATCTTATACCTGTATATAATTCTTCTAATGCTTGATAAGAAAACCTATTACTAACAGCTATTGAAACAGTAATTTGTTTAGGACATGCATTCATTGCATAGATATCAGATAAATTAACCATAACAGCTTTATACCCTAAATGCTTTAATGGTGTGTATACCATATCAAAATGAACACCTTCTACTAACATATCAGTAGAAATAACAGTTTGCTTTCCTTCTTCGTATTGAATAACTGCGGCATCATCACCTACAGCTCTTTTTGTAGAAGGATTTTCCATACCAAAAGTTCCGGTAAGTGTTTCAATTAATGCAAACTCACCTAACTGATTTAATTCTGTTCTTTCTTGATCTGACATGATATTTGTAATTTGACTTTAGAAGGCAAAATTAATCCTTTATTTTCATAATCACGTAATGCATACTTACTAAGTGAAGAAAGTACTTTTAAATATCATATTGATTGGCTGTTCATTAGCAACTTTTGCTGGCGGAACAGACTATTATAATGTGGTTAAAATTGATGCTTTAAGCTTAATATCTTCAGAACCAAGACTCTTTAGAATGTATGTTGAAAGAGGGATTGGAAAAAAATATAGCCTAAGTTTCTCTGGAGAATTTGGAAAATACTTCGGCCAAAAACAAGAATTATCTCAAGCTGATCAAATAGAATATGGTGTTAAAAGAATGATGTTCTATTCCATTACTGGTTTGGGTGCAATGACAGAATTTAGGTACTATCCTTTTAGAACATATGTGGATGCGCCATTAGGTACTTTTGCAGGAGCGCACTTGAGAGCTAGATCTGTAAAAGAAAGCTTTGACCCCAATTATCAGAACATTACTACCTTTGGCTTTGTCTTCGATATAGGGGCGCATGTTGGTTATAAATTAAACTCTGATCAATTTACCTTAGAGATTTTGCTTGGTTTAGGTGTACCCTATGCACAGTTTGTAGAACCTAACCGACGAGATGAAATCCCTAGAATGTTTACCGAAGACATTGATGGAATAGCTAGTTTTCTAAGAATGGAAATGTCTGTTGGTTATGTCTTTCCACAACTTAGGATGAAGAAGAAGAAACGTGATTACGTAATAGGCTAGTAATTCCTATTCAAATAATTCATTTCCTAGACGAATCTTGTTATTTTAGTCTTAAATCATCTTTAGGAAAATGAAAAATCTTAATCTAGAAATTTTAAAGCCACACCTTATTTCATTGGCTATTATTTTAGCATTAACTATTGTTAGCTTATTGCCTTTATTCCAAGGAAAGAAAATGGGTGGACATGATGTTATTTCTCATAAAGGAATGTCTAAAGAAGTTAGAGACTTTAGAGACAATACAGGAGAAGAAGCACTTTGGACAGATCGAATGTTTTCTGGTATGCCAACTTTCAATATTTCATTGATTTCTGGTGGAAACTTAGTTAAGCATTTTGATAAAGTCTTTAGACTAGGATTACCCACTCAAGCCTCTTATTTATTCTTGGCAATGATTGGATTTTACTTCCTTCTAGTAACACTTAAATGTTCTTCTTGGTTAAGCTTAGCCGGCGCCATTGGCTACGGATTCTGTTCTTATGTCTTTATAATATTTGCTGCAGGTCATAACTCTAAAGCTCATGCTATGGGATACATTGCACCAATAATTTGTGCATTTATCATGGTTTATAAAGGAAAACGAATGCTCGGAGCAGCCTTATTCGCATTAATATTCTCCTTACAATTATATGCCAACCACTATCAAGTAACTTACTATACAGGTATTGCTTTATTAGTCATGGGAGCCTTCGAGTTAGCAGATGCAATTAAAAATAAAACCTTAGCTGATTTTAGTAAATCAACTGCATTCTTAGTCTTAGCAGGAGCCATTGCAATATTACCTAATACTACAAGATTATGGGGTACTTACGACTATGGAAAAGAAACCATTAGAGGTGGTAAATCAGAATTAACTTCTAACCATAAAGAGCAAGATTCCGGCGGATTAGATAAGTCTTATGCCTATGCTTGGTCTTATGGTAAAATGGAATCTTTCAATATCATGATTCCTAATTTTGCTGGTGGTACAATGATGGGAGATGCTGGTAAAGATTCTAAATCTTACGAAATACTAGAGCCATATACAGGAGGAAAAAAAGCAGAACAAATTGTCAAGAGTGTACCCATGTATTTTGGAGATCAATCTTCTACATCTGGACCTGTTTATATTGGAGCAATTATAGTGTTCTTATTCTTACTTGGTGCTCTATTAGTGCCTGGTAAACTAAAATGGAGTCTAGTAACTATCACTATTCTATCTATACTTTTAGCATTAGGAAAAAACCTAGAATGGTTTAGCGATATCTTCTTCTATAACTTCCCAATGTATAATAAATTTAGAACACCATCGATGATTTTAATATTGGCAGAGGTAACTATGCCACTCTTAGGGATAATTGGTGTTAAAACCTTATTCGATCAATATAAAGAAGACACAGAAGGAACACTTAAAAAACTATATATCGCAGTGGCAGGAACAGCTGGTGTAGCATTATTCTTCATCTTAACAAAGACTGGATTTAATAATCCAGTGTCTCCTTATGATAGTCATCCAAACTTCAAAAACTTAATGGATGTACCAGGGTTCTTAGATGCTTTAAAGGCAGATAGAGTAAGCGCTATGGTAAGTGATGCTTGGAGATCAATTGCTTTAATATTAGCCGCTGCAGGTCTATTATGGGCAGTGATAAAAGATATGCTTAATGTTAAGATGGCCAGTATTGGTTTAGTAGCCTTAATCACTTTCGATTTATGGCAAGTAGATACTAGATATATTGATAGTAAAAGAGACTTTAACGTTAACAAGAAATCTTATGATCAGACTTTTAAAACAACGAAAGCAGATCTACAAGTATTGGCAGATACAGATCCTCATTATAGAGTATTAAACCTAGCGGTTAATACATTTAATGATGCATCAACTTCTTTCTATCATAATCATACAGGAGGATACCATGCTGCAAAATTGGTTTTATATCAAGACTTGATAGAAAAGCAAATTGGTAGAAACAACAGAAAGGTATGGAACATGTTAAATACCAAGTATTTAATCTCTAATACTCAACAAGGCCCTATTGCACAAAGAAATCCAGGAGCTTTAGGGAATGCTTGGTTAATTAAAAATTTAAAGTGGGTCCCAAACGCAGATGCAGAGATGAACAGCTTAAATACTTTCGATCCAGCTACCGAAGTCGTATCAGATATTAGATATAAAAAATTAGCGAAAGGGCAAACGAGTTTTGATGCTAATGGAAGCATTAAATATATCCATGATGAAGATCCAAGAATTGTAAAATATGAATTTGATGCTGCTAGTGATCAATTCGTTGTATTTAGTGAAGTATGGTACAAAGGAAATAAAGATTGGAAAGCCTATATTGACGGGGAATATGCAGATCACATCAGGGTAAACTATGTACTAAGAGGAATGAATATTCCTGCTGGTAAACATAACATTGAGTTTAAGTTTGAACCGAAAACTTATTACACTGGTGAGATCATTTCTTTAATTGGTTCTATCCTATTATTAGCTTTCTTGGCTTATGGAATATGGGTAAGTAGAAAGAACGAGGAAGTTGCACATGCAGGGGCAGAATAAAAAAGTATTAATCATCTCTTACTATTGGCCACCAGCAGGAGGGCCAGGTGTACAGCGTTTCTTAAAGTTTAGTAAACATTTAAGAAGCTTTGGATGGGAACCGATTATTATCACACCAGAAAATGGTGCTTATCCTTATGAGGATCCTTCTTTATTAGAAGATGTTCCAGCAGACTTAATGGTAATAAAAACGCCTACCCTAGAACCTTTCGAAATTTACAATAAACTTCAAGGAAAGAAAGGAAAGAGCGTACCTGTTGGGATGGGTGGAATAAAAGATTCTACCTCTATCTTTCAGAAATTAGCCAAGTATGTAAGAGCAAATTTCTTTTTACCAGATGCAAGAGTTGGATGGAATAGATATGCTTACAAGGCTGCTGCGCAAGTATTAATGCAAGGAACCATTGATGCTATTATTACCACTGGACCTCCGCATAGTACTCATTTGGTTGGTAAAGCACTTAGAAATAGATTTAATACCCCTTGGATTGCAGATTTTAGAGATCCATGGACTAAGATATATTACAATCAATTCTTACCAAGAACCAAGCGTACAGCAGCTAAAGACTTGGAAATGGAAACTTCTGTTTTAAAGACTGCAGATATAGTTACTACCGTTTCTAAAGGAATGGCAGAAGGATTAAAAGACAGAGCTAAAGACATTGCTGTTATTATGAATGGATTTGAAAATGAAGACATTCCAGATACTTCACCTTCAGCCACAGACTTATTTACTATTGGCTATATTGGTAACTACAAACCCAATCAAAACTTACCTGCTCTATGGCAAGCCATTAAGGAGTTAAAAGCCGAAGAAGAAGGATTTGACCAATTAGCCAAACTAAAATTTACAGGTATTATTGACCCCTTCATCTTGCAAGATATCAAAGATGCGGGATTAGAAGATCAGTTAATACTGCAAGATTTTGTAGCTCATCATGAGGCAACGAAAGTAATGTCTAATACTAACTTATTATTATTACCTATTCCGCAGACAGACAATAATCAATACCTACTTACTGGTAAGATATTTGAGTATTTAGCCAATAAGAATGCGATTCTATCTGTTGGTCCTATAGATGGTAATGCTGCTGATATACTAAATAATTGCAAACGTGATAGTATGTGTAAATATGAAGATGTTGATGCAATTAAAGCACATATATTGAAGTATTATCAATTATGGAAAAGTGATAAAATGGTCTTTAAACATGAAGGTGACGATCACATGATTTATAGTAGAAAAGCACTTACAGAACAACTTGCAGTGCAATTAAATAAAATCGCTCATGACTAAGCATATAGATCTATCTACATTTAATACAGATGATGCATTTTATGGTAAAATTGATTTGCTACTGACTGTAAAGAATTTCGACTTACAATCGATTAGAAAAAGATATATTGCTTCCAAAACAAATGTTAGCGGTAAAGCTGGTTCTGTTGAAAGAAGAAAAGTAGGAACAGGAGGTATTTGTTTTGTTACACTAGAAAACGGGAAGCTAAATAAAGAAGAAGTATTTGTAAGCTTAAAAGAACCAAGAGGTATAGCTGTAAAAGGAAATCTTTTAGCCATTGCAGCTGAAAACTCTGTATATCTCATCACAGATGAGATTAGAACAATTGAAAATCCCTGGTTTAGTTATATACATACCATTGACTTTAATCCATTTGATGAAACGAAAGTATTAGTTGCATCTAGTGGTTTAGATTGCATATTCGAATATGACCTGAATACGCTAGAACAGGTTTATGCATGGCATGCTTGGGAAAATGGGTTTAATGAAAGCATCAATAAAGAAGGGGAAACAGTTATTCTAACTAGAGACCCGGATGAAGCGATAGCACTGAAAGAAGCGGGTAAAGATTTTAAACTCATCAGAAATCCTGAAAACGAGACTTTGCCAACCGCTCAAAGAGCAGCTTTTATTAATACTGTTACTTATGATACCATCCAAAAGAATCATTTCTTAGCAACTTTCTTCCATGAAGGAGCAGTATTTAGAATTGATATGGCTTCTGGCAAAGCAACCAAAGTGGTTGATGGCATGAAGAACCCTCATGGCGGAAGAAATGAAGGAGATCTTTTAATGGCAACAAGTACTGGTACAGGTGAGATTATTAGAAAAGGAGCAGCGGAAGAAACCAAATATCAATTTTCTAATCTTAGCGGAAAAGAAGAAGCTTTAGGAGATATGGAGTGGATTCAGAATGCGATTGATAAAGATGGAAATATCATTGCGATAGATTCTAATAGAACTTCTTTCATTGTCTTTAATCCAGTATCTAAATTGATTTCTAAAGTAGCCTATAATAACAACTGGGCAGTACAAGACTTAGTTGTAGGGTCTGCTACAGCAGAGCAAATTGAATTAATGAAAAGTTTGGGTAATTAAAACTTTATATCGAAGTCACCGTCAAATTCGTGTATTTCATAAGAATCAATATGCCAATTATCCCCTTCATAAGCGAAGTTGAATAATATGGTTTTGTCTTCATTATCATACTCTAATACCAGCTTCTGATTTGCATCAGTAATATCGATAGTACAAAAGTGAGCAGTAGCTAGATGAAAACCTTTAAATGAATGATGTGGATCCTTAGTATTCACTTTAAATTCGAACCAAGTCTCTTTAATATGACCCATCAATAAGCTATCAAACGCCAATATTACCTGATGCGTATCCATTTCAGAAATTATATTTTCATGAAATAAATCTTTAAAACTCTCTCTAATTAATACACGATTAGTGTCCATGTATACATGCTCATCATCATAGGCAAGAATATATACACCTTCTCCATATAGCTCATCATTAAACGCTGGATTATATATTCTAAAGTGATTAATGTGATAAGTGGTATCTCTTTTTATCTCATCTAATGAAGAGTGATAAACTTCTCCCTTAATCTCATCATGCTCTAAAAATTGATGCAACATCGTTCTTAAATCTGTTAGATGTATCTCATGTTTGGATTGACCAAAGCAGCTTAAAGCTGTAAAAAAACTTACTAGGATTAATAAATGTTTCATTCTACTAATTTCGTCTTCCTCTATTACTTTTTCTATTTCCTCCGGCAGTTTTCTTTCCACCTTTTATAGGGCTACCACTTTTTTTAGGACGGTTCTGACTTCCACCTGGCTTCTTTCTATTTGCAAAGAATTCTTGCTTTCTTCTTTGCTTCTCTTTATTCCATTCCTTCTTTTCTTTTTCCGTCATTGGTTTCTCGGTCTGAGGATATGGATGATCTTCAATAATATCAATTTTTTGCTTGATCAATTTTTCAATATCTCTTACAAAAGTATTGTCTTCTGGTTCTGAAATCGAAATTGCCATTCCTTCTTCACCTGCTCTTCCAGTTCTTCCAATTCTATGGACATAGGTCTCTGGCTCATTAGGAATATCGTAGTTAATCATGTGTTGTAGCTTATTAATATCAATACCTCTAGAGGCAATATCTGTAGCTACTAAGACTCTAATCTCTCCAGATTTAAAAGCATTTAATGCTTTCTGTCTTTGATTCTGCGCTTTATCTCCATGGATAGCTGCAGACTTGATAAACTTATTCTTAAGATGTTTTACTACTTTATCCGCACCATGCTTAGTTTTTGTAAAAACTAAAACTTGCTTTATCGTTTCATCTTTTAAAATATGAACCAATAAGTCTTTCTTAGTGTCTTTATTGGTAAAGTATATTGCTTGCTGAATGGTATCTGCTGTAGAAGATGCTGGTGTTACTTCAACTCTTCGTGGGTTGATTAAAATGTCCTGTGATAATGCCACAATATTTGGAGGCATAGTTGCAGAGAAAAATAAAGATTGTCTATCCCTAGGTAAAACTTTCAATAACTTTCTGATATCGTTAATGAAACCCATATCCAACATTCTATCTGCTTCATCCAAAACAAACATTTCAATGTCCTTCAAGGAAATAAAACCTTGTTGCATTAGATCCAATAAACGACCTGGAGTTGCAACTAGGATATCTATCCCGCGTCTCAATTCTGATACTTGTTTCCCTTGTTTAACACCTCCAAAAATCACAGTATGGTAGATTTTTGTATGCTTGCTATATTCCTTGATATTATCATCTATTTGTATCGCTAACTCTCTTGTTGGCGTCACAATTAAGGCTCTTAATTTGGTGTGAGATTTCTCGTTCTTGATTCTTCCATAAATATGCTGAATGATAGGAATTGAAAAGGCTGCTGTTTTACCAGTACCCGTTTGTGCAACACCCAATACATCTTTTCCTTCAATAACTAATGGAATAGCCTTTTCCTGAATAGGAGTTGGCGCTGAATAATTCTTTTCTTTTAAAGCCTTTAAGATTGGCTCAATAATTTCTAGCTCATTAAAATTCATAGCTTATACTTTTTTGCTCAAAAGATCTAAGCTTATGCTTGTTTCTGAGCCTTGTGTCATCGAAGGTACATATAATGATTGAGATATACTGAGATTATTATTGGCAAGCGGTCCCGCCAATTTTACCAGAAACGAATGTGACCTTAAAGTCTCCTTTCTTATTATAAGTTCTTTGGCAGACATAAGACTTTCCATTTTGGACCCTACTATATACCTCTCCAATCAGTCTTTCCCTCTTGTCGAATTTTTGTCTACTTACCAAACAACTATCTGTATAATATCTAATTTGAGTCTTACTCCATTCCTTGTTAAAAGCAACTTCCGTTCTATTATAATACAATTGATCTCTTAAATGTTGCTCTTGACCGAAGTTATAATGAATTTCCATTCCCCATCCTCCTTCTACCAATACGGTATCAGAAGTTACAACTATTGTATCCTCAATAGGTTTAACCAATTTTTTTTGTGCTTGAATACTCAATGAAAAAAAACAAAATATGAAAAGGATTAGTTTCATCTTACAACCACCATCTAATCACTTCGAAAGCCTCAGCATAGGCAGTACCAACTTGTACGCCTCTTACTTTAGCTAATCCCAAGAAGAATTCATCATCATGATAAGTTCTAAATCCTTGAGATTTATACTCGCCAATAGAATCAATTTTTGCTTCAATATGGTGTTTCTCTAACTTAACGTGGAAGTTAGATTTGAAGTTTAAATTATTCCATGGTAATTCGTAACCTAATAATCTTGAAGTCTTGAAAGCTCTTAATCCTTCTTGATAAATAGTATGATGATCTTGATGAATATCATCACTATTAGGCATTAATACTAGATCTGGTTTTACCATTTTTCTAATACCAATTAAATCTTCTAAAATCTCTTGTCTAAACTTAGGAAACTCTCTAACATCATAATTGAAAGTGATAATATGATCTTCAGCAATTCCTAGCTTGGATAACGCAGCTTTTAATTCTGTATATAAA
Organism: Chitinophagales bacterium; assembly: GCA_042095635.1. Taxonomy (GTDB): domain Bacteria; phylum Bacteroidota; class Bacteroidia; order Chitinophagales; family CAJXBJ01; genus JBELBA01. The sequence goes on from JBELBA010000017.1 coordinate 9,849, forward strand.
ACATCCTTATCAAAACCTTCAGGGACACTCTTAGTACAAGGAGAAAAAGCAACATAAAAAACCTCAACACCTTCTTCGATTAACTTCTTTAAAGTTCCTCCAGATGAGAATTCTCCATCATCTGGGTGTGGTGCTAACAGTAATGCTTTTTGTATCCCTTGAAACATATCTTTTTCAATTTTGATCTAAAATAAGTATAATTTATATCCTTGCCACAAAAACCTTATATTTATACATTAAACTCGAGTATAATATAATATGATATATCTAGTATTACCAGCTTACAACGAAGAAGTATCCTTCGAAAACTTATTTAGAAAAACGGATGAATACTTCCGAAATGAGTTAAACGTAGAATATAAAATTGTCGTTTGTGATGATGGGTCAAGCGACCGCACGCCTGAAATGTTAGTAGAATATGCTAAAAAGTTACCGATAACAGTACTTACACACAAGATCAATAGAGGTCTTGGAGAAGCTATGAGAACTTTGTTCGAATGGGTAGCAGAAAACTGTGAGGATGATGATGTTATTGTTAGAATGGATTGTGATGATACCCATGAGCCGAAATTCATCAAAGGTCTTTTAGACAAAATTGAAGAAGGTTGTGATCTTGTTATCGCATCTCGTTTTGTTGAAGGTGGTGGAGCAGCTGGACTTAAAGGATATAAAAACGTTCTATCCCAATTAGCTCAAGTATTTATGAGAACTTTATTCCCTATTGATGGGCTAAAAGAATACTCTTCTGGATACAGAGCTTATAAAGTATCTGCTATTAAGTTTGCTATTAAAACTTATGGAAACTCATTTATACAATTAAAAGGACTTGGATTTACTTGTACTTTAGAAAAAGTAGTAAAATTCAAGATGATCGGTGCCAAGTTTGGAGAAGCTCCTATGGTACTTAGATATGATCAAAAAGTGTCCGAATCTAAGATGGTTAGTTCTATCACTACATTTGGCTATTTCACTTTGGCTTTACTTTACCATTGGCCTTGGGGTGGATGGAAAGGACAATACAAAAACATTAAAAAATTACACTAAGCTATGTGTGGAATTGTTGGCTTCTTAGATCCTGCTGTTAACAGTGAATCGACACAGGTAATTCAATCCATGATGGATAGTATTAAACATCGTGGTCCGGATGATCAAAACCATTATGTTAAACCAGAACATGGATTAGCGTTTGGTCATGTAAGATTATCGATCATTGATATTTCTAATGGTACTCAACCAATGTTTTCTCCGGATGGACGATATGTAATGATCTATAATGGAGAAGTATACAATTTCCTAGAATTAAGACAGTTACTACACCAAAAAGGACATAAATTAAAGACTTATTCTGATACTGAAGTGATCCTTCATATGTATATGGAATTTGGTAAGGACATGCTTAACCAATTAAATGGGATGTTCTCCTTTGCTATTTATGACCATGAAGAAAGAACCACTTTTATAGCTAGAGATCATTTCGGAGTAAAGCCATTCTATTATTACCAAAAGGATAACTTATTTGCTTTTGGATCTGAGATTAAGGCTTTATTAAAGCATCCCAAAATACAGGCAAAAAGAAATGATAAGAACTTACATGAGTATCTAACATTTCAGATGATCTTGGGTAACGAGTCTTTATTTGATAATATCCATAAGTTAGAACCTGCCCATTATATGGTAGTTAAAGACGGAAAGATTATTGAAAATAAAGAATATTGGAAACCGGAATATAACATAGAGGAAAATAAAACGGAAGAAGAGTTTGCAGATGAGCTTTTATTATTACTTCAAAACTCGCTTTCTATACAGATTAGATCTGATGTTCCTTTAGGTGCTTATCTAAGTGGAGGTATTGATTCTAGTTTAGTATCTGTACTAGCATCTAAGTTCTATTTTGGACAATTGAAAACCTTTACTGGAGGTTTTAAATTATCTCAAGATTATGATGAAACCAGGTATGCAAAAATCGTAAGTGATTCTATTAATAGTCATCACTTCGAGATATTCCCAGAAGCACATGACTTTACAGACACTTTTGAAAAATTAGTTTACCATATGGATGAGCCTGGCGCAGGACCTGGTTTATTCCCTCAATTTATGGTATCAAAACTTGCTGCTGAACAAGTTAAAGTTGTACTTGGCGGACAAGGAGGAGATGAGATTTTCGGTGGTTATGCTCGATACGCAGTAGCTTACTTAGAGCAATGCTTAAAAGGAGCCATTTTCGAAAGTCAGGAAGAAGGAAGCCATGTAGTAACTTTAAATTCTATCATAGAAAACCTGCCAATGCTGAAGCAATATCTGCCAATGATGAAGAATCAATTTGCAGGTGGAATGTTTGATGCCATGGATAAGCGTTACTATAGATTGATTGATAGATCTCCAAACTTACACAAAATGTATGATGGAGATTTTTTAAACCAAAGAAACGAAGAGAACATCGCTGGAAAGTTTGAGAAGATCTTTAATAATGTAGAAACGTCCTCTTATTTCAATAAGATGACCTATTACGATATGAAGACTTTACTACCTTCTTTATTGCAAGTAGAAGATAGAGTTAGTATGGCTGTATCACTAGAGTCTAGAGTACCTATCTTAGATAGAAGAATTGTAGAATTAGCTGCAAGTATGCCTCCTACTATGAAGTTTGCAGGTGGTAGAACAAAACACATGCTAATAGAGTCTGTTAAGAATGTCTTGCCAAAAGAGATTGTTAATAGAAAAGATAAAATGGGATTCCCTACACCATTAAATGAATGGATTGCAGGACCTATTAAGGAATATGTTTTAGACATTCTACATAGCCAAGCAGCAAGAGAAAGAGGCATGTACAAATTAGATGATATTGAAAAATCATTACATGGTTCTCCCAAATTTAGTCGTGACTTGTGGGGAATGCTTAACGTAGAACTTTGGCATAGAACCTTTATCGATAACTAATGTTATATATCAAATCCAACTTATCCAATACCAATTGGCTCCAATATTTAATGGAGGAGTTTTGCCGTATTGAACAAGCTGAATTTGAGTTTCAAATGGTAGACATTAGCCTTGATACTGGAGATGCACCTTTTATCAATGTCAATAGAGATCGATTAGAAGAAAATACTTTCTATCTTACTTTCCTTACACTCAGTAGAAAAGAAGAATACATTAGAGAGATTAGTGGTAAACTAATTAAAAGTTATAGTCATAATCATCCAGATAAAAACAGAGACTGGTCTTTACCTGTTGTATCTCAGTTTTTTAAGAAGTTAAAATTCGAATTACAACAGACCTATCCAGCTTTAAAGTTTAAGGAAGAATCGAAACCAATATTAGAGCTATCTCATGACTTAGATTACATTAAAAAAACCTTACCACTTAGATTAAAACAAAGTGCATTCAATTTATTTAATGCCATAAAGTATAAGAGCCCCAATAAACTAAAGAAAGCATTTCAATTCTTATTAATGCCTTCAGATTATTGGTGTTTTGATTATTGGAGAAAGTTAGAGTCGGAGGTAAATATTAAATCCATCTTTTATGTTTACGCTAAAAGTCGTAGCGCTAACTTCAAACAATGGCTATTAGATCCATCTTATAACGTAAGCGAAAACAAAGCCTTACAAACAGAACTTAAAGATATGATTGATAATGGCTGGGAAATAGGATTACATGGTTCTTTTTTCTCTGCAAATGATGAAGATCAATTGAGATTAGAAAAGAAGTTATTAGAAAAAGCTATTGGAACAAAAGTCACTAAGACCAGACAACATTGGCTTAGGTATGAAGAGCGCTCTACACCATTTATTCATGAGCAATTATTCGAACAAGATTCTTCCATTGCATGGAATAACAAAATAGGCTTCAGAGCTGGTATAGCGAACAAATACAGACCTTATAATCATAAAGAAGACCGACCATTTAAACACTTTATTGTTCCTCAAATTGTAATGGACTCCAACATCTACGATTATGGTTATGGAAAGGAGGGAGCGATTATCAACGAAAGTCTAAAATTATTAGAAACTTGTAAATCTTTAGGTAATAGTCACGTATCAATATCATGGCATCCAAGAACTTGTAGCAAGGATTACAATTGGCAAGGAGCCTATGAAAAACTAGTGAGCGCATGGTAAATGTATATGAAGACATATTAAAGTCTAATGAAGAGAAATTATTAAATCTCTATAATATGGATCCGTTTTCAGCAACTTTCGGCTATGGCGATCGATTAAGTTGGGGATGGAAAGTATCAGATTTTAATAATGGAACTTTACAAGGCGGTGTCCATACTTTAGCAGTCATTGTTAAAAATAAACTGAGCAGATTTGATAAAGATAAACTTATCAATTGCGTTAAAAATATCATTCTAGCTGCAGATCAGATAAGAGCTAAGAATGGTTCTATGATCGAAGCTTACCCTGGAGAAAGTTCTTTTTGTGTTACGGCTCTGGTTGCCTTCGACTTATTATCTACAATTGATATATTAGCTGATGACTTGGAAGAAGACTTTAGACAACAAGCTTTTGACATCATAAAACCAATGATAGATTTCATTACTAAAAACGATGAGGAACACGCTATCATTTCTAACCATTTAGCGACTGGTGTTGCAGCTATTACTAAGTGGAATAAATTAACAAATGATAATAATGAAAGGCATCTTTCACTATTAGAAATTATATATAAGCACCAATCCATTGAAGGTTGGTATAAAGAATACGAAGGTGCAGATCCTGGCTATCAAACGCTTTGCACTTATTACTTAGCTGCTGCTTATATAGATTGGAAAGATCCTAATCTAAAACGTAGCTTAAAAAACTCTGCGGCATTCCTTAAGCACTTTGTGCATGTAGATGGAACCATAGGCGGATTATATGGATCTAGAAATACAGAAGTCTATTATCCTGGTGGAATCATTGCATTAGCAGAACATATTGAAGATTTTGGATCTATAGCAAAAGCAATGCAAATTGGTATTGAAGAAGGAAATAATTTAAAACCAGAAAACATAGATCCTGGAAATTATATTCCCTTCCTAAACAGTTATGCTTTTGCAGCATTGCATTTTGATCAAAATCAAAAGGCTTTAGAAGAAGCAGAGGCTTTACAATTCTCTGGAGAAATCACTTATGAGGAAACAGGTATTTTCATCAAGCACACTTCTGCATATCAGGCTATAGTTAACTTTAAAAAAGGTGGCACAGTTAAAGTATTTGATAAAAGCACAGGTAAGATTGATATAGAAGATGGTGGTTACTTTGCTGCATTAAAGAGTGGTAAGAAAGTTTCTACTCAAATGATGACAGAACAACCGATCGGAAAAAGACAAGTCATTACTACTTTCTTTTATATCAATGAATCACAACCAAGTCCTTTAACAACAATCATTTTAAGATCATTGGCCTTAACTGTTTTCAAATCTTTATTTCTTGGTAATTTATTTAAAAAGATGATTGTAGCAATGCTAATGACAGGTAAAAAAAGTGCCGGTGGAGAATTGATGCGTTCTTTCGATTTTGAAGAAGAATATATCATGATTAGTGATAAAGTTAGTCCTCCTAGAGGAACGGTTAAAGTGGAGAAAAACAATAGAAGTAAAGCCATACATATGGCTTCTTCTGGTTATTTTATCCCACAAACATGGGAAGCACCTTACGAACCAAAAATTGTAAGATTTCAATAATGCTAACACCAAGGTTAAAACCATATTATAACTTCAAGGAAACTTTAGCAATTCTAAATCCTTTCAATAAAAGGAATGCTATTCAACGATTTGAGGAAGCTTTTGCTGATAAATTTGATGCGAACTATGGAACTATGTTTGCACATGGAAGGACTGGAATGTATGCCTTATTTAAAGCTTGGAATTTAAATGATGATGAAATAATTTGCCCAGCATACACTTGTGTTGTAGTTCAACATGCAATAGCTTTATCTGGCAATATCCCTGTCTTTGTAGATGCAGCCAAAGATAGTTGGAATATGGATTATGAGCTTTTGGAAAAAGCAATTACGTCTAAAACAAGATGCATTGTCGTTACGCATTTATTTGGCTATCCGATGGACGTTAATCGAGTTAATGAAATCGTAAAAAAAGCAGAAGAAAAACATGGACATAAGATCTATCAACTGCAAGATTGTGCGCATTCTTATGGTGCAAAATGGGAAAATCAATTGGTTTGTTCTACTGGTGATGCAGCCATATTTGGCTTAAATGTAAGTAAGGTGCTTAATTCTATTTTTGGTGGAATGATCACTACAAACTCATTAGCAACAGAAATTGCCTTGAAAAATTGGCGTAAACAGCACCTGAAAGGGAATAAATTAGTAAAGTCAATATTAAGAATAGCTTATTACTTTGCCATTAGAACTGCCTTTTTACCTATCACATTTGCTTTCACGAATTGGTTAGAAAGAAGTGGTGTTTTAGACCGTTTTGTAAAATACTATGATGATAATAAAATTTATTTTCCTGGAGATTGGGATACACATCCAACTAATACAGAAGCAGCAGTAGGACTGGTTAATTTAGATAAATACGATAAAGTAATAGAAAAGCGAATCAATAATACTCATTTCTATCAAGATCATTTTAAGAATGATAATGCTGTAAAGTTTTTACCAGAAATAGATGGTACTACTTTTAGTCATTGTGTAGCCATTGTTGAAGATAGAGAAGCTTGGGTAGAAAAGTACTTTAAGAAAGGTATTCAATTAGGAATTCTTATTGAGTATAGTGTACCAGAAATGAAAGCATATCAATCATTTAAACGAGCAGAATATCCAGTAGCTGCATATTATGCAGAACACTGTATTAATTTCCCTAACTATCCTGGACTTCGATCTTCGGATCGAAAAAAGATCTAATTTAAAAACCAGTTTCCTTTGTAGTTTTTAGCATCACAATCAATCTGTACGATTGGATTTAAATATATAGAAGGCAACCTTGTTGGAATATATTTTTTATTGATATCAAAAAACGTCTCTAAAGTTCTCATAATTTGTTTAGCATTATTGGTATGCTCAATGTGAGAAATTAATTCAAAATCAATGTTTGGATATTTCTTAGTAAAATGAGGTTTTGAATAAACACGTCTTCCTAAATTCCATAAACCTCCTTCAGTTGGCACTACTATGCACATACTTCCATTAGTCCCATGTGTAATTCTATAACACTCCTTGACAACTTCTTTTAAATACCAAAGATGTTCGAAGCAGTTAGAAGAGAATACATGCTTAATACTTCCATTCTTAAATGGCAAGTTAGTTGCATCTGCATAGATTAAAGTTGCATCTGGATGCCTTTTCTTAAGCATCTCTAACCGTTTAAGATTTCTATCGATTCCAATATAAGTACTAGTATCTTTTAGTAAATCAGCTTGAACGCCATCTCCACAACCAATATCTAAAACGAAATCATCACTACCTCTTTTGTTAAATTGCTTTATTCCGGTATAAGACATCTGAGACATCTTTGTTGCTACTGTCTTACCTTCGGTATAATACTGCAAACGTTCATCTAAAATGTCTTCCCATTTTTGAAAATCTGGATGGCTGTAAACCTCATCCATTGGTTTTGAAACCTTAGAATCCAACATTAAAATACCTGAATCTGTCATTTCATACTGAATTCCTCCTTCAGATTTTAAATTTTCATCAATCGAGGTACCATCTTCAGGTGATCTTAAAAGGGCAATTAATTTCGGATTCATATTCTCCAGATTTTAAGCAATTATTAGGAACAAATATATAACATTTATTAGATTTACTTTTCCTGAACATAAGTAGGTGTCCATTTGAAACAAATACTAATAAATCTTAATCGAATAAAAGCAGCTTTACTTTCAGGTAAATCGGCAGCTTATTGGAGTATGTTTTATATGGGGATAGGTCCTTTTACAAGAATTATTGATCGCCTATTCTTAAAACCTTTAGTTAAAAAGTCTAATGAAATACCTCCCGTATTTATCATCGTAAGTAATCAAAGGTCTGGAAGTACATTTACTTTTCAGCTGCTATCTAGGCTAATCCCATGCGTATATTATAGTAACTTGCATAGTTTAATCCCTTATTATGCTTCTACTAAACTTCATAATTCAAATGGTTTCGGTAAGAACTTAAAAGGGTTTAATAATTTCTATGGTCATACCGCAAAATTAAATGACACTAATGAAGGAAATGGTTCCTTAAGCCATCTTTTCATTGGAAATCCTAACAAAAGTGAATTGAGAGAAAGATTTCTTGAAATGACCAGTTTCATGAAAGGAAGCTCTAAAATGCCATTAGTTTTTAAGAATGTAACAATCTATAAAGAAATTGAACGTTTACAAGAAGCCATACCAGAAATTAAGTTTATATATCTAAAAAGGGATGCAAATCAAGTCGTGCAATCTATGCTTAGAGCCTATCGAGAATTAGGATATTTTAATGCCGTTCCAGATAGTTTAATGGATATAGAAGATTCAATTTCTCCTTTAGCATTTATCACAAGACAATTTGTAGAAACTGAAAAAGTAATTTTAGATAGCAAACAAAAGGTCAATCCTGAAAATTGGATAGAATGGTCTTATGAAGACTTATGCAATAATTGTGAAGACTTATTAAGTGATTTATTAGAATTACATACCGGCAACAACAGATTAGCCATTAGAATGGACAAACTGATTAGTCCTTTAAAAGCTTCTAGAACAAGAAAAGTCTCAGAAAAGGAAGAAAATTTGATTAGTGAAGAACTTCAAAAACTAGGTTATGAAGGAGCTTAAACAATTCATCGAGACTTATGGTTATTTTGGATTTATAAGGTTCGCTTTATATCCTTTAACGACCCTGATCACTAATCCAATTATCACCGCAATCTCCTTGATCAACAGTTTGAAGTTGTTCTTTGTGAAGTGGAAGAACTATCCGCACTTTGATGTAAAGCCCATGCTAAATGGCTACTTCTATTTTACTAGAGCCTGGAATCTTAAGCAATATGGAAGATCTGGACAGAGTCCTTATTTAGGATTAGGTAATTATCATTTGGCTAGATGTTTTAACTATTCCCTTTTCAGTTTGTATTCTTATTGGAAAGGTGGTGCATTTACCATCTTAATAGGAATGTTGGGTTGGTGGTTTGCTTTCTGGCCTTGGATAGATTTTGATAATGCTTTTGACATTATAGTATGGGTAATGGCTATTAGTTCTACTTTATTTTATGTCAATACTTTCCGTTTTCAAAACTACAATGCATTAGGCTGGACTTTCTTCCCTATTGGATTATACGGCTTATTAACTGGTGATCCAATGATTGCTGCAGCCGGATGGATAGGCGCAAGTTTCGGAAGCTTCACCGCAGTTGTATTAGGAACCATGCTAAGTGGACTTTACGGATTATATCACTTCGATTGGTTATTGATGTTATCAGGAGTTCCAGCCTCTTTTAAATTACTATTACACTTCTATCCTTTCTTAACCAATAAGGAGGCAAAATCTATTTTAAAAAAGGTATTAGGAGCTATTGGAGCTAGTGGAAATGTAAAGTATAAAAGGAAGAAGACGAAGGCTTTCAATATGAAGAAATTGTACTTCTTAGCATTGTACTTTCAATTTGCATTTTTCTGGTTCTTATTAACAGACCAACTTCCAATATTGATGCTCGCAGCAATTCTTATTTATTTGCTAAATGCTTTAAAAATTAGGTTTGCTGATGATCAATCGATCCATATGTTGATGCTTAGTATAGGAACTGTAATGGTATTTCAATTCAATGATTGGGAAATTGTGCAACCGATTAATGACCCAGCAGAAAGTTCACATGCAACTGCACTTTTTGCCATTGCACAAATTATGACAAACTTATTTCTTTTTATACCATATTGGCTTCTCATCTCCCCTCTTCCAGTTTTAGCAGGTTATGATCACAGATCAAAAGTGATGGACATATTACCAATTGCCAAGCCTTTAAATGTTTCAGTCTTAAGAGCTAAAGTGGAATCATTTATAAGTCCTATCAAATCTGGAGAAAGAGTCTTATTTGCTTTTCCAGATCCTGATAATCAATATGAAAAAGTATTTGATGGTTATAGACAGTTTATAGAACTACCTTATTATATGGCCATGCAAAAAGACATTACCATGTTCCCTGATTGGTGGGCAGTGTTTGAACTCAACTATGAGGGAGCTACTGAACTTTGGGGAACAGAACCCAATGCAGTAAATGCAAACCGTGTAGAATGGAATTGCGATTACGTCGTTGTATACGAGAATGAAAACTATCCTTATGATGCTTCAAAATGGTCGGTGGATTATGAAGAAGTAGAAACGATGGATTGGACAAAGTTCGAAGAAATGTTCGCTGGCTATAAGAAACTGCGTATAAGTGATTTAAAATGGCATTTATTAAAGCCTAAAAAAGTCTAATGGGAGTAATTCAAAGACAAGGTATTAAGTCTTCGGTAGTTATCTACTTCGGATTAATCATTGGGTATCTAAATTCTACTATCCTCTTCCCAACATTTCTTGGGAAAGAATACTATGGTCTATTACAGACGATATTAGCTGCTACACTAATCCTCGTTCAGTTTGTAAAACTTGGTAGTAATAATATCATTATTAAGTTTTTCCCAGCTTTTAGAGATGATGAAAATGGTCATAATGGATTACTAGCTTTTAGCCTATTATTTCCTTTAATTGGTATTGCGTTATTACTAATCTCCATTAACTTCTTTAAAGGTCCTTTAATCGATTATTATGAGGTTAAAGCACCTTTGATCTCAGCATATTATTATCTCATAATACCTCTTACAGTTGCTTATGTGTATATGGAAGTATTAGCAGCTTTCACAAGATCTATCTTAAAGGCTGTTGTACCAGCAATGATTAGAGAAGTGTATATCAGAATAATGATAACACTTTGTATTATTGGATACATTCTTCAGATCTATGAATTAACAGGATTTTTATGGGTCATTACAGCTTCTTATTTATCCGCTCCAATAGTTAATTTGATCTATCTAAAATATCTAAAACAACTACATTTAAAATCTAAATGGGAATACTTTTCTAAGTCTTTAGTTAAGCAAATGGTGAACTATACTGGTTTTGTTTTCTTGGGTAATACTGCAGTTACTATTACAGCTAGAATTGATATTGTTATGCTTACCCATCTTCTAGGTGACTTAGCGCTATCAGGTATTTATGCTTTTGGAATGTATGTGAGTACAGTTGTCCATATACCAATGCGAGCATTAAATCAAATCACAGACCCTATCATTTCTAGAGCTTGTGAAGAGAATGACTTGGAAGAAATCAAAAGTGTTTACAAACAAAGCTCAATTAACCTCTTATTAGCTGGTAGTTTTGTTTTTGTAGGTATCTGG
>JBELBA010000018.1:0-20957 GCA_042095635.1 Chitinophagales bacterium
GCAGATAAATTTGCTTCGATAAACTCATTATCCAAATTAAAGTTAAGGTTGTTTCTAACCAATTTACCTCCTAATGTGAAAGTAAATACATTAGATACTGTATTTGCTTCTTGGAAAATAAAAGTAGAATCTATTAATGCAGTATCTTCTATTTTATCATTTTGAATCTTAATCCAATCGAAATGAGCAGTTTTCTCTAAAACAATCTCTGAGATTACATTGTTCCATACCAACTGATCTGTACCAGAATAATGCGACTCTATAAATTGAACTTCTGCTCCTTCTTCAATCACTACTAGATTTCTAGGATTCGTAAATGCATTTTCATTAGTAGTAGTAATATTTAATATCTGAATTGGCTTTTCAATTACCTTTCTGGTCTCAACATGGATAAATAATCCATCATCAGCCATAGCGGTGTTTAAAGCATACATGGCATCATTAGAAAAGTCTACATATTTACCATAATGTTTCTGCGCAATTGAGTCAGCATTTAACGCCTGCTTTAAAGGTTTAACAGTTATCTCTTCTGTTATTTTAGAAAGATCCGCTCTTAGCTTTCCATTCTCCAAAACTATTAAATCAAATGATTCATCGATTACATATTGATGAACATCATCTAACTGTGATGCTGAAATTGGAAAAGAAAAATCTCTTTTAGTCCACTTCAAAAGATTGGTATACTTCCATTCTTCATTCTTAGTGGTAGGAAAACCTAAGTTTTCAAAGACGCTTTTTGCTTCTTCTTTCAACTTAGTACCACCCTTTATATTTTCTATTAATGTTTCTTTTAACATCATTATCTATTTTATCAATCTTAGTGAAGCTTATATTATCCTACAGATCCTTCTAAACTTAATGCTAACAATTTCTGTGCTTCAACTGCAAACTCCATAGGAAGCTTATTTAGGACTTCTTTACAGTATCCATTTACAATTAACTCTACAGCTTGCTCTAGATCCAATCCTCTTTGGTTACAATAGAAAAGAATATCTTCACCAATCTTTGAAGTTGTTGCTTCATGCTCTACTTTAGCAGTGTTATTATTCACTTCTATATAAGGAAATGTATGCGCACCGCTAGTATCTGTCATTAATAAAGAATCACATTGAGAGAAATTAGAAGCATTATCTGCATTCTTATTCATCTTCACTAAACCTCTATAAGAATTATGTGAATCTCCAGCAGATATACCTTTAGATATAATTAAAGACTTAGAGTTTTTACCAATATGAATCATCTTGGTTCCCGTATCTGCTTCCTGTTTATTATTAGTGACAGCTACAGAGTAAAACTCTCCAATTGAATGATCTCCTTTTAAGATACAAGAAGGATATTTCCATGTAATAGCAGAACCTGTTTCTACTTGTGTCCAAGAAATTTTAGATCTAGTATGACAAATTCCTCTTTTAGTTACAAAGTTAAATACCCCACCTTTTCCATTCTCATCTCCTGGGTACCAATTTTGTACAGTTGAATATTTAATCTCTGCTCTATCTAAAGCTACTAACTCAACTACAGCAGCATGCAATTGATTTTCATCTCTTTGCGGTGCAGTACATCCTTCTAGGTAACTTACATAACTGTCTTCATCAGCAATTAATAAAGTTCTTTCGAATTGCCCTGTACCAGCTTCATTAATTCTAAAGTAAGTTGAAAGCTCCATAGGAGATTTTACACCTTTAGGAATATAACAGAAAGAACCATCTGTAAAGACAGCTGAATTTAAAGCAGCATAAAAATTATCTCTTTTAGGAACAACTGAACCTAAATACTTTCTCACTAATTCTGGATGCTCTTGCACTGCTTCAGACATAGAACAGAATATAATTCCAAGTTCACCTAGTTTCTCTTTAAAAGAAGTAGCTACTGAAACTGAATCCATAACGAAATCAACCGCAACACCTTCTAATCTTTTTTGTTCTTCTAAAGAGATCCCAAGCTTCTCATAAGTCTTCAATAACTCCGGATCCACCTCATCTAAAGAATCTAATTGTTTCTTAGGTTTTGGAGCAGAGTAATATATTATATCCTGAAAGTCTGGTTTCTCATAGTTTACATTTGCCCAATCTGGCTCCTCCATTTGTTGCCATTTCTTAAAAGCATCCAGCCTCCATTCTAATAACCAATCTGGCTCTTCTTTCTTCGAAGAAATGAAACGAATAATATCTTCGTTTAAACCTTTTGGAGCATTCTCAGATTCAATGTCAGTTGTAAAACCATATTTATATTCGGAACCAGTTACTTCCGCTAATATTTTCTCGTCATTCGATTCACTCATAACTATTTTTTTATATACTTGTCTTCTTAGAAAGCTTATTTAGACTAAGTATAAACAAAGCTAAAATACAAATGCAAAAAGCAAATACCTAACATTAGGTATCTATTTTTTGAAACAATGATTGTTATTGACTTTTAAAAAGTACATTTGTTCGAATTTCAACGAATTAATAATTGGGAAAAGACTAGATTAGAAGTGTTGAAAAAGACATTATTAAATATTATTATTTTAATTAATGTATGTTGTTTTGGTCAAATTGAGCCAGGTCAGTTTAAATACATTCAAGAATTAGAACATAGACACAATAGGTCTTTAGAGCAATTCGAGTCTGTTAATGACTCTTCTTATGATTGGATCTATGCTAGAACAAATTGGAAAATTAATCCTTCTAACAAATATATAAGTGGTGCTGTTACTTATTATATTAAATCCTTAGAAACAGACTTAAGTCAAATAATTATTAATTGTTCACAATCTTTAGATATTGATTCAATTTACACCAATAATAAGGTCCTTAATTACCAATGGCTGAATACTTATGATTTGGTGATTGAATTAGAAAACACTTTAAGATTAAATGAAGTCGACTCCTTTACTATTGTTTATCATGGTGTTCCGGACTTTACAGGGATGGGCTCATTTATTCAATCTAATCACTCTAATGGAGACATTATTTGGACCTTATCGGAACCTTATGGCGCGCAAGATTGGTGGCCTTGTAAGCAAACCTTAAAAGATAAAATAGACAGCATCGATATCAATATAGAAGTCCCAATTGGCAACCACGCTGGATCCCTAGGCATACTTGACGACAGCACTATACTGGATAGCACCATTATCTTTCATTGGAAACATAGATACCCTGTTGTACCCTACCTAGTAGCGATAGCAGTTAGTAATTATAATGTCGTTGACTATAAAATTGACTTAAATGGAGATAGTCTTCAAATATTAAATTACTTATATCCTACAGCAATAGAACAGTATAATAATAGAAGACAAGGCCTAGAAGATATGTTCGGTTTATTCGATAGCTTATTTGGCACCTACCCTTTTATCAATGAAAAATATGGTCACGCTCAATTTGGCTGGGGAGGAGGTATGGAACACCAAACTATGAGTTTTATGGGGTCTTTTGGTCATGAATTAACAGCGCATGAATTAGCTCATCAATGGTTTGGTAATAAAGTAACCTGTGGTACTTGGAAAGATATCTGGCTTAACGAGGGTTTTGCAACTTATCTAACAGGACTTACCTACGAACATATGTTTTACGGCCAATATTGGGATATCTGGAAATCACAATTGATTAATCATATTACCACAGAAGAAGATGGTGCAGTATATGTAGATGACACCACAGATGTGAGCAGAATATTCAATGGAAGATTAAGCTATCATAAAGGTGCCATGGTATTGCATATGCTGCGTAAAGAAATTGGAGACAGTATATTCTTTAATGGTGTGAAGGATTATATCACACATCAAGACCTATCTTATAAATTTAGTAAGACCGCACAATTTCAATGCATAATGGAAAATCATGCTCAACAGGATTTAGATACTTTCTTTAACCAATGGATCTATAATGAAGGCTATCCAATATTAGATATTCAATATGAACACAGCAATGATTTACTTAAAATATTTGTCCAACAAAAATCTAGTCATAGCTCTAATGATGTATTTCAATTCGATTTGGATATTGCTATTAATGGTAAAGAGATACAAACATTAAAAATTAAGGAAGAAACTAGTACATTCTTAATTCAATATACTGATACAATTGATAGCTTAAGTTTTAACCCAGAACATAATTTAGTAGCTACGCTTTCTTCAAAAATCATTGGAATTAATGTGATAAAAGATGAATTCGAAATTATTCCTAACCCGGTCAAATCTGTATTAAAAATCTACTTTAGTAGAGAAAATATTGCCTTAGATGAACTCTTCATTTTGGATGCAAATGGAAAGGTATTTTATACGGAAAAAATGAATTCTAATACGATTACTGAATTTAGCCCTGTAATTACTATTAATATTGACTTTCTACAAGTTGGATCCTACATATTTTTAAGTAGAAAAAATGGGCAAATAACTAACTCCAAAAATTTCATCAAAATGTAAATATATATCCCTAAATTTATGCTTTATGAACTGGGTAATCAAATTAGGAATATTTATAATACTTTTCTCTGTGTCTACTGACACGTTTGCGCAAGAGGTGTATTTTAATGTAATCAACAGCAATGGAGCATTACTTAGGAAGTCTCCTTATCATAAAAGTAATGTTATTGTAAAAATACCAAACGGTAGACAAGTTAGATTAATCCAGGATTCTGTTGCTGTAATTAATACCAAAAAGACCAATGGCGTTGTAATTAAGATCTCCTATTTTGGACAGACAGGTTATGGTATTTCAACGGACTTTAATTATAAGGCAACAGGAATTGACTTAAGCCAAAAAATTAATGCTGTAAAGATTGAAAAAAATCAAGTAGTTGAAATTAGAAAGAGACCAAAAAATAATGCAACTCCTGCTGCTAGTGCATCAACCAAACCGGTCAATCAGGTAGCTGCTAAACAATCAGTACAACCAACCAAAAGGCACGAAGCACCTGCTAATACCTTTGTTCAGGTCCAATCAAAAAAAGGGCTAAACGTTAGATCTACAGAAAGTCCTAACTCCAAAGTATTAGGTGCTTTAGCATATAAAGAACAAGTAAGATTAATTGCCATAGTCTCTGAAGAATTTAAGCTAGCAGGTAAGAAAGGAAATATGTTAGAAATTGAATTTAAAGGTAAAACTGCTTATATATTCTCTGGTTTCACAAAAAAAGTTGAACCAAAACCTACAGAAAGTGCTGCTAAGCAAGAGAACGATGATTTTTTATATCATGCAAAAATTACTTCAACTAAAAATCTAAACATTAGATCTAAATCTAATCCTAACTCTAGTGTGCTAACTTCAATAGAACCAGGGACAATTGTAAAAGTATTAGATGATAAAAATAAAAATATAAGTTTAGTTGGTAGATCTGGTAAGATGATTAAGATTCAATACCAAGCAACTACCGGTTATGTATTCTCTCCTTACCTTGAAAGAATAGACAAGGCTCCGCAAGAAAAGCAAGAAGTTAATATGGTTAATGTAGCTGACCATTTTAGAGATACCATATATGAAGTTCAAATCCTACCTACTAAAGGCCTTAATCTTAGATCTACTAGTCATCCAAAATCAAAAGTTTTAGCAACAATACCTCACAATGAAATCATACCTGCATATAGTGTAAAAGGCAAAACGCTAAAAATTGCTGGTAAGAAAGGTCAAATGTTAAGAGTGTCTTATGACAATCAAGTTGGATATATCTTTAGTGCATTCACAAAAGCATATGCACCCATAGATGCTTCTAGTATTGATACTATGTACTTAGTAAAAATTGAAGTTGACGGTTTAAACTTAAGAACTACAGAAAATCCTAACTCTTCTATTCTTAATATTCTTGCAAAAAACCTTGAAGTAGCCGTAATAAGAGAAAGTAAAGAAATAAGTATCAAAGGGAAAAAAGGTAAAATGTTAATGGTCTATAATGGAACAGAAATAGGTTATGTCTTTTCTCCATATGTAAGTGCTATTAATAAAGTTGAAGATGAAGCACCTATTATAAAAGAGTCGTCTAGTGAACTTAAAGAAGAAACAACTGCAGAACCAGCTAATTTTGATACACTTTACTTTGTAAAGGTAGTTACAACAAAAGGGCTAAATTTAAGAAAGTCTACATCTAAGAATTCTAGAATATTAGACCAAGTAGAAAGTTTAGCGATTGTTCCTGTATATAATGATAGTGAGCCTTCAATTACAATTGGAGGCAAATCTGGAAAAATGATATTAGTAGAGCACAAAGGAAAAAAAGGCTACATTTTTTCTGGATTTACAATTAGAGAAGAAAAAATTGACTTCAATAAATTAGAAGCATTATATCAGGTTGAAATTAAGACTACTAAAAGTCTTAACCTTAGAATGAATAACCAATCCAATTCAATAGTATTAGATCAGATCCCTAGTGGAACTATAGTTGATGTTATTGACAACAAAGGTACTTCAATTAGAATAGCAGGTAAAGAAGGTATAATGATTAAGGTAGCTTACAATAATAAAGTTGGATATATATTCTCTGGCCTTACTTCCAAAGTAGAAGCTAAAAAAGAACCACTTTCAAAGGAAGAAATAGAACAGAAAGTTGAAGACTTAAGAGCCTTTGAAAAAGAGCAAGAAGAACCAATCAAGAGTACCGAAATTAACAGTGATACCGCCTTCTTAGCAAAAATCACTGTTAGTGCATTATACATGCGAGCAAGCAATAGTTCAAAATCAAGCGTAATTGCTGCAATCAAAAAAAATGAAGTCTTAGCAATATTAGATTTATCATTCAATAAAAAAGAAGCTGGACAAAGACCAGGAAAAATGATAAAAGCTGGGTTCGATGGGAAAATTGGATACATCTCATCTATTTACATTGAACATTACACACCCCTAAATATTAACGATTATGAAGTAATATATCAGTCAGTAGTTAAATCTGATAACAATCTAAATATGAGGAGTTCTGCATCTTCAACTTCAAATGTAATTACTTCTTTAGCTCCCAACACTATAATTCATGTATTAGATGATAATGGAGAAATAATTAAGGTAGGTAATATCAAAGGTAAGATGATAAAGGTAATTGCTGGTGATAAAATTGGTTATGTATTCTCTAGATTTACTGAAAAAATTGAAGGGACGGAAAAGAAAGAAGAGAAAAAATCTGAATTTAATGTTGCTGAAAAATTGGATACAACTATTGAAATTACAGAAGACATTAAAGCGCAAACTGATACAAATAAAAAAGGATTGGAAGCAACTGAAAAACCATCTTACTCTATTGCAAAAACAGATACTGTAGTTAAGTCTCCGAAAGAAGAAAAGGAAAAAATTGAAATTAGCAAGAAAGAAGAAGAAAAGAAGGCAATTAAAAAAGGAAAAAAACAAACGAAAGAGGAAGAAATCAAAATTGACACTTTGTACTTGGTTAAGGTAATTTCTCACGCTAAATTGAATGTTAGAAAAACAGCTGACCCGATCTCTGATGTTGTTACAAGATTAAAAAGCTTATCTGATGTTGCAGTTATCGAAGAGTCAGCAGATAAAGTAAAGTTAAAAGGTAAAGTTGGCAATATGCTTAGAGTCTATAATGGCTCTAATTTTGGGTATGTATTTTCTCCTTATGTTAGAAAACATAAAGACTTAGTTTACAATATCGCAGATTTCGACACAGTTTATCTTGCAAGAATTTCTTCTCAAAACAATCTTAACTTAAGAATTACTAATGATCCTAGTTCAGCAATTATTAAGTCTTTAGAGCCTAGTACAGATATCGCTATCATTAATGAGAACTCCCCTATTATTAAAATGGGAGGAAGAACTGGTAGAATGATTCAAGTATATGATGGTAAGGATGTTGGTTTTGTGTTTTCAGTATTTACTGAGAAAATTCCAGATCCTGAAAAAATGAAAGAACTGTCTACTGAAGAAATACCAGAATATTCTACACCAACAGCAAGTCCTACTTCTGATAAAAGTGAAGAAGCAGAACTTAGAAAATTCTTAGAACAACAAAGAAAGGAGTTAGACGAAATAAAAGAACTTTCTTTAGAACAGCCAACTAAAAATAAGGAAGAAGCTAAACCTGAAAAGAAACAGGAAGTAAGACCTTCTTTAAAAAATAGAATTGATGATGAGATTGTGGAAGAAATGAAGTTACCATATGAAAAACTGCATGAATCACTTTCTAATGATTATAACGAGTATGAAGATCAGGTAAACAAACTTAAAATAGATAATGACTTTAATAAATCAGAATTGGTAAAACTTTACACCACTCAACTAAGTATTTTCTTATACGCTGATGCTAGTTTTGAATCTAAGCCACTAGGAAAGATTAAACAAGGAACAGAGATAAGTGTATTGGAAAAGAATGTAGGACCAATAGTTAATCATAGTGTTTATAAAGGAAGATTCTTAAAAGTTAAAATCAATAGTTATAAGGGATATATTTTTGAACCTTATACCTCTTCTATTGCCATTCCTAAAAGAGGCTTAACATTAGAAGCATATAAAGTAGATCAATACTTGGATAAAAAAATCAAGAATCAAATCATAGATTATAACGTACCAAGTGATTACCTAAAGAATAATGAGATTTTAGTTATTCCTACTAAAGACATTAGATATGCTTATAGAATTTGTCAAAACATATTTGATATACCTACTAATCTGGAGGTTCCAGAAGTAATTGTTGGAGAACAAAAGATTATTAATAATCCAGAAAAAAATCCAGACTTATTATTTGACAACATTCACATCAAAATGGATGAAAGTGAAATAGAATCAATTACATACAATAAGAAAGGTTTTCAAGTCAACATTACTATCTTTATCAGAATGAACTATAATCACATTAGAGTTCATTTAATAGAGGAAAAGGAGAATTAATATGCCTTCATTAGCGGAAGAAAATTATTTAAAAGCTGTTTACAAACTTTGTCGTAAATCCAGAACTGGAGCAAGTACAAATGCTATTGCCGATCAATTAGATAGTAAGGCAAGTAGCGTTACAGATATGGTGAAAAAATTAGCTGAAAAAAAGCTAGTCAACTATAAAAAATACCAAGGTGTTACCCTAACTAATGAAGGTCAGAAAGCTGCCCTAGTCACTTTGAGAAAACACAGATTATGGGAAGTGTTTTTAGTTGAAAAACTAAACTTTAAATGGGATCAAGTGCATGAAATGGCAGAAGAGCTAGAACACATCAATTCTGATGAATTAATCAATAGATTAGATGCTTTTTTAGATTTCCCAAAGTATGACCCGCATGGAGATCCTATCCCAGATAAAAATGGAAACATTCAGCATCATAAAGACACTACGATTGCAGATTTAGCTGTTGGAGAGACTGGAATCATCTTAGGAGTTAAAGAACATAACTCAAGCTTTCTGCAATACCTAGAAAAGCATAACATGGTTATTGGGACAGAGGTTAAGGTCAATGAAAAAATTGATTTTGACCATTCTATTGAAATAACTATTAATGAAAAAATAATGACTGTTTCTAACCAAGTAGCAGTTAATTTATTTATCAATAAACTTAAACACAATAAAGATGAAAAAGATTTTATATAGTGCATTTGCACTTAGTTTAATTGCATGTAGCGACAGTGCTAACAATACTCCTAAAGCAACAGCAACTTTGCAAGAAGCGACTGCAGATTGTAATTACGCATATATTTCAGACTCAACAACTTTTCAATGGACTGGATATAAAACAACAGCCAAGATACCTGTTAAAGGAACTTTTGATTCTATTATTGTAGCAGTGAAAGAAGGAAGCTCAAGTAACTCTATTCAAGCAGCTATTCAAAATTTAGAATTTAGTATACCTGTCAATAGCGTTAATTCTAATAATCCTGATAGAGACTATAAATTATTAAACAAGTTTTTCGGTTCAATGGATAAGACTGCTAATTTAACAGGATTTGTAAGTAAGCTAGATGGAAATGATCAAAATGGATCAATTGAAATATCTATTAATATGAACGATATGAGTCAAATTATGACTGCAAGTTATACTGTTACAGATAATAAATTTGATGTTGTGGGTTCACTAGACCTTTTAAACTGGAAAGCAGCAAATGCAGTATCATCTTTAAATGATGTTTGTAAAGTTTTACATACTGGAGCAGATGGAATTTCAAAAACTTGGAATCAGGTAGGAATTTCTTTCTCAATAGCGTTTTCAGAAGATTGTAAATAAGGAATCATTCAATTAACATAAATAAAAAAAGCCTAGATCATTTTGATCTAGGCTTTTTTTATAACTATTATTTACCTTTCTAATTAGAAAGGTAAATCATCAGCATTATCTTCAACTGCTGGAGCTTGTGCTTGAGTTGGCATAGGAGCAGGAGCTGCTTGTGCCATTTCATCTTTGGCTAATCTCCAAGCATTTAGGTTTGTAAAGTAAATAGTCTGACCTTCAGCATTAGTATATGGTCTACCTGCTAAAGAGAAAGAAACAGTCATATCTTCTCCTTTTGTAAAGCTATTTAATAGATCACATCTATCTTGTGTCATCTGGAACTTAACATATTGGGTATAACTACCATCTTCTACTTCTAAAACGAACTCTCTCTTTTTGAAAGAATCTGTTACTTGTTGTGTTTCAAAAACCTCGTATAATTTTCCTTTTACTTCAAAAGACATATTTATTTATTTTTATTAGGATCAAAAATAGAAAATCTTGATGTGGTCTGCATATAAATCTTAAAGACTTATCCACCATATTTAAACATCAACTAACGACTTAAATCTGGCCAATTGTATCTTTCTAACCAGTTATTGTACTGACTTAATTCTGATTGACTTCTTGGGTTTTCTAACCAAACTGCATATTCAGACATCTTAATGTTAGATAGCATATCATAGAACATTGCTTCTGTGTAACCCTGCAGTACAATTGATTTATAAAAGTCTAAATAGTAATCAGTATAAAAATTAGTTCTATTAGCTCTTTTATCTAATGCACTTATTAGCTGGTTAAACTGAAGAATTAAAGGACCTAAATCTAAACTAGAATTATCTTTTATTGGATCAATTTTTCTAAATACTATTAATGTATCTTCATCTCCTGCAAACTTAGCTTGTAAATCAGCGTTTATCAAGTTGAAGATCTCTAAGGCATTTTTTGTTTTAGGATCTAACATTAATGCCCTAACACTAGCTAGATACCCTCTGATATAAAAACCTTCTTTAAGTAATACATTTGCAAAAGCTTTATGACTATCTGCGTTTAAATGATCTATTTGAATCGATTCCAACAATGTATTCATTGCTTTCTCGTTTTCCCCAATCTTCATGTATCTCAATCCAAGTTTCCTATATAGATATGAAGATTGATTATATAAAGCAGTTGCTTCTTCATAAACATCAATAGCAGTTGCTTTATCTCCTAATCTTTCATGAGCGTCTGCTTTTAAGATAAAGGCATCCATCATATAACCTGGATCCTCCATTTTTATAACTTTATTAGCGAGCTTAATCGAAGATTTAAAATCACCTTTCTTATAGATTGCACTTCCTTTTTCAAAAAGAGCCATGCCATTCTTTTTATCTATTTTAAGTGCTTCGTCAAACTTGACTATAGCTTCATCATATTTTTCTTGATCGGAAAAAGTTATCCCTTCTTCGATTAAATCGAAAACAGGATCTCCAAACTGAGCTAAAGATGAAATTGTAATACTAGAAATTACAATTAATAAGAACTGTTTAAACATTTTGCACACCTTTGGTAAAAGGTAAAAGTACGTGTAATGTTTTCCAAAGTTTATTGTCTTTACCAAAAAATTGCATACATTCTTGCTCAGAGTCAAATTTTATTAGTTCAATTGCACACCAATTAAACTCTTTAAACTTGTAAGTGTAAAAACTACCTTGATAATTAATAATCTTCTTTCTATTTCTATTGAATTTATCAATTAGATTATAAACATCGTTTACTTCGTTAAACCAAGTAAACTTTTTAGACTCATCTAATCTCAAATCACTGTTTCTTACTTTCTTAGGAAGTGTTTTGATGAATCTATCAAAAAAAAACTGATCCCTAAATGTAGAATACAATTCAGGATCAGCTTCAATTTTCTTACCAGAATTCGATAATATTATAAACTCTTCAACCGGTACAATATATATCATATGATTAGTTCTCTAAGAAATAGGCTTTTACTTCCTCTAATACAGAACCAATTCCTTTTCTATTTAAAGAATAGAAAACTTTTTTACCGTCTCTTTTAGTTTTTAGAAAATCTGCTTTTCTTAAATAACCTAATTGTGATGAGGTAACTGATTGCTCTAATTCTAAATCTTTATATATCTGAGAAACATAAACTGGCTCATTCTCTTTGATATACTCTAAAATTGATAATCTTAAAGGATGTGAAATTACTCCTAACTTCTTTCCTTCTGCTTTTAATTGATCAAAATCTTTAATCGCCATAAAATCCCCTTTTTTATTTTAATTTGTGATCGGATAATTAAATGTTACCCTATCATTTAAAAATACTATAAAAATCATAAATTAAAAAATAACATAAATATTTTTAACATTTAACTTTCATCAACATTATATGTTAACAACTAATACACTTCAAAAAGAAAACAAATTATACTTAATTCTATGTGTTGTTTTCATCTCTACCATACTCATTGCAGAGATTATTGGAGTCAAAATTTTTAGTCTAGAAAAACTATTGAATATTGAACAATTTGACTTTTCAATATTTGGAATAGAGCATATTCATCTTGATTTTACTGCAGGTGTATTAATCTGGCCAATAGTTTTCATTCTAACAGACATCATAAATGAATATTTTGGAATAAAAGGTGTAAAATTCATCTCTTTTTTATCTGCAATCATAATCTGCTACTTTTTTGTAATGATAAAGCTTTCTATATCATTACCAAGTTCAGATTGGTGGATAAATAAAATAATATTATCTGGGGAGATCGTCAATAGAGATCAAGCTTTTACAATGACACTTTCTCAAGGTCAATGGATTATTATTGGTTCACTAATTGCATTTTTAATTGGACAATTATTAGATGCGTATATTTTTAAAAGGTTGAAGACATATTTAAATGGCCGAAATATTTGGCTAAGAGCAACATTATCTACAATTGCATCACAATTAATAGATAGTTTCATCGTTTTATTTATTGCCTTTTATATTGGAGATAACTGGAGTTTTCAGCAAATTATGGCTGTCTGTATTGTTAATTATTTATTTAAATCTAGCAGCGCCATAATACTTAGTCCGCTAATTTATGCAACACAATATGTAATTGACTTGTATTTAGGGAAAGAACTAGCGAATAATCTAAAACAAAGTTAAATATTTTACAGCTCTTAATTACTTCTATTTTTTTACTTTGTCCTAGTACTCTATTTGACTAATTTAGATTTATGATTAAAATAACAGAATGCCCTAGAGATGCAATGCAAGGAATCAAGAAGATGATTCCTACAAAACTAAAAGTTGAATATCATAACTTACTTTTAGAATGTGGATTCAACACACTTGATTTTGGAAGTTTTGTATCTCCAAAAGCAATTCCTCAAATGCAAGACACTGAAAAAGTTCTTGCTGGCATTAACATTAACGACAAGACAGATTTATTAGCAATTATTGCTAATGAAAGAGGTGCTAAAGATGCAGTTACAAATCAAGCAATAAAATTTCTTGGCTACCCGTTTTCTATTTCAGAGACATTTCAATTAAGAAACACCAACTCTACTATTGAAGAGTCCTTTGGCAGCGTTAAGAATATTCAAAAATTAGCTAAAGAGAACAATAAAGAATTATTGATATACATATCTATGGGTTTTGGAAACCCTTATGGTGAAGAATGGAATCCTGAAATTGTAATTAACTGGGTTAAACAATTAGAAGTAATTGGTATTAAATACTTTGCTCTTTCAGATACTATTGGTTGCTCTACACCAGAGAATATAAAGTATCTCTTTGAAGCATTAATTCCAACTTTTCCAGATTTGACATTTGGTGCACATCTGCATTCTACACCTCAAACCATAACAGAGAAGGTTAAAGCTGCTATTGATTCAGGGTGCACTAATTTTGATGTTGCTATAAAAGGTTTTGGTGGATGCCCAATGGCTAAAGATGATTTAACAGGAAACATGGACACTATCTTGTTACTTGAATATTTAAACCAAAACAATATTGAACATAACATTGACATGGACAAATTTTCTAAAGCAGTCGATTTTAGTTCTAAAATATTCGATCAATACCATTAATGTTGAAAAAATAACTTGAATTATTATTAGGTTTTATTAACATTAGCTTGTTATAACAGGCATAATTTAAAATGATGAATCAGAAGATATTAACTTTAATTGTTGCAATATTTACTATTATTACAATTAATGCCCAAAACTCGGATGTTACAGTAACTCCTACTAACGATTTCCAAAGTGCATTAGAACTTTATAAGTCAGAGAAATTTGCAGCCGCTCAGGCAAAATTTAACTTATTAAAAGATTTTAAAGATAAATCCAATGCTCCATTCTTAAATAT
Organism: Chitinophagales bacterium; assembly: GCA_042095635.1. GTDB lineage: Bacteria > Bacteroidota > Bacteroidia > Chitinophagales > CAJXBJ01 > JBELBA01. The sequence goes on from JBELBA010000018.1 coordinate 14,475, forward strand.
ATCCACACAAGCATATTATTATGATGCAATATGCGCTTACCATCTTAAGAATGATGACGCTAAAAAGAAATTACAAGATTTCATAAAGAAAAATGCTAATCATGCTTTGACAACTTATGCTCATTTCTATCTAGGGAAATATTTCTTCGATCATAAAAAACATAAAAAGACACTTACAGAATTAAACCAAGTTTCTAAGCATATTCTAACCGAAAATGAAACAACAGAATTTCATTTTATGCTTGGTTACACCAATTTCTTCAAAAAGGAATTTGCAGCTTCTAAAGAGCATTTTGTGAAAATTTACAAATTAGAATCAGCATATTATTATCAATCTAATTACTACTTAGGTTACATGGCCTACTTCGATAAGCAATATGAATATGCATTGAAGCATTTCTTAGCTGTTAAGCAGTCTAAGATGTATAGAAATATTGTCCCTTATTATATTGCTCAAATCTATTTTATTCAAAAGAATTATAAGCAGGTCATTGAATATGCAGAAGAGATTATTGAAGATCCAAATTATAAGTATTACAAAGAAACAGTAAATATTCTAGGACAATCCTATTATCAAACAAGAAAATTTAAGCAATCAATTCCTTACTTAATAGAATACATAGTCATATCTGATGAAGTATTAACAAGTGATATCTACAACCTTGCATATGCTTATTACCATGAAGAACAATTTCCCAAGGCTATAGTTGAATTCAGTAAATTAGCAGAGCATGCAGACTCTCTTGGACAAAATGCAAACTACTTATTAGGAGATTGCTTCTTGAAAATTGATGATAAGCAAGGCGCACACGCAGCCTATTATAAAGCATCTAAACTAGATTTTGATGTTCAGATTAAAGAAACTTCAAGCTTTAACCATGCAAAGCTAACTTATGAGTTAGCGTATCATCATGATGCTATCATTAATATCCAATCCTTCTTAATTAACTATCCATATTCTCGTTATCAAATAGAAGCAAAAGAGTTATTGGCTGATATACTTCTAAATACTAAGAATTACGAACTGGCTATGGAAGTTATAGACGGTATCGAAAACCCAACGCTAAAAGTAAAAACAGCTTACCAGAAAGTATGTTTCTTTAGAGCTGTTGAATTATTCAATGATGACTATATTGAAGCTTCATTGGCTTTATTTAATAAGTCATTAGAGAATCCTTACGATGGTAACATTACAGCTAAAGCACATTATTGGAAGGCTGAAGCGCTTTATAATCTAGAAAAGTATGATGAAGCAACCGCAGATTATATTATTTATACTGAGGCTGCGCCAATCGCAGCAGAACTAAGTCTAATTGAAAATAAACCTTTTGCATATTATTCACTGGCCTATTCTTTTTATAATCAAAAAAAATATAATGAAGCTAGAACTTACTTTAGCTCTTCTATTGCAGCCTTTAATCAATTACCAGATGCTCTAAAATATTCTGTAGCATTCAAAAAGACCTATCCTGATGCAATGCTTAGATTAGCTGATTGCTATTATTTAATGAGAAGTTTTGACAGAGCACTTAAGCATTATAAATCAGTATTTGAGAAAAGTTCTAGAGGTGCAGACTATGCCTTATACCAATCTTCTGTTATCTACGGATTAGAAGGAAAAAAAGATCCTTCTAAGAAAATTGAATTGCTTGGAATATTAATTAAAAACTACAGCTGGTCTAACTATTCTGATGATGCATTATTCGAATTAGGAGATACTTACTTTGCTAATGAAAATGCTGATAGTGCCATTCACTACTTTAAAAGAGTGCAAGATCAACATCCTGGTTCTTTACTAGGAAGAAAAGCCTTATTAAAGTTAGCATTGATTTATTTCAATAATAATGAGCTAGATTTATCTAACGATCAGTGCAGTATTCTATTAACTCAATATCCAGAAACAGCTGAAGGTAAAGAAGCCATCAATATCATTAAGAAGATTTTTGTTGCAAAAGGAGAAGTTGAAGATTTAGTAATCCTACTTAAAGAGTCCTTTCCTCATGTTAAATTCAGCTTAGATGAACAAGATTCTTTGAGTTACTATGCTGCAGAGTTACAATATCAAAATGATCACTTCTCTAATGCCGAAGAACTATTTAATAAATACAATGAACAGTTTCCTAATGGATACTTTATCATTAATGCTAATTACTACAGTGCAGAATGTGCATTTAGAGATAAAAGATATAATGCTGCTTTAAAAGGATATGAATATATTATTGAAGCTAAAAGGAATAAGTATACAGAAACAGCTTTACTAAATGCTTCATTTATTTATCATAAAATTAAGCAGGACTATAGAAAAGCTTATAAGCACTATGAAAACTTACTTACACAAGCAGAACTTAAAAATAATAAGTTAACAGCAATTAGAGGTTTAGCATTAACAGCAGTAGAACTTAATAAAGTGGATAAGGTAAAGCTTTATGCAAGTACATTAATTGCTATACCTTATGCAAGCCCAGACGATATTACGATGTCTGAATTATTCTTAGGTAATGTATTAATCAGAGAACAATATTTAGATTCTGCAAGTACATATCTAAATAAAGTAAAGTCTAAAACAACCAATGAATATGGTGTTGAAGCAAGATATCAAATTGCTAATATTCAATATTTGAAAGCGGCGTACGATACTTCTATTACGCTATGTTTTGATATTATTCAGAACTTACCTAACTACCCAGATTGGTTAGCTAAGTCCTTTATCTTGTTAGGTAATAATTACCATAAACTTGGCAATGATTATCAAGCAAAAGCTACATTACAAAGTATCATCGATGCATATCAAGGAGATGAAACAATTGTACAGGAAGCTAAAAATAAATTAGCAGATATCATTGAAGAAGAAGAAAGAGCAAATGCTAAAATCGTTGACTCTGTGCAATTATTTAAAGACTCTATTTTAATTGAAGAAAACGATTCGATTCTAATGGAATATGATACCTTGATATTAGGTGGTGACACATTGCTAATTGAGAAAGACCAAGAACTATTAGAGGTTCCTACATTAAAAGACAGTATAAATACAGATAGCATAAATACAATTGATACAAGTAGATCAATAGATAAAGTTATTCAGAAAATTGACCCTCAGGCTGATTCTATACAAATAGATAGTAACAAAGTAATAATAGAAGAACCATTTGACACTATTATTAAGGAAGATACTATTGGAAATGATATGATGCAAAATGACGCTCTCCCAATAATTGATACGATAAATACAGAGAATATTAAAACTGAAACAAAAATGGAGGAAGTTATCAAATCTGACTCGATAAACATTCAATCTATAGATACTGTGCCAAATACTATTATTGATAAGACAATTAAAGATAGCTTAAGAAATGAATAAGATTAAGAACTATATCGGACTTGCTATGATTAGTCTATCATTCGGACAAATTCAAGCACAAGAAGAACCTGTAAATGGTCTGGATACCGTTAGATTTTCTAATAATATCATACCTGAAGTAACAGATGCTGTTAAGATTCCTTTTCATCCACAATTACATAATGTTACAGATAGTATTAACATTAAGGAATACCATGTCCCTAAATACCCATTTAAGTTTGAGTATTTGCCAAAGAAATTTAAACCTTTAGCGTTTAAAAAATCTAGAGAAAAAGCACTAAACACTAATCTTATAAAGCTTGGTTTAGGAGTTCCTCTAGTATACGACATAGAAGCATATTACTCTTCAGATAGATCTAAAGATTTAGTTTTTGGTGCCTATGTAGATCATTATCATTTAAATGGAGGAACTGCCAATAGATCTGTAAGAACTTCAGATATCAGCTTATTTGGAAAGAAAATTTTCAAAAAGGACATTATAGAGGCTAATATCAGCTTTGGTAATTACCTGCATGAATTTATTGATCCTGATTCTTTGGTAGCTGGTAGATTTGGTTCAACAATTCCTAATGTTCAAAATCATGTTAGAGCAGCAGGAAGAATATATAACTACAAGTATGAAGAAGACGAAATAAGATATGATTTGTATGGTAACTTAAACTACTCTACTTCATCTATGTACAACGCTAATGGAATTAACGGACATGGAGGAGCAATTGTTTCCAACCAATTAGGTACTGGAATGTTGTTCATTGATTTAAGTAATGAATTAATACTATTAAATAATGAGTCTTCTTCTTTAACAAACATTACAACATTAAAAACTTACTATGACTTAGAAGGAAAAGATTGGAAAGTTAGACTTGGTATTATGGCCGCATTAGATCAAAACGCACCATTAATCCTACCAGAATTCTATAGTGAAAAAATATTAGTAGAAAAATATTTAACTACTTATAGTGGATGGAAAGGTAATATAGAAGGTAGAGACTTAGAACGTATGTTATTTATTAATCCATATTGGGATATTGCTTCTGTTGAATTAACAAACAGTTATAACAATATTAAATATGCTGGATTTAAAGGAGCACATGATAGTAAACTATCTTATGACATAAGGTTTGAAAGAAATGATGTCAAGAACAATCTACTTTTTGTAACAAGCGAAGACTCTATGCATAAATTTGAGTCTTTATATGAAGATATGAGTGTTACCTCTTCAATCCTAAGTTTAGGGTATCAATTAAATGATAAATTTAATTCAGTACTAGAGAATCGATTCTACTTGTATAATATGGCTAGTAGTACAGAAACACAAGCATGGCATATGCCTAATTATGCAATCACTTGGTTAAACCATTATAACATCCAAGATCTAATAGAAGTTGATTTAAGTATCCTTTTTCAAGGAGAGACGTACAACAGAGTTGGCGATACAGAATATATTAATGATGGATTTGTCGATGCAAGCTTAGGTATTGATTATCATTACCATAAGAATTTAAGCATATACTTAGACATCAACAACATATTAGGAACGCGTTATAACATATGGTATAACTACCCTACAGTTGGATTAAATGTGATCGGCGGAGTTAAATTTTCTTTTTAAGAAATGATTATGAATATATCAGTACATATAGCAGACCTGCTGCTTAAGAATGATTGTATCGTTTTAGAAGGATTCGGAGGATTTATTCTTCAAAAGAATAATGCTATGCTCACAGATCTAAATTCTTTTAAACCACCTTCTAAAACTATTTCATTTAATCAATTCTTAAAATCTAATGATGGTATACTTTTAAACCATCTTATAGCTTTAGAATCAATCAACCAAGAAGAAGCAAAAGCTCATATTCAGAACTATATTAGTACTTTAAAAAGCACTTTAGAAAAGGAAAGCCTAGTAGTGCTTGATTCTATAGGAAAGTTCTATTACGACAAACAAAAGAAATTGCAATTTACACCAGAACAAAACAAAAACTTCGATACGAAGGCATTTGGCTTAGAAACAGTTTCTTTCAACCCTATTGAAAGAGAAGAGAAAATTAATAAAACAATTGTTACTGATTTAGCTCCTGAGATTAAATTAGACAAATCTAAGAAGAAGAAAAGAAAGATCCGATTTGCTCCTTTAATGAAAATTGCAGCGCTTTTAATTTTAACTTCTGGGATTATATATCAGTTTATGGATCAGGAATTAGTTTTAGCTGATTTTAATGAAGAAAACATTGCTGCAATAGAAACTGAAGATGTATTAGAGTCTATTAAATCTTTTGTGCCTAGTTTCGATTTCTCTAGTGAAGAAATTAAAACGGAAGACGTCAAAAAGACTATTTACAAAAAGGCACCAATTGCTAAAAAAGAAGAATTAGCGCCAGTTATAAAAGAAAAGATAACGGTTAAGAAAAAATCTCTAAAAGTTTATAAAAAAGCTGCATCCAAAAAAAGTCAAGAAGAGACTATTACTAAGAAAGCAAGCTCAAATCAAGCTAAAAAGGTTTTTAAAACGAGAAAACCAGTTTTCTTAAACGAATCTAACTTTGATAAAGTATTTGTAATTGTTGGTTCATTCGGAGCCGAAAAGAATGCTGCTAAATTGGTAAAAAAATTGGACAAGGATAAAATTACTGCTAAAGTTATACCCGCAGCAAACGGAATGTTTAGAGTAGGTGTATATGGTTTTAATTCTTATGAAGAAGCAACTGATATTTGGATTATTGTAAAGAAAACACACGCTCCTTCAGCTTGGGTTCTAGGACAAGACGAAGTTTAATCCTAATCTTTCTTTTCAAATTTATACTTTAATATACTATTGGTTACTTCGTATCCGCTAAGGATAACGATAGAGTTAATATATATCCATAATAACAAAGCCATTATTGTACCAATAGATCCAAAAACTTTATTGTACTGACCAAACTGATTTACATAATAAGTAAATACTAGAGAAGTAATTATACAAGCAAATCCAGCTAATACACTACCAAGACTTAAGAAAGGTTTCTTCATTACTGTTGATGTTCCAAAATAATATAACATCGAAATAGTGTTAATAGATAGAAATAATACTATAAACCATCTAAAAACCTGAGTTAACAATATCGAAAACCAACCAGTTAACC
>JBELBA010000019.1:0-20836 GCA_042095635.1 Chitinophagales bacterium
ATTCTGTTAGAGGAGGAAATTTCGATGAAAATTTAGTGTACTTAAATGACTTTGAAGTATACCGACCTCAACTGACTAGATCAGGAGTACAGGAAGGTTTATCTATCCTTAATCCAGATATGGTGGCTAACATTCAATTCTATGCAGGAGGTTTTGCTGCAAATTATGGAGATAAAATGTCTTCTGTATTAGATGTGCAATATAGAAAGCCAACAGATTTCGGGATGAAGATTTCTGGTGGTTTATTAGGTGCGCAATTAATGGTTGAAGGTTTAGCGCTGGATAAGCGTTTTACTTATTTAATAGGAGCTAGAAATAGACGTAATAGTTATCTATTAAATAGTTTAGATGTTAAAGGTGAATACAAGCCTGTCTTTAATGATATACAAACCTATATGACTTATCAGTTAGGTTTAGATTGGGAATTAAGTTCTTTGCTTTATTATTCTGGAAACAATTATGTTAATGAACCAATTACTGCACAGGTAAGATTAGGTAATGTCCAAGATACCAAGAATTTCTATGTAGGCTTTGATGGAAAAGAAGTATCATCTTTTCAAACCTACAGTGGAGGGACACAACTAAAATACTTCAATGAAGAGTCTGGTTATACCTTTAAATGGATGAATTCAGTTTTCATTAGTGATGAGAATGAAGCATTTGATGTATTAGGTGTTTATCGATTGCAAGATGTAGAAACCAATTTGGGTTCTGATGAGTTTGGTAACACTGTCCCTGGAGCAATCGGTTATGGATCTTATCATAACTTTGCTAGAAACTACTTAGATATTTTTGTTTTTAATACAGAGATCAAGAACTATTATATCAAAAGGAATCATTCTTTTCAATGGGGATTAAAATATCAAAGAGAACAAATAGAAGATCAATTACAGGAATGGACTAGAATTGATTCTGCAGGCTATTCTGTACCTTACAGTACATCAGAAGTGCTATTAGACCATTATTTATCGGATCAAAATTCTATGATTTCATATAGAGGAAGTGGATATGTTCAGGATGAATGGAAGACAACATTAAAAGACTCTAGTACATTAGGTTTCAATCTTGGTATTAGAGGAACCTATTGGGACTTTAATGAGGAATTAAATATTAGTCCTAGAACACAATTACTATACAGACCAAGTTGGGAGAAGAAATATGCTTTTAGATTTGCATCAGGCGTTTATTATCAGCCACCATTTTATAGAGAGCTACGAAGGTTAGATGGAACTATTAACACAGGAGTATTAGCACAAAGATCCATTCATTTAGCTTTAGGTTCAGATTATGAATTTGAGATGTGGAATAGGCCATTTAAGTTTAGTACTGAAGTCTACCATAAGTTCTTATCCAACCTAAATACTTATGAAGTAGATAATGTTAAAGTTAGATACTATGCAGATAATAATGCTAAGGGTTTTGCTCAAGGAATTGATTTTAGACTAAATGGAGAATTTGTAAAAGGAGCCGATTCTTGGTTTAATTTATCTTTCATGAATACACAAGAAGATATTTTAGACGATAGTTATATAAGGTATTATAATGATACAGGAGCTGTTGTTAATCCTATCGTGGAAGGCTTTGGAGTAGTAGATTCTCAAGAAACGGTTTATCCAGGTTATATTCCAAGACCAACTAATCAATTCATGACATTTAATATTTTCTTCCAAGACTATGTTAGAAGTAATGAGAATATTAAAGTTCATTTAAATTTCATATTTGGAACCGGATTTAAGTTTGGTCCACCGGATAATAAGAGATATAAGGATACTTTAAGCTTACCAATGTATAGAAGAGTTGACCTTGGTTTTTCTGGTTTAATACTAAAAGGAGCCAAGCAAAAATATGATGAAACGATATTTAGACATGTAAACAGTATTTGGGGAACATTGGAGATATTTAATTTGTTAGATGTTGCCAATACCGTTTCTTATCTATGGATTAGAGATACTTCATCTAGATTGTTTGCAGTACCTAATCATCTTACTAGTCGACTTGTTAATGTTAAGTTTGTTATAAAAATTTAATTATGATTATTCAGCCATCAGATAGACTTAAAACGGTTCAGGAATATTATTTCTCTAAGAAATTAGCACATTTAGATGCTTTAAGAAAGGAAGGGAAAGATGTCATTAATTTAGGTATTGGTTCTCCGGATATGGCGCCAGATGAATCGGTGGTAGAAGCATTAAGTGTTACAGCCAAGGCTGCAACCAATCATGGATATCAATCTTATAGAGGACTTCAAGAATTAAGAGATGCCATAGCCATTTGGTATCTAAAGACTTATAAAGTTAAGTTAGACCGGACAGGTGAGATTTTACCTTTAATGGGTTCTAAGGAAGGAATTATGCATATTAGCATGGCTTTCTTAAATAAAAGGGATCAAGTATTGGTGCCAAATCCCGGTTATCCCACCTATGCTTCCGTTTCTAACTTGATGCAAGCAGATATGATCACTTATGATCTAAAAGAAGATAATTGGTATCCAGATTTGGAAGCGCTAGAGCAAATGGATTTATCAAAGGTCAAGATCATGTGGATCAATTATCCTAATATGCCTACAGGTCAAGTAGGAAATGATGAGTTGTTTAAGTCCCTAATTACTTTTGCCAAAAAGAATGAGTTATTGTTAATTAATGATAACCCTTATTCTTTAGTATTAAATCAAGCAGCTCCTATGAGTATTTTTCAGTTTGAAGGTGCTAAAGAAGTTTGTTTAGAATTAAACTCATTATCTAAGTCACATAATATGGCAGGTTGGAGAATAGGAATGCTAATTGGGGGGAGCGATTATATCAATACTATTCTTAAAGTGAAGTCCAATATGGATTCTGGGATGTTTAAAGGTTTGCAATTGGCAGCTATTGAAGCCCTTAATTTAGGACAAGATTATCACGATAAGATTAATACAATATATAAAGATCGAAGAAATATCGTCTATCAGATTTTTGATGCTATTGATTGTAATTACAGTTTAGATCAAGAAGGAATGTTTGTTTGGGCAAAATTGCCATCGAACATTAAAGATGTAGAAGAATATGTAGAAGAAATTCTTAAAAAGACTTTTGTATTTATTACGCCAGGTTTTATTTTTGGCTCTAATGGTAATAGATATTTAAGAATATCATTGTGTGCAAATACAGCAATATTTGAAGAAGCATTAAATAGAATAAAAACAAAACTATAAGATAATGGATATTGGTATTGTTGGTTTAGGATTAATTGGAGGTTCGCTTGCTTTAGATTTAAAGAAAAGAGGAGTAGCCTTTAATGTTTATGGATTAGATAGAAGTTTGGACCATCAAAAGAAAGCAAAAGAATTAAATCTTGTTACAGACTGTTTACCATTAAACCAATTAATACAAAAGGTAGATATAATCATCTTGGCTATTCCGGTGCATAATGCACAAGAGATGATCGTTGATATTTTAAATGATATTCCAGAAAGAACTTATCTTTTAGATATGGGATCTACTAAATCTGGGATTTGTGATATAGTTAAAGATCATCCAAAACGAAGTCATTATGTGGCTTGCCACCCAATGGCTGGTACCGAATATACTGGACCGAATGCCGCAGTGTATGATCTATTCGATCAAAAACCAGTGATCATTTGTGATAAGGAAGAATCTGGTAATTTGGCATTGGAAGCTGCTCAGCAGATGTTTCAGGCACTTAATATGAGAATTTTATATATGGATTCCAAAGATCATGATACACATGCAGCATACGTTTCTCATATATCTCATATCTCCTCTTTTACACTTGCTTTATCTGTATTAGATAAAGAGCAAAGCGAAAGCGCAATATTTGATTTGGCCTCTGGAGGATTTGAATCAACAGCTCGTTTAGCAAAGTCTTCAGCTGAGATGTGGTCTCAAATATTCATTCAGAATAAAGACAGTCTACTAGAAGTTTTAGATGTTTACTCCTATTGGTTAAGGAAATTTAGAGTAGCCATAGAAGATGAAGATGTTGAAGGTTTAAATAATCTAATTAAAGAGGCTAACGAGATTAAGAAATTTTTAAAGTAATAGTTCTTCAAAATAAAAAATCACTAAACTGATTAACGTTATAGGTTTTTTGACATTATGCTTTGGAATTATGTTTAAACTTTAACATTGGCAAGGTGCAAGAGCAATTCTATTAGTTGCTAGTTTCTCATTAATTGTAAGAGGTATTCTGTTCTTTTTTTGAGAGAATAAATTAAATTCTATCTAAGACTTTAAGAATTAGTGAATCTAATGCTTTGTATGGATCATTACTAAAATTCTTGCGCTCCCGATTAGCAATGACAGCGCAGACTGTTAAACAGTGATGCCCTAGGATTCTTCGTCCTAGTCCATATAAGGCGCTAGTTTCCATTTCAAAATTAACTATTCTATTATCCTTGTAATTGAAGTCTCGTAATACTTCATTAAGATCGTTTTTCTTTAAAGGAGCTCTTAAATATCTTCCTTGAGGACCATAAAATCCACCTGCTGTTGCAGTAATTCCTTTATGCATGTCGAAGGCAATACTTTCTAATAATTCATTAGAGCAATCAATTAAATATGGTTTTGCAGGAATCTCTTTCCAATTAGAATGCTTAAGGAAAGCTTCCAAAATCTCAGTTTCTTCTGGTGTGTTTTGATAGTCGTAATAATGGAGTAGACCATCCATTCCTAGTCCGTGTGTAGAAGCAACGAAGCTATCTACTTCTAAATCAGCTTGTAAAGAGCCACAAGTTCCAATTCTAACAATGTTAAGAGCAGTATGTTTTTCTTTTAATTTACGTTCTTTTAAATCGAAATTGACCAAGGCATCTAGCTCATTAATAACAATATCAATGTTATCGCAACCAATTCCGGTAGACATTACAGTGATCTCTTTTCCCTTATATGTTCCGGTCTTTGTAACAAATTCTCTTTTTTGTTCGTAAGCAAGCACGGTTTCAAAATGTTTAGCAATGATAGCAACCCTTTCAGGATCGCCCACAACTATAACGTTTTTGGCAATTTGATTTGGAAGTAAATTTAAGTGATAAATACTCCCATTTGGGTTCAAAATTAATTCTGAATCTTGGAGGTTATTCATAAAATATAATATAGTTTTGCTTCGTTTTTGAAACTGTAGTTTAAGTAAAACTAAATTAAAAATTATGGGATTAGTAGTAAATAAGATTTTAGTTCCGCTTGATTTCTCTCAAGCTTCAGTTGATGCATTAGATTATGCTGTAAGAATAGCTGAGATTTTTAAATCAGAGATAATTCTATTACACGTTGTTGAAACCTATGAATTCAATTCATCTTATAGAGATGACGAGACTGCAAGGGAAATTATTCAAATGGGATTGAATAAGAAATTCGATGAAATAATGACGGAACACTCTAATAGTGAGGATCTAAAAGTAAGTCATGCACACAGGGTAGGTAAGATTTACAACCAGATTAATTTATATGCTGAAGAAGAAAGTTGTGACCTTATTGTAATTGGTACACATGGTACAAGTTCTAACTCTAAGTTTAAGAAGTTTATGCTAGGATCTAATGCAAATAGAGTTATTCATGGTGCTCCATGTCCTGTACTTACAGTTAAGAATAAAAACCATAGTATCAACTTTAATAAAATCTTATTGCCGATTGATATTACTAAAGAAACTGAACAGAAAGTGGCATTTGCTATAGCAATTGCAAAAACTTTTGATTCTGAGATACATATTTTAGCTGCTTCTTCCTATATAGATGAGTATCAAGATAATATATCTAAACTTACACTTAAGTTGAATGAAGTAGCTGATGAAGTAACTGCAAAAGGAATTAAGTGTTTTACTTGTATAGAGAGAAATGAAAATGTACCTCATGCTATTTTTGAGTATAGCGAGAAGAACGATATCGATTTAGTTGTAATTATGACTAGGCAAGAGAAAAAGTGGGAAGAATTCTTACTTGGATCAAATGCTAAGAAAGTGATTGTTGGTTCTGATACACCAACACTGAGTTTACAGCCTAAAGAAGGAAAATAAATTAAAAGCCCTCCAATTTGGAGGGCTTTTTTTATGTCTAAAAATGCTTAATACAAGCTCTAAAAGCAAATTTGCTTTTAGAGCTTGTATCAATTTACTTTTTCTTAGACTTCTTAATTTTCTCTGATACAAACTGGTGTTTGTTGTTAAATATCAAAGTCTTCTTTTCTTTTGACTTATTGATAATAGTTGCTACAAATTTCTTCTCTTTACCACTTCTAGTTGTAATAGTATATTTTTTAAGTTTGTAACCACTGTATTTTGAACTAATTACAGTAAGTATTTCATTAGGTACTTTTTCTCCACTAAGAGCTCTTCTTGTACTTTTCCATTTTCCAGAAGAAGCATAAGTAATAGTCACTTTCTGATTAGGAAATTCAAATTTAGCTTTAAAGTTGCCTTTGTCTGTCTTTCTCCAATCTACTTTACTATGCTTTGGGAATTCAGTATTTAGATGGTTTACAATTCCACTAGGGATTTTTTCTTGAGGAATGCTTTTCTTTTGAGCATTAAGGTTTAACGCGAAACAAACCAATAGGAATAGTATTAGATTTTTCATATTCTAATTTAGGTAAAAAAAAAGGTCATCTCGAAAGATGACCTTTAGTTTAAGTATTGAACTTATTTATTTTTTTAAGCTTCAGCTACAGGATCAACTGAAATATAAGATCTGTCTTTTTTTACATTGAATCTTACAATTCCATCTCTAGTTGCGAAGATAGTGTGGTCTTTACCAATTCCTACACCTTCAGCAGGCCAGTGTTTAGTTCCTCTTTGTCTGATAATGATGTTACCAGCTAATGCAGGTTGACCACCGTAAATTTTTACACCAAGTCGATTCGATTCTGAATCTCTTCCATTGTTAGTACTTCCGACTCCTTTCTTATGTGCCATAATGTATGTGTTTAATTCCTTACCTAATTAATATTAAGCAACGATGTTTTCAATTTTAATTTTTGTGTATTGTTGTCTATGACCGTTCATCTTCTGGTAACCTTTTCTTTTCTTCTTTTTGAATACAAGAACTTTATCACCTTTAACTTGATCAACAATAGATGCTTCAACTTTAGCTCCATCAACAGTTGGTTTCCCTACTGCGATTTTTCCATCGTTATTCACTAACAACACGTTGTCAAATGCTTGCTTATCTCCAGCTTTTGCATCTAATCTGTCAACGAAGATCTCTTGATCTTTTTCTACTTTGTACTGTTTACCAGCTATTTCTACTATCGCGTGCATATCACTATAATTTTCAAAGATTGGAGGGCAAAGATAAGTAATTGAACCTAAATATCAAATAATCCCAACAAATAGTTTATCAAAACTTTTGATTAAGAATTACCTCCATATGATTATTCAAGTTTAGCTGAAGGAAATCATCTATGTTTTCTGGTATTTCAAATGCTTCTTGGTCGATATTTTTTAGTACATCTAACCAGGTATTTATTTCAAAATTATCTACAATGGTTCCATATTCTTTTTTCACAATTTCCTTTGCACCAACGTTTTTAGAAATGATCACTGGAGTGCCACTATATAAGGACTCTGTAATGATCTGACCAAATGCATCATAAGTAGAAGGGTGAATCGTGTAATCTGCAGCAGCATATAATTCATTTAATGCTTTTGGGTCTTTAATGTATCCGATGTACTTAATATTATTATATTTTGGTTTTACAGCGGGGTAGCCAACTATTCCTAGTTCATATTCATCAGATGGAAGTTTGGCAAATAATTTATTCAATAATGCCAAGCCTTTATTTTTATGTCCGGTAGAAACAAACAGAAAACTCTTCTTGGATGGAGATAATTTCCATTTGACTTTTAAAGCAGCTTGTTGATTTTTTAGATTTGGAAAGTAATCTTTGTTTATAGGAGGAGGTAATACCTTAATTTTATCTTCTTTTATCCAATATAGATCAATCAATTCTTGCTTTATCATTTCAGAAGCAGCTAAGATCAATTTAGATTGATGATAAGAATTAGCGTCTAAGATGATCTGAATTTTATCTTTTAGTTTTTTCGATTTTTGTTGGTGAGCAACCATATAGCCTAAATGATTAGAAGGCGCTAATACTATTTCCTGGCCATTTGTTCTTCCTAAAGAGAGACTCAGATCATAGGAATGAGCTTTTAAGTATTTAGCTACTTTTCTACTGAAGACCCATTTTTTAATTTGTTTTGGCATCCAGTTAATTGGTAAACACTTAATGTTAGCTGCTAATGGAATATCAACGTCAGTATCATATTTAGCACAGATGATATCTACTTCATGGCCATTCTCTATTAACCAGGAAGAATAGTTTTTTAGTCTATTCTCTAATCCACCTCTATTAATTAGCCTATAATGTATTAAAGCCACTTTCATTATACTTCAAATTGTAATTCAGCTTTGTGCGCAACTGTATCTCTATTCATAGCAATGATTTTATATCCTTTAGACTTTAGCAAATATTTAGCTTGCTTTTGATCTTCATTAGATAATTTCTCATGTTCATAGGATACCAAATCAGGAGCTATCGAATTTAGATTAATCATTTTGATCACTTCAAAGTCAAAACCTTCGACATCTATTTGTAATATATTGATTGGGCCCAATTGATGGTTGATTATTAAGTCTTCAAAACTAGTAGTTTCAACTATTTCTTCAGAAATATAATCCTCCATGTTATTGGGTAATTCCGTCCCATCTTTTAAAGCTCTTTTTTTAACATAACCACTTTCAATAGCTGATAGGATAGCTGCTTTATTAAAGGAAGCTAATCCTGTAGCCCAGCGCGCTTGACTAAAAGCTATTTTGTATAAAATGATACTTCCACTTTCTTTTGCAATAGCCTTGTTAAGCGTAGTAATATCATTTTGTTTATAGACATATGCTAACGTAGGAAAGACATTTTTCTGTGGTTCTAGTATTACACCTTTCCAATGATCTCTTTTTACAAATCTGCAGACAGGGTCGTTATGAAAACCATCATTACCGCCGATTTGAATAATATTGACACGCTGTTTCGCTTGTTTACTATACTGGTCAAAAATAGACGTAATAGTTCTCTTTTTTGGGGTATAGAAATGCCTGAAATAAATTGCAATTAGCCAAGAACAATTGGCATACAAATGTTTCTTAAAATGATAGAGCCTTATTTTAAAAAAAGCTTTCATTAAGATTGATAAATGGCTTTCATCCTTTGTAACAAAGTTGGGTGGCTATAATGAAACCATACATAAGAAGGATGAGGATTAAGATTACTTAGATTTTTAATGCTAAGTTGCTTTAATGCATTGATTAAATCTTCTCCATTATAATATTCTTTTGCATAAGCATCTGCCTCATATTCATTCTTCCTAGATAATAGATTCATCAGAATCCCTGTAAGCATTGAAACAGGGCTATAAAGCATTGTAAATCCGATAAGTCCTAATTGTACACTATGTGCATCTGCTCCTAGTGCTTGAGATAAAAATGCATTACCTATAAAAAGCTTCAATAGATATAACATGAAGCCCATTTGTAATACGCCTAGCAACATTGATGTGAAGATGTGTTTCTTTTTATAATGACCTACTTCATGTGCTAAGATTGCAGTCAATTCTTCTTTACTATGCTCGGCTATTAAAGTATCAAACAAAACGATTTTTTTCCTTCCTCCAAGTCCAGAAAAATAGGCATTAGCTTTAGTACTTCTTTTAGAACCATCCAAGACCATTATATTGCTTAAAGGGAAGTCTACTTTTTGAGCAAATAATTCTATTTCTGTTCTTAATTCTCCTGCTTCTAAAGGTGTTAATTTATTAAAAATAGGAACAATGAAATCCGTATAAAACATGGCGAAGAATATTGTAAATAGAGAGATACAGACCCAAGCATACCACCAAAAGTTTTCTGGATAAGTATTATAAAACCACAAGAATAAATAAAGTAAACCACCACCCAGAATAGCACCTAAGAAGTAGCTTTTAATTAAGTCTAAAACAAAGGTTTGCTTATTCATTTTATTAAAACCAAATTGTTGTTCTATAACAAAAGTTTTGTAGTAAGAAAATGGAAGTCCAATAAGTGAAGATCCGATTCCAATTGCAGCAAAAAACAATAATGCAGAATAGATTGGATCTGATGTGTAATGATTGATGATATAATCATTAATACTTGCGAAGCCACCAGAAATTAATAAACCCAAGATAATTAAGGTGCTAAGGATACCAGAAATAGATTTTATTTTGTCATTAGCCTTATCATATTCTTGAGCCTTTTTATACTCAGATTCTTCATATAAATCATTTAATTCTTTTGGTAATACAGCAGACCATTGTTTATGATTTAAAAAGTCTAGATACTTACTTAAAGCAAACTCGAATAAAATGATAGCTATAATGATAAAAAGTATTGTATTGGCCATAATGCTAAGTTAAAGAAAATAGTGTTCATAAAATACCAAAGATGTTAGTCATTATATCCTTTTTTATATGCCTTTATGGAAACAGTTTTTATCTTTGAAGTATGGGATTGAAAGGTATTGGTTCTAAATTATATGCAGGCATCGTTCATCGTAAGTTAAAACGTTGGAGTGCGAAGCCTGTAGAGACGCAAGATGCTGTATTTAGGCAACTTGTTAATAAAGCTAAAATCACTTGGTTTGGAATAGATCATGGATTCGATTTAATTGATAATTATGAACACTTCAAAACATTAGTTCCTCTAAGAGATTATGAAGGTTTAAAACCTTACGTAGATCTGATTACAGAAAAAGGGATGAAGGATGTGCTTTGGCCAGGTTTACCGAAGTATTTTGCAAAGACTTCGGGTACTACATCAGGTACAAAGTATATCCCTATTACTAAAGCTTCCACAAAGTATCATTTCAAATCTGCAAGTGAAGCATTTTTCAATTATGCCTATTTAACAGGAAATGCATCTTTTTTCGATGGTAAATTAATATTCCTTTCGGGTAGTCCTGAAATGACAACCACTGGTCCTGCCAAAATTTTAACCGGTAGATTATCTGGTATAGTTAATCACTTTATCCCATCTATTTTTAAAGGTAATCAAGTTCCAAGTTGGGATACAAATTGTATTGATGATTGGGAAACTAAAGTTGATGCAATTGTTAAAGAAACGATTGGTATAGATATGCGTTTGATCTCGGGTATACCGCCATGGATTCAGATGTATTTTGATAAAATGCAAGAGCAAACAGGTAAGACTATTACGGAATCTTTTCCAAAATTATCTGTTATTGGATATGGAGGTGTAAACTTCGAACCATATAGAGCGCAACTTACAGCTTCATTAGGTAAAGTTGTTGAAGGCGTAGAGACCTATCCTGCTTCAGAAGGGTTTATCGCTTATCAGGATGTGCCAGATAGTATGAAGAAAGGGCCTGAAGATGAGGGGATGTTGTTGTTGTTAAACAATGGAATCTTCTATGAGTTTGTACCTGTTGAAGAATGGTCCAAAGAAAATCCTACAAGGATATCAATTAAGGATGTGAAGATTGGTGTTAATTATGTTCTAATCTTAAATACCAATGCTGGACTTTGGGGTTATAATATTGGTGATACCATCGAGTTTGTTTCTACAAGTCCTTATAGAGTCAAAGTTACTGGAAGATTAAAGCAATTCATTTCTGCATTTGGAGAACATGTCATTGTAAGTGAGGTAGAAAGTGCTTTAATGGAAGTTTGTAAGAATACAGGTACTCAAGTAACAGAGTTTACTGTTGCACCTAAAGTTATTGCAGAAGCCGGAGAAGGATTACCATATCACGAATGGTTTATCGAGTTCGAAAAAGAACCTTCAGATATTGATGCCTTTAAGTTGCAATTGGATGATGCAATGCAACATAGAAATGCTTACTATTTCGATTTAATACAAGGGAATATCCTACAGCCATTGATCATTAGAAAAATGAATAAGAATACATTTATAGAATACATGAAGTCTCAAGGGAAACTAGGTGGTCAACACAAAGTGCCTAGAATAGCAAACGATAGAAAGGTTGCTGATGAAATGGGAGATTATATAGCTAAATA
The DNA here is from genome assembly GCA_042095635.1 of Chitinophagales bacterium. Classification (GTDB taxonomy): domain Bacteria; phylum Bacteroidota; class Bacteroidia; order Chitinophagales; family CAJXBJ01; genus JBELBA01. The sequence goes on from JBELBA010000019.1 coordinate 12,035, forward strand.
AATGACGGACCAAAAAAGAAATATTGCCATATTAGGTTCAACTGGATCGATTGGTACACAAGCATTGGATGTTGTTAGATCACATGCAGATAAATTAGCGGTTGAGGTATTAACTGCAAACAGTAACAGTACATTATTAATACAACAAGCCATTGAGTTTAAACCTAATGTAGTTGTTATTGGTAATGAAGATAAATATCAAGAAGTATTTGATGCACTAGACGCGCATGATATTCAAGTATTTGCAGGTAATAAAGCCATTGCAGATGTAGTAACTTATCCAAGCATTAATATGGTATTAACTGCCATGGTTGGTTATGCTGGTTTGTTGCCAACGATTAATGCCATTGAGTCTGGTAAGCATATTGCTTTAGCCAACAAAGAAACTTTAGTGGTAGCCGGTGAGATTATCATGGGATTGGCAGATAAACATGGTGTAGAGATTATTCCTGTAGATTCAGAGCATTCTGCTATTTACCAATGTTTAGTTGGAGAAACTTACGAATCAATTGAGAAGATATACTTAACGGCTTCTGGAGGTCCATTTAGAGGAAGGAAAGCAGATCAGTTAGCTGCTATTACAAAGGCTCAAGCATTGAAGCATCCTAATTGGGAGATGGGCGCTAAGATTACGATTGATTCAGCTTCTATGATGAATAAAGGTTTAGAGGTCATTGAAGCAAAGTGGTTGTTTAACCTTAAGCCTGAGCAAGTAGATGTCATTGTTCATCCTCAATCAATCGTGCATTCGATTGCTCAGTTTAGAGATGGATCAATGAAGGCGCAGTTAGGTTTACCAGATATGAAATTGCCTATTCAGTATGCATTAGGTTTTCCTAAAAGGCTAGATTCGGATTTCGAACGTTTCAACTTCATCAATTACCCAGCATTAACCTTTGAGCAGCCAGACAAAGAAACATTTAGAAATTTAGCATTGGCTTATGAAGCGATGCATGCTGCAGGAAATATTCCTTGTATTATGAATGCTGCCAATGAAGTAGTGGTTGATGCTTTTTTAAAAGATAGAGTAGGCTTCTTACAAATGAGTGATGTGATTGGAGATTGCATGCAAAAAGTTAATAAAATTGAAAAACCAAGCTACGAAGACTATGTAGCTTCAGATTCTGAAACTAGATCACTAGCTTTAGAGATGATAAATAAATTGAACTAATAGAATGGAAGTAATAATTAAAGCATCACAGTTCTTATTAAGCTTATCAATACTAATTGTATTACATGAGTTAGGACACTTTATTCCTGCAAAGTTATTTAAGACAAGAGTAGAGAAATTCTATTTGTTCTTCGATTACAAATTTTCTCTTTTTAAGAAGAAGATAGGAGAAACAGAGTACGGTATTGGATGGATTCCTTTAGGAGGTTATGTTAAGATTTCTGGAATGATCGACGAGTCTATGGATAAAGATCAAATGAAGGAAGAACCGAAAGATTGGGAGATGAGATCTAAACCAGCATGGCAACGTTTAATTATCATGTTAGGTGGGGTAACAGTCAACCTTATTTTGGCTATGATCATTTTCTCAGGTGTATTTTGGAAGTATGGACAAGATCAATTACCTATAGAGAATATGAACTATGGTATTGAGTGTATGGATACTTTTGCATTGAATATGGGACTTCAAAATGGAGATAAAATTATCCAAGTTGGTGATGAGAAAATAGAGAAGTTTAAGGATGTAGTGATTAAGATGGTATTGAATGAAGCAGATCATATCACTGTATTAAGAGATGGAAAAGAGAAGACAATTCAAGTACCATATCACTTTAATAGAACGATTCTTTCTAGAAAAAGAAAAGGATTTGTTGAGGTTAGGTTTCCATATATGTTAGACTCTGTATTAACGGATCAACCATTTGGTAAAGCAGGGTTACAAAGCGGAGATTATATTGTTGGAATTAATGACCAATCTACTTTCTCTTATTATGAGTTTAGAAGAATATTGGATCAACATCCAGAAGAAGAAGTAAGTGTTTATTATCAAAGAAACGGACAAGTTGATACTGCTATGGTTAAATTAGATAGTGCAGCTTATACAGGTTCTTATATCGCTCAACCAAGTAATTTTGTAAAGATTCAACATACAGAATTTACATTTGCAGAATCTTGGCCGGCTGGTATAGGACAAGCCATGTCTTCTTTGCATATGACGGTTAAGCAATTACCATTAATGTTCTCTTCTAAGACACAAGGATGGAAGAGTATGAGTGGATTTATTGGTATGGGTAATTTATTTGCAGCTACCTGGGATTGGAGAAGTTTCTGGTGGATGACGGCATTTATTTCAGTGATGTTAGCCTTCATGAATGTTTTGCCTATCCCGGCATTAGATGGAGGACATGTCGTATTCTTAATCTATGAAATGGTTACTCGGAGAAAACCTTCAGACAAGTTTTTGGAGTATGCGCAAGTTGCAGGGTTCTTTTTCTTAATCAGCTTATTGTTATATGCTAACGGAAACGACGTATACAAACTAATATTTGAATAGTATGAAGTCAATACTAGTATTTTTATTCAGTTTTATCTTTGTATCTATTGCATTTGGTCAGACGGATGTATTAGGTTCTACTTATGAAGGAGATACTTCTTCTAAGCCTAATTTAATGCTTATACCATGTCCTGAAAGGAATTATATGTCGGATGCGGATATGGTAATATTGAAGAATACAGAATTAAATGGTAAAGATCTTATTAAAACTGTGATCGATGAGTTATACTTTAATATCCATGCACAGTTATTAGGATCTTATGAAGTCTATACTATTGCTGATGATCAAGTAGCGGATCATCAAAAGGATTTAGCGTCCATTATGAGTGGAATAGGTTATCAATATGATACACCAACACCTGCAGTAAAAGAAAGGAATAAGAACGTAGTTAGAAGATATAAGGCGAAGTTAGAAGATTATTTAGCAGCAGCAGAAGGTGCTACTGTAACTGCCGGTGAGTTAACTACTGAGTTTGTAAGAAGAGCAAAGAAAGAGCAATATTATAATACAGTGCTGCACAGTAATGAAATGCTCCCATATTATAACGAGAAGTATAATGCTGATTTATTTATTTTCTTAAATCAGATAGAAATTAAGACCGTATATGCTACACAACAAGATAGATATAAATACTTCAGAGAAATCTGGGTACACTTTTCTATTTATGACAAAGAAAGCAAACTTTATTTCGGAGATGTAGTGAAGATTAAGTTCAATTCTAGAGCTTCTAATCTTCAAACAATCATCAGAAATACTTTTCCTAAAGTAGGTGAGTATATTTCTTTTACATTGCCTTAAAAGTTTAAACATAAAAAAAGCCTGCTCGTTGAGCAGGCTTTTTTTCTATTATATTTTGTGATTCTTAGTTAGCAACAGGAACATGAAGTTCATCAAGCTTTATGAATTCCTTTTGAATCTCTTCTAAGTTAGAGTCTTTAAACTCCATTTTAAATTTCATTGTTCTTGTATCAGTTTTAAATGACTCATTGTAGAATCCAATCTTTTCATCTTTGTACCTTACTGCGAATAACGTAACGTTTACGTTAGAAGGAACATTTCTAAATATGAAACCATCTTTAGTTTTCTCAGCAGGTAACATGGACATCTCGTCATCAAATACCAGTTTAGCATTTATAGACTGGTTGCAGTCTCTTACAATGATATCAATTCTTGCTTGCGTAAATTTGATGTACTTATCGATGTTAAACATTCCTGGTCTAGTGATGTTAAATGTATAGTAAGGATATTCATCCAAACTTAGAGCCAATAAACCAGAACTATCTTTTTCGCTCATTTCGTTTTGCTTTCGCTCTTTCTCTAGCTTAATGATGTTTTTCATCTTCATCTTTCTTTGCTTCTTCGCCACTTGTTGTGACTTATAAGCAGAGTAACAAGCTTCACAAGAATCTCTATTGGCTTTTTGTTGAGCTAATGCAGCTCTAATTTCATCTTTCTTAGCTTTAAGCATGAATATCTTTTGGAAGAAAGTAAACTTAGCTACTAACTCTTCATCTTCAATTTGTATTAAAGAATCACAAACTTTCGATTTGGGGTTTTTTAGTGTATCATTTGGAGATTCAACACCTGGAAGTTCTCCTTTATTTCCTGCTCCTTTAGCGATAGCAACACCACCACCTTTAGTTTCAGGGAACCATTTAACAAATCCATTCATTTTTCTAATTCCACGAAATACTCTTACATGCTCTATAGCTTCATCCGTTTTGATATTAACTTGTATAGGTGTATTTAATCCTGCATGGATCGTATCTTCTCCTTGTACTATTGTAATCTTAATCATATTACCTAAGTGTAATAATTCATTGTTTAACTCCCCATTGGTCGTTAAGTTAAATGCAACTAATTGAGATTTGTTAAAGTACTCACTAACAATCACTTTAATAGGTCTATCAGACGCTGTAACTAAAGAATTCTTGGCAATGACCAGCATAGTTCCATTATCTGTAGTCAGTGCTGTATCAGCCTGATTGCTTATTGTAAACTCAGTTCCGATGTCTTCAATTTTCTTAAAGACCTTCGTTGCGTTGTTTTCAGGGTTCCATTTTACATAACATACGATTTCAACTTTTCTGTTATGATCGAAGCTATAATTTGGTACATTTTCAGAGATAGGAGATTTTTCTCCTAATCCTTTAATGGTAACTTTCGTTTTATCTACACCTCTTTTTACTAATTGAGCTCTCGCACTTTCTGCTCTTCTTAAAGAAAGCTTTTCGTTAATCGCTAAAGAACCTGTAGAATCACAGAATCCATAGATTTCTATATTTTCAATTTCATCTAAAGACTTAATGAAAGCATTAAGATCTGCTTGCATATCTGATGAAAAAGAAGATCCATTAACTGGGAAATAATAAGTTTTGGATTCCATGTCCTGAGCCAATAATCCCAAGCTAATTAATCCAAATGCCAATAGTGCCAATATTTGTTTTCTCATTGCCGTTTTTTGAGTTCTAAATTCAATAGCTAAAATAAACTATTCAAATAAGAAAAAAGACTAATGTGAGTGAATTAGACTTTCCCTTAAATTCTTCTAGGATACATTTAAGACCTTGGAATCGAAACCTTTAAAAATATTATTGTTCAAAAAAAAAGCCCTCCGAAATTCGGAGGGCTTTTCATACTTATGTCAGCGTTTGCTGAAATAGATGTGTGTCTATTTTTCGTTCACTTCCTCAAACTCAACATCTTCTGCTTCAGCTCCAGTAGTTGCTCCACCTTCAGCGTTTGCTTCTGGTTCTGCAGCACCACCTTGTGCTTCTGCTTCTTGTTGTGCTTTGTAGATTTCTTCAGAAGCTGCTTGCCAAACTGTATTTAAAGTTTCCAATTTAGCTTTGATTTCTTCCACATTCTTAGGCTCTGCTGCTAAGGCTGATTTTAAATCATCTTTAGCTGCTACAATACCATCTTTTTTATCTGCTGGTACTTTGTCTCCAAATTCTTCTAATTGCTTTTCAGTTTGGAAAACCATAGAATCTGCTTCATTTATTTTTTCTGCTTCTTCTTTTCTAGCCGCATCTGCACTTGCGTTAGCTTCAGCTTCATCTTTCATCTTTTGAATCTCATCATCAGATAATCCTGTAGATGATTCAATTCTGATAGATTGCTCTTTGTTAGTTCCTTTATCTTTAGAAGAAACTGTTAAGATACCATTAGCATCAATATCGAATGTTACTTCAATTTGAGGTACTCCTCTTGGTGCTGGTGGAATTCCATCTAAGTGGAACTGACCGATAGATCTGTTATCGTTAGACATTGGTCTTTCTCCTTGTAATACATTAATCTGTACTGAAGGTTGGTTATCCGCGTAAGTAGAGAAAGTCTGAGACTTCTTCGTTGGGATAGTTGTGTTAGAATCAATTAATCTTGTCATTACACCACCTGCAGTTTCAATACCTAAAGATAATGGAGTAACATCTAATAATAATACATCCTTAACATCTCCAGTTAATACACCACCTTGAATTGCAGCACCGATTGCTACAACTTCATCTGGGTTAACTCCCTTAGAAGCTTTCTTTCCAAATAATTTTTCAACTTCTTCAACAACTCTTGGGATTCTTGTAGATCCACCAACTAAGATAACTTCATCAATTTCAGAAGCAGCGTAACCAGCATCTTTTAATGCAGCTTTACAAGGCTCTAAGATTCTTGTGAACAAACTATCTGCTAATTGCTCAAATTTAGCTCTAGTTAATTTTCTTACTAAGTGCTTTGGTACACCATCAACAGCTGTGATATATGGTAAGTTAATTTCTGTTTCGTTAGAAGCAGATAATTCAATTTTTGCTTTTTCAGCAGCTTCTTTTAAACGTTGTAAAGCCATTGGATCTTTAGTTAAGTCCATGTTCTCTTCACCTTTAAATTCTGCAGCTAACCAATCGATTAAGATCTCATCGAAGTCATCTCCACCTAAGTGTGTATCACCATTAGTAGATTTTACTTCAAATACACCATCTCCTAATTCTAAAACTGATACATCAAATGTACCACCACCTAAATCAAATACAGCGATTTTTACATCTTCTTCTTTCTTGTCTAATCCATAAGCTAATGCAGCAGCAGTTGGCTCATTGATAATTCTTTTAACGTTTAACCCAGCAACTTCACCAGCTTCTTTAGTAGCTTGTCTTTGAGAATCGTTAAAGTATGCTGGTACTGTAATAACAGCTTCAGTTACTTCTTCACCTAAGAAGTCTTCAGCAACTTTTTTAATTTTTTGTAATACGATAGCCGAGATTTCTTGAGCAGAATAGTTTCTGTCGTTAATCTTTACTTTAATTGTATCATTATCACCTTGGATTACCTCGTAAGCAGTTTTGTCAACATCGTTACCAGCTTCAGTGTATCTAGATCCCATGAATCTTTTAATAGAAGCAATAGTATGTGTAGGGTTAGTGATCGCTTGTCTTTTTGCAGGATCTCCAACTTTTCTTTCTCCGTTTTCTAAAAATGCTACTACTGAAGGAGTTGTTCTTTTTCCTTCTTCGTTTTGAATTACTACCGGATCTCCACCTTGCATTACTGCTAAACATGAATTGGTAGTACCTAAGTCAATTCCAATTATTTTACCCATCTTATTAAATATTTATGTTTTGTTAAATTTAATTTCCGCTGTACAATAATCAATTGGCATGCCAAGTCTTGGCACGAATAAATAATAGCAATAATGGCATATTAGACTATGACAATTTGTCAAATAGGAATAAATGGAAGGAGTAACTATGACACAATGTTCATTCTAGAAGTCAATGAATCCAAGATCTTTGGTTAATTCATTTTCTTTAAGTTCTTCTAAAGTAGAGAAAGATCCTGCTCTAGGATAGAATTCTATACCCAAGTCTGTACTAGGGTTAGTCATATTAACGATAAGTGTATCTTCTAATAACCATGTAGTATCATTTACAACAGAAGTATCAATAACGCCATCAATGGTATCATACACTGGTCTTACAACTATGCTAAATTCCTTTACTTCCGACCAGAAATTATAAAAGTCTCTTCTTACATGACTTTGTGTTCTGCTAGAAAAGATACCTGCTCCATTCTCTATATTAGTGTAGGCAGTACTTACTGATGCCTGAACTAGTCCATCTCTAGCTTCACCAATTCTAATATATTCGCTTAGTGCGGATCCAGAATAAGTATAAATGAATTCTGCATAGAGTGGTAGTCTGTATAAATCTGTTGCTTCTAGATTTTCTGCTATTCCTTCATAGAAATTAGCATTAGTAAAGTTGTAGCTCAATCTAGAATCATTATCATGGTTAGCTAAATTACTAAAGATGTCTATGTCAATATATTTTGTTTCTCCAACCTGATATTGTTCCATGGAAGGGGCTACAGTTAGATTTCCATAAGAATCAGAATTTCTAGAAGAGAAGTCAATAATAAATTCATTGATAGCTTCAATAGAATATTCATTATAATAGAATCTTAGGCTTAGATCGAATAATTCACTTCCTTCTGGTACGCCCCATTCAAAGTCTTGTTCGTTTTTAAAATCATCATCTCTAAAACTTAACGTAGTAGAAGATCTAGGTGTAACTAATTCTACTTCTCCTTGCACTATTTCAGTGCTTGCAGTTACCTGATTGCCATTGTTAGTATGTGTAATTTCTAATCGATACTCATTTTCACTATCTACATCCATCTTAGATTGATAGACGATATGATTAGGGTTTTCATTTGAAAGTGCTAGTTCTCCTAATGTCTTGGCGGTAAAATTATAGCTGCTAATTAAGTTACCATTCTTATAAGCATCAACAACTACCTCTAATGTAGTAGTGTCAAAATGGATAGAATCTAAATTCTCTAATAAAGAAACAGCATCTCCATTTTGGGTGAAATAGCCTTTGTTAATCTTTAAGTACTGGATGGAGTCATTAGGGTTAAGCAAACCAAATACGATAGTAGTCTCTTCATAGTTAGCACCAAGATCTAAATCTGTGCTACAAGCATTTGCTCCAAATAAAATTACTATTAATAGTCCCCAATAAATCTTCATACATATGAAAATACTAAAATGCTAGACTAGAACCTAAATTAGATGAAGGCTTTGCTATTATCGTCATTTCTGAGACATGCACCTATCCAATGAATATTTCATCATCCGATTTGGAGTCAACTTCATTAGATGTAAAAGCAATATTTAATAATACGGTTCTTCCAAAGAACATGGAAAGCATAACAATACATTTACCAATGCTGCTTAATTCGCTGGTAATACCTAAAGATAAACCTGTTGTTGTTATTGCAGATACTTGTTCAAATAAGAGCTGC
>JBELBA010000020.1:0-20450 GCA_042095635.1 Chitinophagales bacterium
CATATACAAAAGGAACTGCCATTAATGCATAACCTAAGAACAGCGTAGGAGGATGTATAACCATCCAATAATTCTGTAGTAAAGGATTTAAGCCTGTACCATCCGAAATAAACCTCAAGTAATCTGCATTTCTAAACAAAGGCATATTAGCCTGTGCTTCTCTAAAAAGCAAAAATGGACTTGAGCCTAATTTAAAGTCTCCAATATATACGCCCAATAACATTGAACTTAAGAAAACTAATATTAGACTATAGAAACCTAATATTACACCTCTATTTTTAGAACAAGTCTTCGTTAATACTGCACCTATCAGTGATTGGAATAATAGCCATAACATAAAACTTCCTTCTTGGCCTTCCCAAAAACTAGCAAACTGATAATAGAAAGGTAATTGAGCTGAAGAATGATTATAAACGTAATGATATTCGAAAAAATGAGAGGTAAGCATAGTAAACAATAAACCTACCATTGTAATTACAGCTACAAACTGCGCCCTAATTGAAATAGTTGCTAATTTGTCCCACTCATCTCTGTCCTTCTTTGAAAGAAAATAAGATACCGTCCCTAGAATACAAAAGACAAATGCAAATATAGCTGCGTATCTTCCTAATTGCCCATACCAAATGTGCTCATGTAAATAATTAATTTCCTCCATTTGCTCCTGGAATTTGTTGTTCTACACCGTTTTCATCAACGTATTTTGAAGGGCATTTTAATAAAATATCTTCTGCATGAAAAAGTGTTGGTTCTTTTAATTGTCCTATTATTACAACCCTTTCAGACTTTTCAAAATCCTGCGGCACCTCCTTGTAGCACTTCACTTCCATTTCTACTCCTAAAGTATCGCTCATAAAGAAACGAAAAGAATTAGGATCAACTTCCGGTTGATAATTAACGCCTTTCTCTTTATTATAAAAACCTACAACGTGTACTTTATATCCAGCTTGAGTTTTAGTAGACTCAAAAGCTTCATAAGTACCTACATTATCCATTAATGTCAGCAACATCAATATCGTTACTACAATAACTAATAGAAATAATATACTAGACTTTTTCATGATCTAAGATTTGATACAAAGTTAAGCTTTAATTACAATACCAAATAATAAAAACCCCTCCTTCGACGATCAAAAGAGGGGTTTTAACAGTTTATAAGAAAGTTGATTAGTTCAACTTAATCATTTTATTTTGATAAACTTTTCCGTTTACAGTTGTGTTAACAACGTAAATTCCAGCTTTTTGACCATTCATGTCAATTGAATAACTTAAATGTCCTTTATTTTGATTATCATATTGCTCAGCTAATACTAGTGCTCCGGATAAGTTATAAACTTTAATCTCAACATTAGATCTATCCATTACAACTAAGTTAAGTGTAGCTTCACTAACAACTGGGTTAGGGAATAAACTTACTTGATTATTTAGTACATCAATCTCTTCATTGTTTTCTTCAACACTTAGAGCAGCTGCACAATCTAATCCGTTATACCCATAGATAGCACAGATATCATAGTTAGTTGCCCAAATACCTCTACCATGCGTACCTGCAACAACAATTGATCCTGTATGACCTGTACCTGTAGCAGCTAAATCATTAATCGAATCAGAGATACTAACTTGATCTAAGCTAAATACTGCAACTCTGGATGGTCCAACGAACTCCCAAGAAGTAGAACTTCCATTTGTAGAATTAGTTTGGAAGACACCAAATTCAGTACCAATGATAATTCTGCTAGATGACTCCACATCAATAATAGCATCATATACTGGCCAGTTCTCGATGTTTCCGGAAATATCTGTCCAAGATGGTAAAGAGTCCATTGCATTAGTAGACTCATAGATTCTTCTACCAGCACCACCGTATCCACCATAAGTTACTATAACGTGCTCGTCATTATTAGGGTCAATTGCAACACTTGTAATTCTTCCAGACCCACCAGTTGTGATTGTAGTATTTACGATTCCCACTGAGTCCGCATAGAATCTTGTATTATTAACCACCATAGTAGAATCACCAGAATTTGAGTTATAAGCCAATTGACCATTAAATCTATAACCGTAATTAGCAGTTTTAACATTTGTAGTTCTATAAATAACTCCATTTGTTGCTCCTGTCCATATTGTGTTTCCATCAGGAGCTACATCCATTGTAATTGGGTTAATTGAACTACTAAACGTAGTTACTTTATACCAGATAGGATCAACAGAAAAGTTAAGTGCATCTTTAGTTACCCATACCCCACCAATTAAACCAGCAAAGAAATAAGATTCATTCTCTAATTCAGTAATAATAGTATCATATCCTAATTCTACTTCTTTCAATTCATTAGCAGTAAATCCACGAACCGAATCTTGAATTTCGCTAGAAGGTAATACTTGATTAATCGTTGTATCAGAATATGTTCCTGCAGCACTTTCCCATAATTCATATGGTGTAACGAAATCTCCAAACCCTGGATCAACACCAACTAAAGTTTCATCAGGAGCGGCATTTAAATCATAGAAAGTATTAAATGACATACCTCTATTAGATGATCTTCTAATGTTTCCAAATTGAGATGCAGTAAATACAGCATTAGGATTTACAAACGACCAATCAACTTCACCACCATCACCACCAGATACTAAAGTTGAAGAAGTATAAACTCCTCCATCCTTTGTATTAGGAATGTCAATCATATGTGATCCATTATCTTGGAAACCTGCTAAAACCTCCCCATAAGGTCCTACAGTAACATCATAAGCTTGCATTGTTTTATAACCTGCATTTAAATGTGTATACCACTCACCTCTATTATAAGAAGCAAAAACACCTCCATCATTTGTAAAGTAAATTAAATTAGCGTCAGTTGTATCAGCAACAATACCATGCATATCAGAGTGTACATAATATCTATCATCCGCTAAGTTAAAGTTATAAGCCACTTTGTTAATTCCTTCTTCAGGAGTCCATTTCCATAAGGTAACACCTCCAAAGAATACTTCTTCAGGATTATCAGCAGTAACACCAATAACATTATCATAATCTCCTTGTCCACTTGTGTTAGTAGCAGATCTAGGTTGACCAAATGGCTCGAAGAAATCAGAACCACCTTTAGTAATTACTTCCCAGTTAAGACCAGCATCAGTTGATCTATAAAAACCTTCTAAGAAACCATTGTTATCCGCATTAGCCAAATACACAAAATTTGCATCACTTGGAGCAACTTTAATTTCAGCTCTTTGCCCAATTGAAGGGAAACCTGCATTATCTGTTGCATCTTCAAATGTAAGACCATCATCTGTAGAAACCATATAAGCTGAAGATGAAGTAGCATGAATTTTAACATTACCGTTGGTATCAGCACCAATAGTTATATCTTGAATTTTTGCTGCAGTAGTGCTTGTTCTATCCCAAGATTCACCACCATCTATTGTCATGTAAATACCACCATTTGTAGCCGCATATACATAACCACCTTTTGTAGGGTGTGCAACAATTTCATTTACAGAAGACCATTCATCAGAACCATTTTGTAAAGCACTAGTAGATGTTATTGTAGTAGCTTCTAAATGAGACCAAGTATAAGTTCCATCAACCGCTCTTGTTCCTTTATAAACTCCATTACCAACTAAACCTCCAGATCCTTCTCCAGAAAAATGATACATATCTTCCCCAGTACCTACATAAATATGACCATCTACATCTTGGCAAATAGCAGCAGTAGTTAAATACTCAGCAATCTCTTCAACTCTCTCCCAGTAATTACCACCAGTATAAGAAACGAATAACCCTCCACCTACACTGGCAGCGAATAAAGTTTTTGAATTAAAGGCGTCAATAATCATTGCTCTTGTTCTACCACCATGATTATATGGACCTAATTCTGTCCAATCATCTACAGAGATACTAGCTCTAGATGCAGCTGGATTATTGATAATTGCTTCAACCTTTGTTCTTGCATCGATCATTGCTTTTTGATCAATCTTTCCAGTTGCAGGATTTACAATTCTACTTGTATACCAATCTCTATAGGCATTGTTACCTTCTTGCTTTTGTTTAGCTCTTTCACTTAAGTATCTAGAAGATCTAGACTCAAATGATTTTTCTTCAAGAGATTTAAAAATAAAAACACTGGATAACAATAGTACCATTCCTGTACCTAATAACCATAGTTGCTTTCTATTCATAATATTGCTTTTTTGCTGTGTATATTCTTATTTGATTTACCGTAGGCAAAGCAGTCAAAAATACGATTCTTTTTTCAAAAAACCTAGTATTATGACCATGACAAATACAGTTAATTTACTGTATCAAAGTATTGAAATCAGCACATTACATAGAGTTAATGAAACTTAAAAGAAAAAAATTACTCTGTCACAAGACTGACAGTAATAATGTTTTAAATATGTCTTTCCGCGTGATAAGAAGACCTAACTAGAGGTCCACTCTCTACATATTCTATTCCTCTCTTAAGACCTTCTTCCTTATACATAGCGAACTCCTCAGGTGTAACAAATCGATCTACAGCTATATGTAATTTAGTTGGCTGCAAGTATTGTCCAAGCGTTAAAACATTAAGATTAATCTTTGCCAAATCATCCATTGACTTTAGAACTTCATCTTTCTTTTCACCTAAACCTAACATGATACCGGTCTTCGTTCTCATCCCGCCTTTCTTAAGTCTGTCTAAGACATCTAAGCTTCTATTGTATCTTGCTTGAGGCCTTACCAAACGACTTAAGTTCTCAACAGTTTCCATGTTATGAGAAACCACTTCTGGTGCTACCTCAATGATTTGTTGTAAGGCTTCCCAATTCCCTTTAAAGTCAGGTATTAATGTTTCCATGGTTGTTCCTGGAGATAAAGCTCTAATAGACCTTACAACGGCCGCCCAAATTTGAGCACCGCCATCTTTAAGATCATCTCTATCTACAGAAGTTAATACTGCATGTTTAACTTCCATTCTTTTAATAGACGCTGCAACTCTCTTTGGTTCGTCCCAATCAATTTCAGTTGGTCTACCTGTTGCAACAGCACAAAAAGAGCAAGATCTAGTACAGATATTCCCTAATATCATAAAAGTAGCTGTACCTTCTCCCCAACATTCCCCCATATTAGGACAATTACCACTTTCACATATTGTATTTAATTTATGTGTATCAACCAATTTCCTTACATGACGATATTTTTCGCCTGTAGGTAATTTTACTCTAAGCCAATCTGGTTTAGATAATTTAGTTTGTTTTTTGGCTATTTCCATATTCAGTTTTTAGATGCTACGCCAACCAACGTTGATACGTGTATACAAAGTTAAGAAATACCTACTACTATCACCAAAGACCATCACTGAAATATCTCTAGCATATACATCTAATGTAGTTCCAACTTCTAATATTCTTACTAAATCTGTATATTCTCCAAAGTCAAAGTTAAGTCCAAATTCTACTGTACCTCCCGGATTAATGGTAGATTCCCAAAATCCAGTACCTAAATCTGCACCACTATGAATCATTGATGGCGTTAGAAAACGAATATTGTCATCTTCAAATTTCATCGCTGTATACTCATCAAAGTCATCAGTTCTTAAATTCAAATAATAAGGTTTTAGAATACCTAGATTAAAACCAAGCTTTTGAACCATATTAATTCTTACTCCTTTGCTTTCTCCTTTATAAAATAAGATTTGAGACCTAGACTTACTCACCTTTATATTATATGAGGAATATTGTTTTCCATAAATGAAGGTTCTAGGAGAACTACTAAACTTAGAAGATGAACGCTTTTCTTTAGCATTTCTGTAATAGGTTAACTCTACATTAGTATAGTTAGTCTTATAGATTCCTTTTATTCTTCCATAAGAATATCCAACACCCATACCTCTTGTATAGAGGTTTGCATTGATATTGTTTTCAAAACGGTAGGCAATTTTCTTTCCATATTGATTAGTCTGTGCAAAGCTTAAGATTACACTCAATGAAGAAAATATGACTAAAAACGCTCTCAATTCTATATTTTTGTATTTGTTAAAGATACAAAATTCTACGAAAATGACTTCAAAAGTGATATATCAAGGGCTATTAAGAACAGAAGCAGAACACCTATTAAGTAAAGATCGAATTATTACTGATGCTCCATTAGATAATAATGGAAAAGGAGAAGCCTTTTCGCCTACAGATCTGGTTGCAACAAGTTTAGCTTCTTGCATGGCAACCATCATGGGGATTAAAGCAAATAATGCGGAGATCAACTTAGATCAGATAACCTTTGACGTTGAAAAGAAAATGGGTAATGAACCAAGAAGAATTGTTCAAATCAATATATATATTGACATGAAGCGTAACTACAATGAAAAAGAAAGAAGATTACTAGAAACTGCAGCAACTAACTGTCCTGTAGCTAAAAGTATTCATCCAGATATAATACAAGAAGTGAATTTTATTTATCCTAACTAAGAATATCTACAAGATTATTAGCATCGATAGCTCCGTGAGAAGTATCATAAATTGCTTGACCATTTTTAACCACAATGATTTGAGGACTTTGATGTTCTACACCTAAGTCTTTAGCGATCGAATTGCTAATATTTCTATGCACGATCAGATCTAAATAATAAATTGGAAAGTCTGGAAATAATTTTGACCAATTATTCTCAATTCTAGATTTTGCCATACTAGAAATAGAACATCTAGTACTATGCTTAAATAAAACAACAGGACTTGTATCAGATTGCTGATACAAGTCTTTTAATTGTTCTATAGAGTTCAATTCGGACCAAACATCCGAACCACTATACCCTTTAAAAAGGCCTAACATTATATTTTATTAGAATAAGAAGTTTAATACTTCTGCCAACATGTCAACTAAATCAGTATCTATTGAAAATTGGTTAGCAGGACAACCTTCTTTTCTACAAGAAGAAAAGAATGCAACAATTGCTAATAAACTAGCTGTCTTACTCATTTTTTTAATTGTACTTAACATATACATTGTGTTTAATCGTATTTCTAAAATGCTGTTGAGACCTAAAATAGTAATAATAACTCAGCTCTGCCCCACAGTATCACTGTACTTATCTAATATTTAGTACACAATCTCTGTACGAAAGCTTCGATATAATGTTCCAAAAATAAGCTTTTAAACCTACAAAAAATGTTAATTAATCGTTAATGCTATTAATTAGACATATTTCGGGCTTCTTATTTTAATTTCTAAATTTAATAAAACTAATTTTAGAATTATGAAAATTCATTTAATTGCTTGTGGTGGTAGTGTAATGCACAATCTTACTATTGCACTAAAACTTAAAGGATTTGAAGTAACTGGTTCTGATGATGAAATCTATGAACCAGCAAAGACTAGACTTCAAGATCATGGACTTTTACCTACTTCATTTGGGTGGGATGAGCGCAGAATTACTAAAGACATTGATTATGTCATTTTAGGAATGCATGCAAAAAAAGATAATCCAGAACTATTAAAAGCACAAGCATTAGGTATCACTGTTTATTCCTACCCAGAGTATATTTACGAGTTATCTAAAGACAAAACTAGAGTTGTTATTGGAGGTAGTCATGGAAAAACCACTATCACTTCAATCATCTTACATGTATTAAAATTTTATAATAAAGACTTCGATTACTTAGTTGGAGCTCAAATTGAAGGTTTTGATACCATGGTAAAAATCACTGACGCTCCGATTATTGTGCTAGAAGGTGATGAATATTTAGCTTCCCCTATAGACAGAAGGCCTAAATTCCATTTATATCATCCTCATGTTGCCTTGTTAACAGGTATTGCTTGGGATCATGTTAATGTATTTCCAACTTTCCATAATTACTTAGATCAATTTGAAATATTCATTAACTCCATTCTTACAGATGGATCTTTAATCACTTACAAAAGAGATGAGCATTTAAATAAAATGATGAATGCGAATGCTGATATCGAAGTTATTGAATATCAGGAGATTCCGCACATCATAAAAGATGGAATTACTTTTTTAACACATGAAGGAATAGAATATCCTATTAGCTTATTTGGAGATCATAATATGCAAAACTTAGAAGGTGCTATGTATGTATGTGAAAAGGTTGGTATTTCTAATATCGATTTCATTAAAGCTATAGTTGAATTTAAAGGTGCTGCTAAAAGACTAGATCTATTAGCTAAATCTGAACATAACATTGTTTACAAAGATTTTGCACACTCTCCTTCTAAATTGGAAGCAACAATTAATGCAGTTAAAAAACAACATCCAGAAAATAAATTAGTGAGTTGCATGGAATTGCACACTTTTTCTAGTTTAACTAAATCCTTCTTAAAAGAGTATTCGGATACAATGAACAATACAGAAGAAGCAATAGTTTTTATCAATAAGCGTTATTTCGAAATTAAGAATCTAGAAGCATTTGATGAAATGGAAGTCATTCAATCTTTTAATCGTCCAGATTTAAAAGTGTTCTTTGACGCAGAAGAATTAAAAACGCATTTAGAAGATCAAAACTGGAAAAAATCTAACCTATTATTAATGTCATCAGGAAATTTTGGCCAGTTAGATCTGCAGGCCATAGCCAATAAAGTCGCACAATAAGTATGCAATTAAAATTAGATAAACCACTAGCTATCTTTGACCTGGAAACAACAGGAATATCCACTACAAAAGATAGAATCGTTGAAATAGCCATTTTAAAAGTAGCCCCAAATGGAACAGAACAAGAGTTTAGATCTTTAGTCCATCCGGAAATAAAGATCCCGAAAGAATGTTCCGCCATCCATGGAATTATGGATGAAGATGTAGCAAATTCACCAACGTTTAAAGAAATTGCTGATGACTTATACCAATTTCTTACTGATTGTGATCTGGGTGGGTATAACTCTAATAGATTTGATGTACCTATGATCATTGAAGAATTCAATAGAGCTGGTATTGACTTTGATATCGCCAAGCGTAAATTGATAGATGTCCAGAAGATATTCTTCAAAATGGAAAAACGAGATTTAACAAGTGCATATAAATTCTATTGTAATGAAACTTTAGAAAATGCCCACAGTGCAATGTCAGATGTAAAAGCAACCTACGCTGTCTTAAAAGGGCAATTGGATAGATATGAAGACTTAAAAGCGGATGCTCAATTCTTGCACGATTTTAGCAATGAAGTGTATAAAGTAGATCTTGCTCAAAGATTTGTTTTAAATGCAGATAAAGAACCTATTTTTAACTTTGGAAAACACAAGGGTAGAAAAATAGAAGATGTTCTAAATCAAGAACCTCAATATTATGATTGGATGATGAAAAATGATTTTCCAACAGAAACAAAGAAAAAATTAACTGAGATAAGACTCAAAGCCTTTAATAGGAAGTAAAATTATTTCCTTATTATTGCTTTGCTTAATGATAAAAGAAGGATCAATTTAATGCATAAAATCGTAATCATACCCACTTACAATGAAAAAGAAAACATTGAACCGATGGTTCGAAAAGTGTTCTCTTTAGTGGGAGATTTTCATCTATTAATTGTTGATGACGGCTCTCCAGATGGCACAGCTACAATTGTAAAAGAACTCCAAAAAGAATTCCCTAGTCAATTACATATGATTGAGCGTTCTGGAAAACTAGGACTAGGCACTGCATATATTACAGGATTTAAATGGTGCATGGAAAACAATTACGAATTCATCTTTGAGATGGATTGTGATTTCTCTCATAACCCAGATAATTTGATTGACCTATATGAAGCAGTAAAGGAAGGAGATTATGACCTATCTATTGGTTCTAGATACATCAAAGGAGGACAAGTAAAGAATTGGCCAGCCAATAGAATCTTACTTTCTTACTTCGCTTCTGTATATGTAAGATTTGTAACATGGATGCCAGTTGCAGATACCACTGCAGGTTTTGTTTGTTACAGCAGACGCATATTTGAAAAAATGGATCTAGACAAGATTCAGTTTAAAGGTTATGCCTTTCAGATTGAGATGAAGTTTGCTACTTGGAAACTTGGTTTCAAAATTAAAGAATACCCGATCACATTTACAGACCGTGTATATGGCGAGTCTAAAATGAGTGGAAGTATATTCAAGGAAGCCATCTTTGGTGTACTTAAAATGGCCATACAAGGCTTTACCAAAAGCTATTCAAAATAGTCTATTTCAAAGGTTTATTTCTCCGAGTAATATTGTATATTTGTGTCGATAATTTACATCGATTAATCAATAAAATATATACAAATGAAAGTTACAGTAGTAGGAGCAGGTGCAGTTGGTGCTAGTTGCGCTGAATACATTGCAATTAAAGATTTCGCATCAGAAGTTGTTTTAGTTGACATTAAAGAAGGTTTTGCAGAAGGTAAAGCAATGGATTTAATGCAAACAGCTTCATTAAATGGTTTTGATACAAAAATTACTGGTTCTACTAGTGATTATACTAAGACTGCTGGAAGTAGTGTTTGTGTTATTACTTCAGGAATTCCTAGAAAGCCAGGAATGACTAGAGAAGAGTTAATTGGTATCAATGCAGGAATCGTTAAAGATGTTTCGGCTAACTTACTAAAGCATTCTCCAGATACAATTATCATCGTGGTTTCTAATCCAATGGATACAATGACTTATTTAGTGCACAAAGCAACTGACATGCCTAAGAACAAGATCATTGGTATGGGTGGTGCTTTAGATAGTGCTCGTTTCAAATATAGATTAGCTGAAGCTTTGGAAGCTCCTATTTCTGATGTAGACGGAATGGTAATCGGTGGACACAGTGATGTTGGAATGGTTCCATTAATTGAGAAAGCTGTTAGAAACAGTGTTAAAGCTTCTAACTTCTTATCTGCTGATAGATTGGCGCAAGTTGTTGAAGATACTAAAGTTGGTGGTGCTACATTAACTAGATTATTAGGAACTTCTGCTTGGTATGCTCCAGGTGCTGCAGTTTCTGCTCTAGTGCAAGCAATAGCGCAAGACTCTGGTAAAATCTTCCCTTGTTCTGCTTTATTAGAAGGAGAATTTGGATTGAGTGATTTAGCTATCGGTGTTCCATGTGTTTTAGGTAAAAATGGAATCGAGAAAATCGTTGAAATCGATTTATCTGATGCTGAAAAAGCAAAATTAATTGAAAGTGCTGAAGGTGTTAAAAAGACTAACGGTTTATTAAACGAAGTTTTAGCTTAATACTTTCTTAAAATAAATAATAAAGAAGTCGCTCCTTTTGTAGCGGCTTTTTTATTTTTAACCATGAGCTATACTATTGAAGTACCCATTGACATTATCCATCTAGATGAAGACGGCTATCACATTTTTTTAGAGGGACATATCAATGAGGTCCCAGCAAGGTTTTTATTAGACACAGGCGCTTCTAAGACTGTAATTAATGTACAATTTGCTATCGCAAACTTTGATAATAGTCAATTTGAAGAAAACCCTAAAGGCGCTACAGGGATTAGTGGTAATGAGTTAAAATGTCAAATAGCGCTTATAGATCAAATACATTTGGGGCGTTATAAAATTGAAAACCTAAGAACTTCAATGATCCCGTTGAATAATGTCAATAAAACTTATGCCAAATTAGCGCTTCCTTCTATTGATGCAATTATAGGAATGGATATACTAGTAAAAGGAGATGCTAAAATTCATATTGATACTGGTATACTAGAATTAAAAATGTTGCATCAACCCCACCCAAATTACTACACAGGACCAATAAGTCATTAGAAAACCCTTTCTCTAGCCCTTCCCTCAATGGAAGAGAACTTGATTATTAGCTCCTCTCTTGAGGGAGGATTAAGGTGGGTGTTCACATAAATTATTAGTAAATTTACTATATACAAAACCTTCGAAAATATGATTAAAAAAATCTTACTATTAGGATCAGGAGAATTAGGTAAAGAACTAGTTATTGCAGCACAAAGAATTGGACAGCATGTTATTGCAGTTGATTCTTATAAAGATGCTCCCGCTATGCATGTAGCAAACGAATTTGAAGTCATAGACATGTTAGATGGAACAGCTTTAGATGCAATTGTAGCTAAACATCAACCAGACTTAATTGTTCCAGAAATTGAAGCTATCCGAACAGAAAGATTTTACGATTATGAAAAGCAAGGTATTCAAGTTGTACCAAGTGCAAAAGCTGCAAATTACACGATGGACAGAAAAGCTATTAGAGATTTAGCGGCTATAGATTTAGGTGTAAAAACTGCTCCATATAAATATGCCAAGAACATTGAAGATTTGACAGCTGCTGTTACCTTCATTGGTATGCCTTGTGTTGTTAAACCATTAATGTCTTCTTCAGGGAAAGGTCAGTCAGTCATTAAAACAGAAGAAGATATTGTTAGAGCTTGGGACATAGCTACAAATAAAGGACGAGGTGATAAAGAAGAAGTAATTGTAGAAGGATTTATAGATTTCCAAACTGAAATTACTTTACTAACTGTAACGCAAAAGAACGGACCAACCTTATACTGCCCTGCTATTGGACACAGACAAGAAAGAGGTGATTATCAAGAAAGTTGGCAACCTGTTCATTTATCAGATGATGATTTAAAGACTGCTCAAGAAATGGCGGATAAAGTAACTAAGGCTTTATCTGGTGCTGGATTATGGGGTGTAGAATTTTTTATCACTAATAATGGCGTTGTATTCTCAGAATTATCCCCAAGACCTCATGATACTGGGATGGTAACTTTAGCAGGGACGCAAAACTTTAGTGAATTTGAATTACACTTAAGAGCAATATTAGGTATTCCAATCCAAGAAATCACACTAGAAAGAAGTGGTGCAAGTGCCGTTATTTTGTTTAAAGAAGACTTAGAAAAAGTACCAATGTACGATGGTTTAGATAAGGCAGCACAATATGAAAAATCAGACTTTAGAGTTTTTGGAAAGCCGATTACAAGACAATACAGAAGAATGGGGCTTGGATTAGCTTACGAAGCTAAAGATCAAGATCCTAAGATTAGTGTAGAAAGAGCGAAGAAAGTCGCTGAATGTATTAAGGTTATTTAGTATCTTTGCGTTATGATTGCAAAAACAAAGAAATTCCAATTAGATCCAAATAAATACATAATGCTTGCTACTAGTAACCTTTTAAAAGAGCAGTGGTGGTATGGATTTGGACCATTAGCTTTAGGTTGTTTAGCGTTCTTCTTACCAGGAGATGCTTGGTATATAACATTCGCTATTTTGATTCCTGTTGGATATGTATTGTTCTGGATGGCTCAATTTGCAGGTGTAACAAAAATGGAACAAAGTAAAATTATGTTTGAAAAGATGTCTTATGAGATAGATTCTAGACAAATTATGATGAAGCTTAATGCTAAGATGGGAAGTGCAATGCCTTGGGACAATATCCAAAAGGCTAAGAAAGGAAAAGATCATTTTTTATTAATTGCTAGTAAAGCTCAATTTATCTATTTACCATTTGATGTATTTCAAAATCAAAATGGAATTTCATTCTTAGAATCAATACTTAAAAGAAAAGACTTGATCAAATAATTGATCAATTTTACATATAGTTATTAAAAGGCTTTCTTAACGAAAGCCTTTTTTTATTCGTATTATTAGCACATGGAAAGAATTAGTGTCTTCGATATCTTTAAAGTGGGAATTGGTCCTTCTTCGTCTCATACTATGGGGCCTTGGAAAGCTGCTTTAGCAGCTGCCAATATTCAGTTCGATATTAATTCAATTGAAAAAGTACAAGTTCACTTGTATGGCTCTTTGGCTAAAACAGGTAAAGGCCACGGTACAGATATCGCTGTTCAATTAGGTTTAGAAGACTACCAAGCAGAAACAATACCTGTTGAATTAGTTAATACTAGAATTGAAGAAATTGCAAATCAAAAGCAAATCAATCTTTTTGGTAAAAAACCTATTGCCTTTGATCCTAGTT
The DNA here is from genome assembly GCA_042095635.1 of Chitinophagales bacterium. Classification (GTDB taxonomy): domain Bacteria; phylum Bacteroidota; class Bacteroidia; order Chitinophagales; family CAJXBJ01; genus JBELBA01. Next base: position 13,869 of record JBELBA010000020.1, read on the forward strand.
TAGATATCCTGTTCCATAAAGATGAATCACTTCCCTATCACCCTAATGGTTTATCATTCGAATTTACTTTAAGTAATCAAGAAAAAATTAGAGATACTTACTTTTCTGTTGGAGGTGGTTTTATTGTTAAAGAAGGGGAAGAAGATGAAGTATCTACCAAAACCTTTAAATTTCCGATTGACGCTGCTGAAGACCTTGAAAAATGGTGTAAACAAGAGAATTGTTCTCCTTCTTACATCATTCTACAGAATGAGTTAAGCTGGAAAACCGATGAAGAAATAACAAGCTTTATCAATAACATCTGGGATACCATGTATCATAGTATGTATAGAGGCTGTCATACAGATGGAATTCTTCCTGGTGGCTTGGATGTGGTAAGAAGAGCTGCTATCCTAAATAAAGAATTACTTCCTAATATTAAATATGATGGTATAGATGAATGGTTTGAATTAATTAAAATTCAACCTCAAAACTTCCAAAACATTATGGGATGGATTAGCGCATTTGCATTAGCTGTAAATGAAGAAAATGCAGCATTTGGAAGAATAGTAACCGCACCAACTAATGGCGCTGCAGGTGTTATACCTGCTGTATTAATGTATCATTTGGCTTTCAACCCAAATGCTAAGAAAGAAGATATTATTCCTTTCTTATTAACCGCCGCAGAAATTGGATCTATTTTTAAAAAACGTTCTACCATATCTGCTGCAATGGGTGGGTGCCAAGCTGAAATTGGAGTAAGTTCTGCAATGGCAGCTGCGGCATTAGTTGAAGTATTAAATGGAGAACCTGCCAGAGTGATGATGGCTTCTGAAATTGCAATGGAGCATCACCTTGGATTAACTTGCGACCCAATTGGAGGACTAGTTCAGATACCTTGTATTGAAAGAAACACCATGGGTGCCATAAAAGCTATTACAGCTGCACAAATTGCCATGACCAGAGATCCAGAAAATGCAAAAGTCAGTTTGGACGATGTTATCAGCTCTATGTGGGAGACAGCTTTAGACATGAACACTAAGTACAAAGAAACTTCTGAAGGTGGCTTAGCAACAAATATTTCAGTGAACGTACCAGAGTGTTAAAAGTAAAAAAAGCCCTCCCATTTCTAGAAAAGCTTTCGTTATATTTATCATTATTACTAAGTTTTAAAAATACTCGAAATCTGCATCTTGCAAGTCTACATTCCAACAATGGAAATTCTCATAGTTTTTGTTTTGTGCTCTTTTAACTAAAAATAATTAGAGGATTATTATTCCTTCAGAAATAATATACATGAGTTTTAATCTACCCTTAGTTGAATTTTAAAAAAAACTTACTTCCATTAAGATCGTATGCTTTTTATCCAATGCAAAAGCTTTTAACATATGCTATTATAATCTTCTTATCTCAGCAATTATTTGCACAAAGAGGATTAGAGATTGGACCTCGTTTTTTCCCTCATTATTCTAGTGTAATTGTTAAACAAGACCAAGAATCTTGGGACAAAAACATCAGATCTAAAGGCTTCGATTATGGTCTAGAGATTGGCTACAGTACAAGAATGACAAGAAGTGTAAGATCAGGAATTTACTTTTCTGAAAGCGGTGACGCTTTTGTAAGAGATGGCGTCTATTACCAACGTAAGATAAATTATATAGAGGTGCCAATGCACTTTAAATTTATTACAGATCCATTCTACATTTGTATGTTCTCCTTTTATATAGGGCCTCAGTTTAAGGTACGAACCAATGCCTATCATCATTATGTCAATTTTGAAGATAATGAAACAGCTATCCAATATGCTCAGAACAATAATCAATTAAGAGTCCCTAGCCAGGATGAAAAAATAAACTATTTAGAACAATATAATCTTAACTTCTGGAATACAGAATATCTCTATCGTCAATATTCTTTAGACCTTTCTATAGGGCTTGGATTTGATTATCCTTTAGGACATTTCGTCTTATTTAACTCTTATTTTAAATATGACTACTCTATTTTAAATATAGAGAACAGAACTTATGAAGTAAAGTTTAAGAGATTTTGGACAGGACACTGGACCAATTCTTTTGAAAGAGGTAGAGCAAGAAATTATGATTTCGGTTTTATGTTCGGAATCACATTAATCCTTCCCAAAAGAAAATAGCAATAAAAAAAGACGACCCCAATGGATCGCCTTTTCAATTTAATATTTAATATATCTTAAGCTTCAATAGCAACGCTAGCTTTGGCTTCAACTCTATCGAAGCTAGAGAAGAAATAATTTCCTTCGATAGCAGCGTTCTCATCAGAGTCAGAACCATGAACAGCATTCTCACCAATAGAAGAAGCAAAGTTCTTTCTGATTGTACCTTCAGCAGCTTCAGCAGGGTTAGTAGCACCAATTAAAGTTCTAAAATCAGCAACCGCGTTATCTTTTTCTAAGATAGCAGCAACGATAGGTCCAGAAGACATGAATTCTACTAATTCTCCGAAGAAAGGTCTTTCGCTATGCACAGCGTAGAATCCTTCAGCATCAGCTTGCGTTAATTGTAAATACCTCATAGAAACGATTTTGAAACCGTTAGAAGTGATCTGATCTAAAATTTTCCCGATGTATCCGTTCTTAACAGCATCAGGCTTAATCATTGTAAATGTTCTATTTGTAGCCATAATTCCCTAATTTTAACTGCAAAATTACACCGAATTACTTGAAAAATCAATTCTTACAAAGAAATCTTTAATGGAAAATAATATTCAACCGCTCATTGATCAGCTTAAAAGCCCTTCAAACGTAATCATTACAACGCATGCAAAACCGGATGGTGATGCAATGGGTTCTTCTTTAGCTTTATATCATTTCCTTAAAGCACAAGGACATTTTGTAAGAGTAATCATTCCTGATGCATATCCAGGCTTCTTAGCTTGGTTACCTGGAATCAATAATAGTATCAACTTCGAATTAGAAGAAATTAAAGCGGAAAAGTTAATTAGTGAAGCTAAAGTAATCTTCAGTTTAGATTACAATGCATTATCTAGAGTAAATAAGCTAGGAGATGCAATTGCTACTTCTGCTGCATCTAAAGTATTAATTGATCATCATTTAAAGCCAGATGCATTTGATGACTATAGATTATGGGATTCTAATGCCTGTTCTACTTGCGAATTAATCTATGATTATATCCTACAAGCTGGCAGTATAGACGATATAAATAAAGATATCGCTGATAATATTTATACAGGAATAATGACAGATACAGGTTCTTTCAGATTTCCTTCTACTACATCGAAAGTGCATCGCATTATTGCTAACCTTATTGACAAAGGATCTTTGGTTGGACAAATACATCAAAACGTCTATGATAGTTACACAGAGAATAGGCTGAGGTTTATTGGCCATATTCTAAAAGAGAAAATGACTATTGTACATGAATATAATATGGCATACATTGCTATTACTTCAGAAGAAAGAAAAAAATACAACTTGGTTGGTGGAGACACAGAAGGATTGGTAAATTATCCTTTAAGTATGAAAAATATCAAGATGGCAGTGATGATTACGGATAGAACACCGGATGGCGCAACTGAAAAAACGGTTAGAATGTCATTTAGATCTCAAGGTGATATCGCAGTCAATGAAATAGCTTCTAATCATTTCTCTGGTGGTGGGCACAAAAATGCTGCTGGTGGAACATCAGACAGAGATATTGATACTACTGTACAAGAGTTATTAGATATACTTCCTAAATATAAATCAACCTTACAGGATGACTAAATTAAAATTATTCAGAGCTCTTCTTCTACTATCAATAATTATTGCTTCCTGCACATATATGGGCAAACAAAAATTAGATGATGCAATTGAAATAGAATACAAACAAGTAAATGTAGAAGCCAGAAAAGTAGAAGTTGGAGATAAGATTACTATACACATGATCCATACCATTGGAGACAGCATAGCTAAGAATACTTACTTAAGTAGACCGATTGAAATAGTTGTAACAGCTCCAGAATTTGTTGGAGACTTAATGAGGGCTTTTAGTCATTTACATAAAGGAGACAGTGTTTTTATTCAACTAGACAAGCAACAATATTTTAAGAATAGTGGTATTGATGAACCTGCATTTTTAAACCATATTTCTACTTTAGACTATAGTATAAAAGTGCTAGATATCATACCTGCAAAGGAATTACATGAAGCTTCTAAAAAAGAGCATCAGTCTATGATTAAGCAAGAGGTAATGTACATTAAAAATCATATCGACACTTTAGATATAAAGTATTACTCTACCAGAAGTCTTTTGTTTTATCATATCATTAAGTCTAATAAAAAGGGTAAGCGTATCCAGAATGGAGATACTGTAACTGCCCATTGTAAAGGTTCTTTATTAAATGGAGCTATCTTCGACAACACTTTTGATCAAAACACTCCTTATCAATTTATAGTTGGAGAAAGTCAATTGATATTTGGACTACAAGAAGCAATGAATTTAATGAAAGAAGGAGAACAACTTCGTTTCTTTATTCCATCTTACTTGGCATATGGTTCTACTAAGATAGAAATGGGAGACTTAACAATCCCAGCAAATAGTCCCTTAGAATATGAAATTGAAATATTAAACGTTAGCAAAAGATGATGAAATACTTATTATTTAGCATAAGCCTTTCTTTAGGTCTTGTTTCTTGCGACAATCAATCTAAATTGCTTCGCGAAATAGAATATCGTGAAAATCAATTAACTGTTGATACTTTAGATTTAAGTCAAACCAAAAAAGATCATTTCTTATTGGTAGAAACTTATGAGGATTATTTAAAAGATTATAGTGAAACACCAGAAGCAGCGATAATCACATATAAAGTAGCGCATTACTGGGTTAAAATGCAAAAGTACGGTAAGGCCATTCAATATCTAGACTTAACTTACAATAACTACCCTTCATTAGATTCAAGAGTCGAAGCATTATTCTTAAAAGCTTTTGTACTGGAGAATAAATTAAATCGAAAAAAAGAAGCAAAAGCAGCTTATCAATTATTGATTAAAAATCATCCGGATCACAAATTTGCACAGGATGCAAAACTGATTTTGGAAAGCCTTAATCCTTTGCCTTAATACCGTATGCATTCTTTATTACTTCAGCTATTTCATCTGAATTCACTTTATGGAAAAGCTTACCGTCTTTAGCATAAGAAATACTTCCATTTTCTTCTGAAACAATTAATGCTACTACATCAGAATGTTCTGTAACACCTAATGCAGATCTATGTCTTAATCCCACTGAGCTTGGCATATCTTGACTATTACTCACTGGCAAAACACTTCTTGCAGCCAATATCTTATTACCATTAATGATAACTGCACCATCGTGTAATGGTGCATTCTTAAAAAATATACTTTCTAATAAATCTGAAGATAAATTAGCATTTAATAGTATCCCAGATTCTCCGAATAGGTTTGCACTAGATGCATCAGCTATAACTATTAAAGCTCCTGTTTTAGACTCAGCACATTTAAGAATGGCTTTGTACACAGATTTAATAGCGTTAGTATGCGGGTTATTAGAAGAAAGCTTACCAGACAAGAAGTTCTGTACAAAAGACTTTCTATTAACCAATCCTCCCCTTCCTATAATTAAAAGAAAACGTCTAATCTCTGGCTGAAATACAATAATGATAATTAATACTCCTGCTTCTACAAACTTCTGAAAGATCTTTGGAAGTAATACCATATCTAAGGCTACAGCCGAAAAATAAAGTAAGAATACTACCAATATTCCAAAAAATATATTGAATGCAATACTACCTCTAAGTAATCTGTATCCTTGATACATTAAAGCTGCAACTAGGCAAACCTCAATAAAATCCATGACACCGAAATCTAGAAAAGCTATGTTAAATGCTGTTATAATAGTTGTATAGTTTTATTGTTTCTTTTGCCGCTTTAACATCATGTACTCTCAATATTTGAGCACCATTCTGCAAAGCAAGCATATTTAATGCTGTTGTACCATTTAATGATTGCTTAGCATCTGTTTCTAAATACTTATAAATCATTGACTTCCTAGACAAGCCAGCTAATAACGGTAATTCCAACAGACTAAAACTAGTCAAATGCTTAAGTATTTGATAATTATGCTCCATTGTTTTACCAAAGCCAAAGCCAGGATCTACAACAATGTCTTTTACGCCAAGTTCTCTAAGTTGGCTAACTTTCTCTAAAAAATAATCAATAATGTCATTAATTAGATGATCATATGTAGGATTTTCCTGCATATTTTCTGGAGTTCCTTGCATATGCATCATAATATATGGAACACCTTTCTCAGCAACCACCTCAAACATTTTATCATCAATATTTCCAGCAGAAATATCATTAATTATATGAGCTCCATTATCGATACACTGCGCTGCTACTTTTGCATGATAAGTATCAATTGAAATTATTAATTCTGGAAACTGTTTTTTAATAATTTCTAATAGAGGTAAAACCTTATTTAATTCTGTTTCTTGATCACTAATAGATTGGCCAGGTTTAGAAGAACTAGGTCCAATGTCCAATATATCAACTCCAGCCTCAATCAGGTTTGACACCTGGTTAATTGCCGCATCTTGCTCAACAAACTT
>JBELBA010000021.1:0-20178 GCA_042095635.1 Chitinophagales bacterium
ATACCTTTTTCTAGAACCTCCTAGTACTTTTATACAAAGTACTTCTTTTGCCCCACTATTATCAGCTACTCTTAATCTTGTCTCTTGCTGTATCATTTTTAAATATTTTTTCTAGTTCTTACTTAACTTTTTCAACTATCTCAACTAGTCTCCATCTCTTTGTCTTACTCAGTGGTCTAGTTTCCATGATCTTTACAGTATCACCGATATCACAAGTATTTTCAGCATCATGAGCAACAAATTTCTTTGTTTTCTTCATAAACTTACCGTACTTAGGATGCTTAACCTTTCTTTCCACAGCTACAACAATAGAGCTTTGCATTTTGTTGCTAACGACAACCCCTACTCTCTGCTTTCTTAAGTTTCTTTCCATTGTATTAATTTTTTTGTGCTATTATTTTTGAGCTTTTAACTCAGTTAAAACTCTAGCAACATTTCTTCTTGTTTCTTTAATAACATTTGGATTCTCTATTGGAGAGATAGAATGATTGAATTCTAGTTTCTTTAATTCTCCTTTAAGCTGGTTAGCCTTTGCTTCCAAATCCTCTACGCTTAATCCTTTTACTTCCATCTTTTTCATAAGAATAAATTTATGCTCCTTCGTAATCAGTTCTAACAACGAACTTTGTTAAGATTGGCAATTTTTGTGCAGCAAGTCTCATAGCTTCTTTTGCAGTTTCAGTATTAACACCGTCCATTTCGAACATGATTCTTCCTGGTCTAACTACAGCTACCCAATGATCTAAAGCACCTTTACCTTTACCCATTCTAACTTCTAAAGGCTTCTTTGTAACAGGTTTGTCTGGGAAAATTCTAATCCAAACTGTACCTTCTCTTTTTGTATATCTAGTCATTGCAATCCTTGCAGCCTCAATCTGTCTATTTGTAATCCAAGCGGCTTGAGTTGCTTTTAGTGCAAACGATCCAAATGCGATAGTTGTACCTCTAGAAGCATTACCTCTAAGAGCACCAACGTTCTTCTGAACCTTTCTATATTTTACTTTTCTCGGTTGTAACATACCTTAATTTTATTCTAATTCTTAAAATCTCTTACTTGGTCTCTTTTTACCACCTCTTTTCTGTTGGTTTAATCCAACATTTGGTGATAAATCTCTCTTACCTAGAACTTCCCCTTTGCAAATATACACTTTAATACCAATTTTACCATAAACTGTTTGCGCTTCGATTTGTGCATAGTCTATATCAGCTCTAAAAGTGTGTAAAGGAGTCCTTCCTTGTTTGAATTCCTCTCTTCTTGCGATCTCAGCTCCGTTTAATCTTCCACCAATCACAACTTTGATTCCTTCTGCTCCCATTCTCATAGTTGAAGCAATTGCCATTTTAATTGCTCTCTTATAAGAAATTCTTGCTTCGATTTGCCTCGCAACGTTCTCTCCTACTAGGTAAGCATCTAATTCTGGTCTCTTAACTTCAGCGATATTGATTTGAACATCTTTAGAAGTTAATTGTTTTAACTCTTCTCTGATATTCTCAACTTCTTTACCACCTTTACCAATGATAATTCCTGGTCTTGAAGTATAAATAGTGATAATAACTTGCTTAATTGTTCTTTCGATTACAATCTTAGCAATACCACCTTTATCTATTCTTGTTGCGATATACTTTCTGATTTTGTCATCTTCAAACAACTTATCAGCATAAGTTTTACTATCGTACCAATTAGAATCCCATCCTCTGATAAATCCTAATCTATTTGCTATCGGGTTAACTTTCTGTCCCATATCTTAAATTTTTAAGCTTCAACTTTTGTATCAACCACGATAGTTACGTGATTGTATGGTTTTCTAATTCTATGAGCAGACCCTCTAGCAGCTGGCCTCCATCTCTTTAATACTCTTCCTTGGTCTACCGCGATAGATTTCACGATTAAACTAGAACTATCAGCTCTTTCACCTTCGTTCTTGTTTTCCCAGTTAGAGATAGCAGATAAAAGTAACTTCTCTACAGATCCAGCTCCTTTCTTAGAAGAAAACTTTAATACGTTTAAAGCTTTTTCTACTTCCATTCCTCTAACCATATCAACCACAAGTCTCATCTTTTTAGGAGACCCCTTAAGGTTTCTTAATTTTGCTACTGCTTCCATGATTATTTCTTTTTATTTGCTCCGTGTCCTTTGAAAGTTCTAGTTGGAGAAAATTCACCTAATTTGTGACCAACCATATTCTCAGTAACATATACCGGGATAAATTTATTTCCATTGTGAACTGCAAACGTATGACCTACGAATTCAGGTAAGATTGTTGATCTTCTCGACCATGTCTTAACTGTTGCCTTCTTTCCAGACTCATTTAGTGCTTCAACTTTATTCCAAAGATGATGAGCAACGTAAGGTCCTTTTTTTAACGATCTAGCCATTATACTTTATTTTTACTTTCTCTTACTAATGATTAATCTGTTAGAGTATTTCTTCTTATCTCTAGTCTTATAACCCTTAGCAGGTTGTCCGTTTCTAGATCTTGGATGTCCACCTGAAGATTTACCTTCACCACCACCCATTGGGTGATCAACTGGGTTCATCGCTACACCTCTAACTCTTGGTCTTCTACCTCTATGTCTGTTTCTACCAGCTTTACCGATTGACTCTAAGCTATGCTCTTGGTTAGAAACAATACCAACTGTTGCCATACATTCTAATAAGACCATTCTAGTCTCACCTGAAGGCATTTTAACGATTGCGTATTTACCTTCTTTAGCATTTAACACACCAAAAGAACCAGCAGATCTTGCAATCTGAGCACCTTTACCAGGAGCCATCTCAATGTTGTGAATTGTTGTACCTAAAGGTAAGTTCTTTAACTTCTTAGCATGTCCAGTATCTGGTGTTGCTGTTTCACCTGATAAAATAACATCACCAACATTTAATCCTTTCGGAGCGATGATATATCTTTTCTCACCATCTGCATAGCTAATTAAAGCAATAAATGCAGTTCTGTTTGGATCGTACTCGATTGTTTTTACTGTACCTGGAATATCGAATTTATTCCTTTTGAAATCGATAACTCTGTATCTCTTTTTATGACCACCACCAATGTTCCTAGTAGTCATTTTACCCGTTTGGTTTCTACCACCAGTTCTTCTCATCGGAGCTATTAAGCTCTTCTCTGGAGCATCTCCTGTTAAAGTCTCGTAGTCATTACTAACTCTAAACCTTGTACCTGGTGTAACCGCTTTAAATTTTCTAACTCCCATTTCTCTTAAATATTATTGAAAAAATCAATAGTATCACCTTGAGCTAGAGTTACATATGCTTTTTTATAAGCACTAGTTTGACCTTTCATAACTCCAGTTTTAGTGAACTTCACTTTCGACTTACCCGGAATAACCGCCGTATTTACGCTAACTGCTTCAACACCATACATAATTTTGATGGCATTGCTTATTTCAATTTTGTTAGCTCTTCTGTCTACAATAAAACCAAATTTATTAGCTTCTTCAGACTGCTTAGCAGATTTTTCTGAAACTAAAGGTTTTATTAATACATCTCTGATATCCATAATCTTATTTATTAAATACTTCTTGTAATTTCTCAATTGCAGAAGCTTCAAATACTACTGACTTTGCGTTCATGATGTCATATGTGTTAACATCAGAAGCAACCATCACTTTTGTATTTGACAAGTTTCTACTTGATAAGTATACATTTCTGTTATCTTCTCCTAATACTACTAAAGTCTTAACTCCATCAACTTTTAAACTAGTTAAAGCAGCCGAATATTCTTTAGTTTTTGGTGCTTCAAAATTGAAACCATCAACAACTTGAATCGCTTCAGCTTTTGCCTTGTAAGTTAAAGCAGATTTTTTTGCTAAATCTTTCACTTTAGTATTTAAATCAATCGAGTAACTTCTTACTCTTGGTCCAAACATTCTTGCACCTCCTCTGAAAACACCAGACTTTAGAGAACCAGCCCTTGCGGTACCAGTACCCTTTTGTCTCTTAATTTTTCTAGTAGAAGCTTTAATCTCGTTCTTCTCTTTTGCTTTATGCAAACCTAAATGTCTAGAAGCTAAAATTCTTTTAACATCTAAATAAACCGCATGGTCATTAGGTTCAATAGCAAAAATATCAGCCGGTAATGTAATTGCATCACCAGTTGCTTTTCCTTTGGTATTTAATACTTTTAATTCCATGACTCTTATTTCTCTACAACTACAGTTGATCCTTTGTGACCTGGGATCGCACCGCTAACTACTAATAAATTTTTCTCTGGATATACTTTTAAGATCTCTAAATTTTTGATAGTGATCTTTTTATCTCCAGTTTGTCCTGCCATCTTAATACCCTTAAATACTTTCGCTGGGTAAGATGCTTGACCAATAGAACCTGGTGCTCTGTCTCTGTTATGTTGTCCGTGAGTAGCATCACCTACACCATGGAAACCATGTCTCTTCATAACACCTTGAAAACCTTTACCTTTAGATTTAGCTGAAACATTAACAACGTCTCCTGCTTCAAATAACTCTACAGTAATTGTATCTCCTAAATTCTTCTCTTCATCGTAAACAAACTCCTTAACAAATTTCTTTGGAGCTGTACTCGCTTTTGCAAAGTGACCTTGCATAGCTTTTGAAGTATTCTTCTCTTTCTTATCTGCAAATGCAATTTGAGTTGCACTATAACCATCGACATCATCAGACTTAATCTGAGTGACTACACATGGTCCTGCTTCGATAACCGTACAAGCCAAATTCTCACCAGCTTCAGTGAAAACGCTTGTCATTCCTAATTTTGTTCCTAAAATTCCTGACATGGCATTATACTTTAATTTCTACGTCAACACCTGAAGGTAACTCTAACTTCATTAGAGCATCAACCGTCTTAGAAGTTGAACTATAAATATCTAATAATCTTTTGTAAGAGCTTAACTGGAACTGCTCTCTAGAAGTTTTGTTTACGTGTGGTGATCTTAACACCGTGAAAACTTTCTTCTTTGTTGGAAGTGGAATAGGACCACTTACTACAGCACCAGTAGACTTTACAGTCTTAACAATCTTTTCAGCGGACTTATCCACCAAATTGTGGTCGTACGACTTTAATTTGATTCTAATTCTTGAAATCATAATTTCTACTTGTTTATAATAATATTAATCTTCTACTTTAACTTTTCCTGAAGCTTTCTCTCTGATTTCTTTTGCAACATTAGCAGGAACTTCTGCATAATGATCAAATACCATACTAGAGACAGCTCTACCAGAAGACATAGTTCTTAAATCTGTTACATAACCAAACATAGCTGATAATGGAACAAAACCTTTAATCACTTGGTCTGTACCTCTAAAATCCATACCTTCTAATTGTCCTCTTCTTCTATTTAAATCTCCAACGATATCACCCGTATATTCTTCTGGAGAAATAATTTCTAACTTCATCATTGGCTCAAGAATTACAGCACCTGCTAAAGGCATCGCGTTTCTATATGCTGATTTTGCTGTTAATTCAAACGAAGCTGAATCTGAATCCACTGGATGGAACGAACCGTCGTATAATCTAACTTTAAAGTTATCTACTGGGTAACCAGCTAATACACCGTTAGACATACATTCTTTAAATCCTTTTTCAATTGCAGGAATAAATTCTTTTGGAATAGAACCACCCTTGATTTGATCAACAAATTGAACACCACTTCCTTCGAAGTCTTCATCAACTGGTCCTAATTCAAATGACATATCACCAAATTTACCTCTACCACCAGATTGTTTCTTATAAACTTCTCTGTGATCGATAGTTTTAGTAATTGCCTCTTTATAAGCTACTTGCGGAGCACCTTGATTCACTTCAACTTTGAATTCTCTAATCATTCTGTCAAGGATAATTTCTAAGTGCAATTCTCCCATTCCAGATAATACTGTCTGACCAGTCTCTTCATTAGTTTCCACTTTTAAAGATGGATCCTCTTCTAATAATTTAGCGATAGCAATACCCATTTTATCTACATCAGCTTGAGACTTAGGCTCAATAGCTACAGAGATTACTGGATCCGGGAAATCAATCGATTCTAAAATGATTGGATTATCCTGATCACATAAAGTATCACCAGTCTTAATATCTTTAAATCCTACTCCTGCACCAATGTCACCTGCTTCGATTCTATCTATAGGTTGTTGGTTGTTAGAGTGCATTTTCATAATTCTTGAGATTCTTTCTTTTTTAGAACTTCTAGAGTTCCAAACATAAGAACCTGCATCTAAAGCTCCAGAATAAACTCTGAAGAACGCTAACCTACCTACATATGGATCAGTCATAATTTTAAATGCTAAAGCAGAGAAAGGAGCACCAGAATCGGCAGGTCTTTCTTCAACTGCATCAGTTTTAGGATTAGTCCCTTCCACTGCATCAATATCTAATGGAGATGGCATGAACTGAATCACAGCATCTAACATTCTTTGTACACCCTTATTTTTGAAAGCAGATCCACACATCATAGGAATGATAGATAAATCACAAGTTGCTTTTCTAATTGCTTCGATCATTTCATCAGGAGTAATAGAATTCTCATCTTCAAAGAATTTCTCCATTAATGTCTCATCATACTCAGCTACTGATTCAACTAATTTAGTTCTCCATTCAGCAACAACGTCAACTAAATCAGCTGGAATTTCAATCTCAGTGAAAGTCATACCTTGAGTTGAATCATCCCAAACTAAGGCTTTGTTCTCAATTAAATCAACAACACCTTTGAAGTCATCTTCTGCACCGATTGGCACTTGTAAAGGTACTGGATTTGCTCCTAACATTTCTCTAACTTGCTTAACAACGTTAAAGAAGTCAGCACCAGATCTATCCATTTTATTAACGAATCCGATTCTTGGCACTTTATATCTATTGGCTTGTCTCCAAACAGTTTCTGATTGAGGTTCAACACCTCCAACAGCGCAGAATAAAGCAACCACACCATCCAATACTCTTAAAGACCTTTCTACCTCTACAGTGAAATCAACGTGACCTGGAGTATCAATAATATTAATATCATATACAGTGTCCTCAAAATTCCATGTTACAGCAGTTGCAGCAGAAGTAATTGTAATACCTCTTTCTTGCTCTTGCTCCATCCAGTCCATTGTAGCAGCACCATCATGTACTTCTCCAATTTTGTGTGAAATACCACAATAGTATAATACTCTCTCAGTAGTAGTTGTCTTACCAGCATCAATATGCGCAGCAATACCTATATTTCTTACTTTGTTTAAATCCTTTGCCATGACTCTAAATTATTAGAATTTGAAATGTGAAAATGCTTTGTTCGCCTCAGCCATTTTATGAGTATCCTCTTTCTTCTTAACTGCAGCTCCCTCACCTTTTGCACCAGCAACTATCTCAGCTGCTAATTTATCGATCATTGAGTTACCCTTTCTATCTCTAGAATACTTAATTAACCACTTCATCCCTAAAGCAGTTTTTCTTCCAGCTCTAACTTCAACAGGAACTTGGAAAGTTGCCCCTCCCATTCTTCTTGCCTTCACCTCTACTGCTGGCATAATATTCTCAAGAGCTTTTTTCCACAACTCGTAACCATCTGCTTCTTCAGACGACTCACTTGCTTTATCTACTGCTCCATAGAATAATTTCAACGCTAATGACTTCTTACCGTCATACATTAACTCATTTACAAATCTAGTAACAACAGTATCGTTGAACCTAGGATCTGGTGCTAATGCTCGCTTCTGTACCTTTGCTTTTCTCATATCTGATTATTATTTCTTAGGTCTTTTTGTTCCATACTTAGATCTACCTTGCTTCTTATCTTCTACTCCTGCAGTATCTAAAGCACCTCTAACGATGTGGTATCTTACACCTGGTAAATCTTTTACCCTTCCACCTCTTACTAACACGATTGAGTGCTCTTGTAAGTTGTGTCCTTCTCCACCAATATAAGCGATAATCTCTTGACCGTTAGTTAATCTAACTTTCGCAACTTTTCTTAAAGCTGAATTCGGTTTCTTAGGGGTTGTAGTATAAACCCTTGTACATACACCTCTTCTCTGTGGACAAGCATCTAATGCTCTCGACTTACTAGGTGTAATTACTGTTTTTCTTCCTTTCCTTACTAATTGTTGTATTGTAGGCATTTAACTAAAATTTTGGGAAGACAAAGGTAATAACATTATTCTAATTAAACAAAAAGAATGTTAATATTTTTGAATACTAAATGAATCATACACCTGCAAGTCGCTAAATGCAGGCAATTCAAGAGTTTCGTTTTAATTTAGGACAGTATCAAATTAAGGCTCAAAGCTTGATTTTACTTTTTAAAACAAACAGTAATCCACACTAATATATAGCTTGATATACACACTAGAATCAACTTAATATTCTATCCTAATATCTTTCAAAACTTCCAAGATATTTTCCTTAGCTTTATATCTATAATAAACTGATTATTAATTATGCATAAGTATACACCAATATCAAATGATTTATATAAGGCTAATAGAGATAGATTTAGTAAACAGCTTCCTAATAAATCAGTAGCTATTTTTCATTCAAACGATCAATTTCCTCGAAACGGAGATTTATATCATCCTTGGAGACAAAATTCTGATATGTATTACTTATCTGGGATAGATCAAGAAAAATCTATTCTGGTATTGTTTCCTAATGCACCACTTCCTCAATACAGAGAGGCCTTATTCATTATAGAGAGCAATGAGCAGATCGCAATTTGGGAAGGTCATAAATACACTAAAGAAGAAGCTCAAGTTGCTTCTGGAATTGAAAACATCTTTTTTATCGAAGATTTTGATGCTGCGTTAGAAAAAATCATGCTCTTAGCTGAAAAAATTTATTTAAACTTAAATGAAAATGATAGGGCTGTTAATGATGTTCCGTATAAAGACATCCGTTTTGCTAAAGACCTAAAAGAAAGGTTTCCATTACATGAGTACGGTAGAGCCAACCCTATTTTAGCAAAACTTAGAACAATAAAATCTGAGCTTGAGATTGAAACGATCCAAAGTGCATGTAACATAACAGAAAAAGCTTTTAGGAGAGTTTTAGGTTTTATAAAGCCTAATGTTTTCGAATATGAGATTGAAGCAGAAATCATCCATGAGTTTATAATTAACAGATCTAATGGTCATGCCTATGAACCTATTGTTGCTAGTGGAGCAAACGCTTGTTGTTTACATTATGGAGAAAACAATGACATTTGTAAAGATGGAGAAATGATCTTAATGGACTTTGGTGCCGACTATGCCAATTATGCATCAGACTTAACAAGAACCATACCTGTAAATGGAATATTTAGTGAAAGACAGAAAGAAGTTTATAATGCTAACCTTAAGGTTATGAAAGAAGCTTCGTCCATGTTAAGACCAGGTATTACTTTAGATGACTTTAATAAAGAAGTAGGAAAAGTAATGGAATCCGCATTAATAGATATCAAATTATTGGATGCTACTGATGTTAAAAATCAAAACCCGAGTAATCCTTTATATAGAAAATATTTCATGCATGGTACTTCCCATTTTATGGGATTAGATGTACATGATATTGGAAACAGATATGAACCTATTAAAGAAGGTATGGTATTTACTTGCGAACCAGGTATATATATTAGAGAAGAAGGGTTAGGAATTAGACTTGAAAATGATCTATTTATTGGAGCCAATGAAAATACAGATCTAATGGCTAATATTCCTATTGAAATTGAAGAGATTGAATCATTAATGAATAAATAAGCAATAGCTATGAAGTGGATTAAAGCATTACCAAACTTAATGACATTAGCCAATGTATGTTTAGGTATGCTAGCTATATTATTTATTGTTGAAAGTAGCGAGCGTGTTGAAATTAGTAATCAATTAACGCAAAATTTTGAAATTACTGCTAAACCCTCCAACTTCATGTATCTTGGAATCGCTGGATATCTTATTCTTTTAGCAGCTTTATTTGATTTTTTAGATGGATTCGTAGCTAGGCTTCTGAAAGCTCAATCTGAATTAGGTGCTCAATTAGATTCTTTAGCTGATATGGTAACATTTGGAGTTGCACCTGCAATGATAATATACAAACTAATGGAATCTGCACTTGCAATCGAATCTAATGGATTTGGTGCTAGTACAGTTAAACTTTGGCCATCTTTATTGATTGGTGTTTCCGCTTGTTATAGGTTAGCAAAGTTTAATATAGATACTGAACAAATAGCTTACTTTAAAGGAATTCCAACACCAGCAAGTGCCATACTAATTATATCACTACCTTTTATTCTTATTTCAGATACGATCGGTGTAGCCAATTATTTACTAAACTATAACACACTGTTGATCATTACTTTAGTTATATCTTATCTGATGATTAGCAATATCCCAATGTTAGCTTTTAAATTCAAAAATTTTAAAATTAAGGATAATATTAGCAGATACTTAGTTTTAGCTATTGGTATTACTAGTATTGTAGTATTTGGTTATAGTGGTATACCAGTGGCTTTTCTGACCTACTTAATAATTTCATTGCTTAGCAGAAAACAGATTATTCAGTCGTAAAGGCAAACTGAATTAAGTTAGCACCCATTCTTAAAGCTTCAGTCCTTACTTCAGCTTTATCATTATGTACTTGAGGATCTTCCCAGCCATCGCCAAGATCGCATTCGAAATTATAAAAAACAACTAATCTACCTTCATATAGAATACCATATCCTCGAGGTGACTTACCATCATGTTCATGTACTTTAGGAAGCCCTTTTTGAAACTTAAATGTCTGCTTATAAATAGGATGATCGAAAGGTAACTCAATGAAGTCTAATTCTGGAAAGACTTTTTTCATTTCAATCCTAATAAACTGATCCATTCCATAAGAGTCATTGATTGACAAAAATCCACCAGACAATAAATAATTCCTAAGATTCTGTGCTTCTGTATTATTAAAGATTACATTACCATGCCCAGTCATATGGACAAATGGATAGGAAAAAATTTCAGGACTACTGACATCAATTACTGCTTCCTCTAAGGCTAATAATGTGCCAATTTCATCATTGCAAAAGCGTGCTAAATTTGGCAATGAAGTAGGACTTGCATACCAATCTCCACCTCCATTATATTTCAACCTGGCTATCTTTAGCTCTTCTTGAGAAAAACTAATCAATGATACAACTAAAGTGAAAACTGAAATAATTGATTTAAGCATCTAATAATGTTTTCAATTGAATTAAAGCTGTCAATGCAGCTGTCTCGGTTCTTAATCTTGTTTCTCCTAATGTGACTAGACTAATTCCTTTAGCCTTTACCATTTCTATTTCATCAACAGAAAAATCTCCTTCAGGACCTATGATAATAGTATAATTATCATCCACTCCTTCTATCGCTTCCTTTAGTTTTTTTCTATCTCCGTCACAATAACCAATGATAACCTTCCCATCTATATCTTTACTTAAAAAGTACTCAAATGATATGATATCATTTAATACTGGTAGGAAGTAATTTCCGGATTGTTTTGTTGCACCTTGTACAATCTTATTTAATCGATCTAACTTGATCACTTTTCGCTCTGAATGATCACATTCGATAAATGTAAAAGTACTAACTCCAATTTCAGTAGCTTTCTCTAATAACCACTCAATTCTAGTTATGTTCTTGGTAGGCGCAACCACAATATGAATGTTTGGACCTTTAGCGAGATGAACTTTAGTATTAATTACCTTAAAAGTAAGTTCTCGTTTAGAAATAGAATCTATTTCAGCTTCATATTCTCCTCCTATACCATCAAGAATATAAATGACATCCCCCTCTTTCTTCCTTAATACTTTAAAGCAATGCAAGGATTCTTCGGGACTTAATGCACCTTCTCCATTTTGGATATTATTACAAAAGAAGTAGTTCATAATTTAAAGATATATCAATTCATCGAAGAAGCAAGGCTTCTAGAAATAAAAAGAGCCCTACTCATTGAGTAGGGCTCTTCTTATAAATTAAAAAGAAATTAAACAGTTTCTGTAACAACAGGAGCTGCAGCCATAATTTCTTCATTTGCTTGATCTTCAAACTTTTTAAAGTTATCTACGAATTGCTTCGCTAGTTTGTTAGCAGTAGCATCATATCTAGCTTTATCTTCCCATGTGTTTCTTGGGTGCAGTAAATCAGTTGGTACATTAGGACACTCATTAGGCATCGCTAATCCAAATACTGCATGATTAGTAAATTCTACGTTTGCTAATTCTCCATTTAATGCAGAAGTAATCATTGATCTAGTATAAGATAATTTCATTCTAGAACCTGTACCATAAGCACCACCAGACCATCCAGTATTAACTAACCATACATTAACGTTATTCTTTTCCATATTAGCGCCCAACATCTCAGCATACTTTGTTGGATGTAATGGTAAGAATGGAGCTCCGAAACATGCAGAAAATGCAGTTTGTGGCTCAGTTATACCTGCTTCAGTTCCTGCAACCTTAGCAGTGTAACCAGAAATAAACTGATACATTGCTTGCCCGGGAGTTAATTTTGAAATTGGAGGTAAAACACCATATGCATCACAAGTTAACATGAAGATATTTTTTGGAATACCACCTTTAGAAGGTTTTACCGCATTTGAAATATGCTCAATTGGGTAAGACACTCTTGTATTTTCTGTAATCGAACCATCATGATAATCTGGCTCTTTAGTACCTTCTTGGAAAACAATGTTTTCTAAAATAGCACCTTGCTTAACAGCTGCGAAAATTTCTGGTTCTTTCTCAGCAGATAAATCAATACACTTAGCGTAGCATCCACCTTCAAAATTAAATACACCATCTTCAGCCCATCCATGCTCATCATCCCCAATTAATCCTCTGTTAGGATCTGCAGATAATGTAGTTTTTCCTGTTCCTGATAAACCGAAGAAAACAGCAGTATCGCCGTCTTGTCCAATATTAGCAGAACAATGCATAGATAATATACCTTTATCCTGTGGTAAGATATAATTTAATACAGAGAAGATACCTTTCTTAATTTCTCCAGTATAAGCTGTACCACCAACAATGATAGTTTTTCTGGTAAAGTTAACAACTGCAAAATTAGATTGTCTTGTACCATCAACAGCAGGATCTGCTTTAAATCCTGGTGCACAAATTACTGTCCAATCTGGAGTCATTGTTTTGATTTCCTCTTCGCTTGGTCTCATAAACATGTTGTTGGCGAAATTATTAGACCAAGGATATTCTGTTATTGTTCTTACATTTAATCTGTAAGACTCATGAGCACAAACATAGTTATCTCTAGCATATGCGTCTTTATTTTCAAAGTAAGCAACTACTTTATTATATAAAGCATCAAACTTATCTGAATCAAATTTAATATTGATAGCATTCCAATCAACTGTATTCTCAGTTGTAGCATCACTTACAATAAATCTGTCTTTAGGTGATCTTCCAGTAAACGTTCCAGTATTAACAGCAACGGCACCGCTATCAGCGATTACACCCATTCCTTTCTCTACAGTATGGTTTACTAATTCTTCTGGACTTAAATTCCAAAAAACGTTGTTTACGTTGTTAAATCCTAATTCCGTTACATCCGCCGTAGGATTCTTTACACCAACCTCTTTCATAGTCAATTTATTTAGTCTTATAACTGCAAACTTAGTAAGTTTAAATAATACTATCTTAAAATTGGTTCAAAGTATTATCAACAGTTTTTTAACAATAAGAAAGCACAAAGGTACTATTAAATATGAACTTAAAGTACACCTAGATCTGTATTTTTTTGTGCTTTGTGCGAAATATCCAATAAAAATCATTTTTCTTTTGATAAATACTATCAAATGTTTGCACTGATTACAAAGAACATTCTATACTTCAAATTGTGAAATGTCTCCCAGGCAGAACTTTAATAATATTCCTTAATTCCATTGAAAGTAAAAAAGCGTTTAATGTAAATGGATTCATTTGTAAACTCATTGCGAGTTGATCTATATGTACTTTACCAAATTCAGCAACTTTCTTATAAATTTTTGATTCTTCATTAGATAGATCATCGAAAATCATCATTTGTTTTATTCCTTGCATAGGGATATCTCCCCAATTCATTTGAGTAATTAGGTCTTCCGGCCCTTCAATTAATCCGGCTTTATGTTCTTTAATCATCTTGTGTGTTCCTCTATAAATTGGATCTTTGATTGACCCAGGAAACGCAAATACCTCTCTTCCATATCCACTTGCCAAATCGGCTGTTAATAAAGAACCTCCCTTTACTGCAGATTGAATAACAATGGTACAATCTGACATACCTGCAACGATTCTATTTCGTTTTGGAAAATTCTCTCGATTTGGGCATTCGGATAGAAAATGTTCGCTGACAATTGCCCCACCTTGGGCTATCATCTTTTTACTTAAGTCTATATTCGATTTTGGATAAAAATGATCAAATCCCGATCCTAAAACACCAATAGTAGAAAGATTATTCTCAAGAGAAAATTTATGTGCTAATGTATCAACTCCATATGCCAAACCACTCACTATTATCGGATTTAGATGCTTAATCCCTTGCAATAACTCTTCAACAATTGATGCTGCCTCATGATTTGGCTTTCTTGTACCAACGATACTTATAAAAATAGGCTTCTGCCCATGGGTACTTCCTTTAGTTAGAATAAAGGGCGGAGGGTCATAAATATTCTTCAATTTATTAGGATAAGATTCATTCTTAATGTCAATGAAATTGATCTTCTTATCAATAATCTTACGATACTCTATTTCTGCATTATTTCGATTCTTAGGCCTTCTAAATTCATCTATGATATAAGGATTATTAATTTGTAAAACTTGTCTTAACTTAGACTTACTATAGTTAAATAATGCGTGAGGATGATAATTATAGAGTATGGTATTTATTCGAACATTGCCAATACCTTTTGTTTGTTTGAGAGCGATTAATGCAATTGCATCTAGATTATTCATTTATATATTTTTAATACAAATATATAATTTTTTTAAACGTAAGATATTTTTTTGGGCTATTTATTATTGCTGTACTTCTATTACCACAACCAAAATTCCATCTACAAAGTAAAACTACATAGTAGATACCTGATTTATTACAAATAATCTCGAATGCTGGATAATGTTTACCCGACTTCTTATTATAGCTAGTAGTTACTATACCAGAGTTATCATGTAAAGAAAAAATCATAGGTTTGAAAGATACTCTTCCTGTTTATGCAAGCAGTAACTCTATATCTGGAACCTTTGAAAAACATCACAGAATAACGCACCTCAATATTACATCTAATATGGGATTTATATTAAATCATTAAATCGTTCCTGTCTACAAAGTTTATTATATTCGGTATGTAGATTATTAATCATCTGTATTTAATGATTTCTGAAAGAAATATCGCAGTAGTTATACTTAACTGGAATGGTAAAGATTTCTTAGCAAAATTTTTACCTTCTGTAATTGAAAACAATAATAATCTCTATCATATTTATGTGATAGATAATGGATCGACAGATCAAAGTATCGAATTCCTAAAATCTACTTTCCCGGAAGTTAGATTAGTCTTATTAGATCAGAATCTAGGTTTTGCAGGAGGCTATAACGAAGGGCTAAAAAAAATCAATGAAGAATATTATGTTTTACTTAACTCTGATGTTGAAGTAAAACCTGCTTGGATTGAACCATTATTAGACCTTTGTAAATCTAATTCTAATATCGTTGCATGTCAGCCAAAAATCCTGGCACATGATGATAAAAACAGCTTCGAATATGCTGGTGCTGCAGGCGGATATATGGATCATTTAGGTTATCCATTTTGTAGAGGTAGAATCTTCGATCAATTAGAAAAAGATCAATTACAATATGAAAAGGCCCAGTCCATTTTTTGGGCTACTGGTTGTGCATTGTTTATTAAAAAAGATATATTTTGGAAAGTAAGTGGTTTAGACACAGATTTATTTGCCCATCAAGAAGAAATTGATCTTTGCTGGCGACTTCAAAACCTAGGTTATGAAATTTGGGTGGAACCAAAATCTATAGTATACCATGTAGGTGGCGGAACCCTAAATCAGGGAAGTCCTAATAAAGATTATTTAAATTTCAGGAACAATCTTATCATCATCCTTAAGAATCATCCTTATGCCTACAGGGTGCTATCCAAAAGAGTCTTTTTAGATCTTTTGGCAATGTTAAAATTAATCATAGACGGAAAATCCAAAAATGCATTTGCTATTCTAAGAGCTTACAAAGACTTTATAAATAGTATTGGACATACATTAAGTAAAAGAAGGCTATCTAGCGTACCTAAATCGCTTTTAAGTACGATGTATCCTAAAAGTATTGTCTTTCAATTTTATGCAAAAGGAATTAAGAAATTTAAGGACTTAAACTGGCTTTAAATTAATACTTTATCAATAGCTTCATTATAACCAGATAATCCTTTACCAACTGTCACAGAAGCAGCAACTAGACTAACATAAGAGTGCTTCCTAAATGCTTCTCGCTGACTAATATCACTAATATGCACTTCATGTACAGGAGTAATAATACCTTTAATTGCATCATGTATAGCAATTGAAGTATGAGTGTATGCACCTGCATTTAAAATTATTCCATCGTAATCGAAGCCTACTTCATGTAATTTATCAATAATAGATCCTTCATGATTAGATTGATAATAAACCAAATCCGCATGATCTTTATAAGTTGCTTTCAACGTTTCAAAGAAAGATTCAAATGTCTGAGTACCGTATATCTCAGTTTCTCTTTTACCTAACAAATTTAAATTAGGTCCATTAATTATTATTATCTTCCTCATTGGCTTAATTAATAAAACCAAAATAACAATTTATTTTTACTTGCCGTAAATCAATTGGATGCCATTAAAAAAGTATAAAAAGTCATTTGAAAGCTATTTAAAGTTAGAACGAGCCTTGTCTTCTAATTCTATATCGGCCTATTTGTACGACTTTGATTTACTTAACCACTTCTTAGCAAAAGAAACAAAAGTCAAATCTCTTCATAGCATTACGTTAGAGCATCTCAAGCAATTTGTTCACTGGATTAATGATCAGGACTATTCTGCATTTTCTCAGGCAAGAGTAATTTCAGGGACAAAAGCTTTCTTTAAATTCTTACTTATTGAAGATATCATTAGAACTAGCCCAGCTGATTTAATAGAAGCTCCAAAATTAGCTAGAAAATTACCAGACGTTTTAGATATTGAAGAAATCAATACACTTATTGCTGCCATCGATTTATCTAAACCAGAAGGAACTAGAAATAAAGCTATTATTGAAACACTTTATAGTTGTGGCCTTCGTGTATCAGAATTAGTAAATCTAAAATTGACTAATATTTTCTTAACAGATGGATTTATTAAGGTTGAAGGAAAAGGAGATAAAGAACGTCTAGTTCCTATTGGTAAAACTTGCTTAAAGTATATTAACATTTACCAAAATAAAGTTAGAAATCATTTAAAAATAAAACCTGGACATGAAGACTTTCTTTTCTTAAATAGAAGAGGAGCTCAACTTACTAGAGTGATGATTTTTACAATTATAAAAGGATTAGCAGAAAGAGCTCAAATCAATAAAAAAATTAGTCCACATACTTTCAGACATTCATTTGCCACACATTTAGTGGAGAGAGGTGCAGACTTAAGAGCAGTTCAAGACATGCTTGGTCATGAAAGTATTACTACAACTGAGATTTACACACACTTAGATAGACAGTATCTAAAGGAAACATTAAATAGTTTTCATCCTAGATTCTAGAAGGTAGGATCGAACTTTGGACATTTAAATCCTTTTCTATTTTTAAAAATTCCTTTGTAAATAAAGGATAATTCAGCACCTCCAAGATAATTAGCAGCAGGTGCTAAACTTGATACAGTAAAATCGTAAGACAATGCAAATCTAATATTTGAAATATCAGCACCTCCAACAATGACAAATGCATCTGCCACTCTATAATATAATCCACCAAAAATACTTACTTTCTCAATAGACGTTTTAACCTTATATTTTTCTATATCTCCTCCAATTACTAAAGAAGTATTTCTTCCTTGCCAAGCGAAATTAAACTTAGGATAGATTCTTAATTTCTTATCTAATTCGATTGCCGTTCCTGCATGCACCATTGCACCTATAGATTTGTTAATTTCATTAGTGAAAAATGCATCCTGTGGTCGTGCTAAATTTCTTATAGTAATACCAGCAAAATAAGAAGGCATATTATCAGGCGTATAAAACCAATGCACACCAAATGCAGCATTAAAATAAGCCATGCTTGGTGCTCCTATAGATTCACTGGCATTAGCTGTTGGGTCGAAGAAGAAATTACCATCATATTGATTAGGAAAGGTTAAGTTATCATCAGAAACTGATTTTTGGACATATGATACTTGACCTCCAAAAGCTAAATCATTAACACCATCATAACCTAAGGCAATGTGATAGGCGCTACTTAATGCTAAAAAAGTAGTATTCATTCCTCCCTGACCTGCTTTATCTTGATAGGCTGAAATACCAATTCCCATTAAGTCATATTTAAATGGAATTCCGAAATCTAATGCCACTGCACTTGTTCTATATGGAACACCAATACTAGCCCATTGATCTTTATTATTTAAGACCACTCTGTAAGAACCATGAAAAGCACCCATGGTTGCAGGATTTAATTGATGAGGACACGCATCATATTGAGAGAAGTGAATCTCTTGTGCATTTGCTAAAAAACTATTCAACACTATTAATAATATGCCAATCCTTTTAATCATCTATCTAATCAGAGCTATATCTGTTTTGTATTCAATTGGGTCTCCAATTAAACTAATTCCACTTACATAAATAATGTAAGTATCCATTTCTAATTGATTACCATTTCTTGTCCCGTCCCATCCAATATTAGGATCATTTGTTTCAAATACAATATGTCCCCATCTATTATAAACACGATAGGTAAATGTATTTAAATCTACACCTTTTACATAAGCGTATATAACATCATTCTCTCCATCTCCATTTGGGGTAAATGCAGTTGGTGTAGCCAATTCTACTCTATCATATACAATCACAGTCATGGTATCTGTAACAGTACAAGCAGGTAAAGTTTTTGTAGCAACAAAGACTTCATAAAAAGTTGTCTCTTCTGGTGCATCCGTAATAACATAAGTATTAGGCAAATCGACATCTGTAGAAGTTTCCCATCTGTAATTATAATTTCCTGCTCCATTAAGATCTAATAACTCTACTGATTGACCTTTCAATAAAGGACCTCCACCATTATAGTCCAATTCTGGAAGCTCATGCACATCTACAAATACATTTCCAGCGGTATCTAAACATCCCCATTGATCTACACCTATAATGTTATAAAATTCTGCAACTTGAGGTGTTGCTAATACAGAAGCACCTGTCGAATCACTTAATCTTTCTGCCGGAAACCAAATGTAGTTATTAGAACTATCATCAACAGATATGGATACACTATCTCCAGCGCAAACTGCTGTATCTTGAGGTGTATCTATTAATGGCAAAGCTCTTACTTTAACATTTACTATTGTTGTATCCTTACACTTGTTACCATCTGTTCCGATAACTTGATAAGTGATAATTAAAGAATCTCTTTTATTAGCAACAAGATCTTCTGTGGTAACAATCGGTGTACTAGAACTCGGGTCATTTAAACCTAATGCTGGACTCCAAATATAAGTCGCTGCCCCAATCACAGATAAAGAATCTTGAAGACCATAACAGATCCCAACAAAGTCTTCTCCTACAGTTAATGATGGATTGGTAAATGGTACAACATTAATAGTTGATGTTATCGAACAAACGGTATCAGAAATTTCTAATGTATATAAAGTTACTTCATTAGGGTTAGCAATTGGATTAGGTATTATTGTAGAACTCAATCCATCTGATGGAGACCATGCAAATTGATAGCCACCTCCAACGTGATTAGAGTAGGAAGTATCTACTATAATTGTATCAAACCCTCCAGGGCAATATCCTCCTTTGCCTCCAAGCGCAACATCAATGGTATCAATTAAAATCCTTACTGTATCCGGACCAACACATCCATTAATATCTCTAACAATTACAACATAATTAGTGGATGTATCTGGTGTTGCTGTAGTAGATAATGCATCAGCATTACTTAAGGTATTGGAAGGCGACCACCATATTGAGTCTATAGGAGCAAAGTCTTCAGCAGTATCAATTATTGTAACCTGAATAG
>JBELBA010000022.1:0-19538 GCA_042095635.1 Chitinophagales bacterium
TGTCGCAAGGCAATCTTAGCTTATAACCTTCTTTAGAGAAAGGAATAATATTCTTTTTTATTCCAGGATTTAAGAAGCTTAATTGGTTCATTGGAATATCTAATACCTTAGAAATACTAGAGAATGATATTTTTTGACGAACAACAACATGATCTATTGATCTAGCAGTAAATGGATAATGATAAGTACTTGGCTCTGCCGGAATGATGTTTAACATCGATCTTTTCTCCATCATGTAATTAACAGCAATAAATGCTGGTACATAGTTTCTTGTTTCTCTTGGTAAATACTTTCTTACTGACCAAAAATCTTTCATTCCTCCAGACTTTCTAATCGCCTTATTCATGTTACCTGGTCCACAATTATATGCAGCAATGGCTAATAACCAATCTCCAAATCGTTCATGTAAACTCTTTAAGTATTTAGCTGCAGCGTCTGTAGACTCGTAAATATCTCTTCTATCATCCCTAAAGTAGGTGATCTTTAAATCTAAGTACTTCCCTGTTCCATGCATAAACTGCCAAATACCTGTTGCGCCACTTTTAGAAACCGCATATGGATTAATTCCTGACTCTACTATACATAAGTACTTTAAGCATTGAGGCACATTGTTTTCAGCTAATATTTGTTCGAAAATTTGTTCGTAATAAGGCATCTTACCTGAAACAACTCTTCCAATATTTCTTTTTTCTACAGTGTAGATGTCTATAAAACGTTGCACAATTCTATTGTACTTGAAGTCTATGTCTTCATGAAAGCCTTCCATCTGAGTTTGATGAAATGAATCTGAATAAATTGGAATAACATCTAAAAAACCAGACCTGTCTGGTAAAGAAACACTATCGTAAAAAATGGTGGACGCTTCAGGAAACTGCCTATAAAGATTTTTATATTGAACAATTCCGATAGAAGTATCTACTTCTTTTCTAAACGGCATATTGTCTAAAGGACTAGATGCAAATATTCCTATAACGGAAAGCAATAAAACGAATTCAAGAAGCCCTTTTTTCATATATCAGATTTGACAGACAATCTAATATACGGCAATAAAGGAGCCGTAAACTTTTCAAATATCAAGTTATAAACAAAGTAGCGTATTGGATTTAATACAAAGGCACTTAATGTTCAAGCATCTTAATAAGCTCTTGCGTCGCTCTTCTCGTAGAAGTTAACGAAGGATTTACTTACTACTTTGTTTCCGCCGTTAGTTGGAAAATTTCCAGTAAAGTACCAATCTCCCTTATTCTCTGGACAACATTCGTGCAGATCATCAACGGTCTGATAGATGATTTCTACTTCTGCATTCATGTCATTAGGGATTAATAAATCAGCTATTTTTTTAGAAATCTCATCATCTGTAAATGGCTCGTAAATCTGTTTGACATAGTTCTTACACTCCTCTTTAGGTAAAGACTGTTGTGCTTTACACCTATCGTAAACCTCATCTATTACATACTCCATATTACGTTCATGTAATAAATGAATTGCTGCTCTAAAAGCAATGAAGTCTTTTAGTTTAGACATATCTATACCATAACAATCTGGATATCTAATCTGAGGCGCTGCAGAAACAATTACGACCTTTTTAGGGCCTAATCTATCTGCTATTCTTAAGATGCTTTGTTTTAAGGTTGTTCCTCTAACAATAGAATCATCTAATAAAACTAATGTGTCTTGATCTCTTCTAATCTGACCATAAGTAACATCATAGCTTGTAGCTACTAAATCATCTCTATTAGTGTCATCAGTAATGAAAGTTCTTAACTTGGCCGTTTTCTGAATGATTTTTTCTCCTCTTGCAGTCGCAGAAAGAATGTCTTTAAGATCTTCCTCTTTTACCTCTTTACCAGATTCAAATAGTTTCTTAAACTGATCTTCTCTAATAATTTGCTCTAAACCTTTTACCATACCGAAATAAGAAGTTTCGGCTGTGTTAGGTATCCAAGAAAAAACTGCATTCTTAAAGTCATTATTGATAGACTTTAAAATTCTTGGGGCTAATTTAATACCCATCTCTTTTCGCTCAGTGTAGATGTCTTTATCATTTCCTTTAGCAAAGTAAATTCGTTCAAAGCTACATTTTAAATCTTCTTCAGGTTCTCTACATAAAACCTCTTCAGTCTCTCCATTCTTTCTTACAATAATAGCATGCCCTGGTGTAATCTCCTTAACCTGCTCCCATTTTAAATTAAATGTCGTTTGAATCGGTGCTCTTTCTGATGCTGCAACAATTACTTCATCATCTTCATACCAATACCCTGGTCTAATTCCATTAGGGTCCCTTAAAATAAACGCATCCCCGTTTCCTATTAATCCAGCTAAACAATAACCTCCATCAAAATCCTTCGCAGATCTTGTTAGGATTCTTTGAATATCTATTTTTTGATCTGAAATAAGATCTGTAATTTCTCTTTTTGAGTGACCTTGCTCTTTAAACTCGGAATAAAGTCTTTCATTCTCATCATCTAAGAAGTGCCCAATTTTTTCTAATACGGTTACTGTGTCAGATTTTTCTTTTGGATGCTGACCTATCTCAACTAATTGATCAAATAGCTCATCTACATTAGTCATGTTAAAGTTACCTGCTACAATTAAACTCCTGTTCTTCCAGTTGTTTTGTCTTAAAAATGGATGACATCTTTCAATGCTATTACCACCATGTGTTCCATATCTTAAATGCCCTAATAAAAGCTCTCCTGTGAATGAAACATTTTCTTTTAACCAAGGCACATTCTTCAGTAATTCTGGTTGTGTTTCATTTAGATACTGAAACTTCCCATAAACTCTATCAAATAATTCTTTAACTGGCTCACTAGCATTTGACCTATATCTAGAAATAAATCTGCTACCTGGAGGCGTGTCTAATTTAATTGTTGCAATACCGGCTCCGTCTTGACCACGATTTAATTGTTTTTCCATCAGCATATGAAGCTTTGTAAGCCCATAGGTTGGGGCGCCATACTTTTCAACGTAGTACTCTAATGGTTTCTTTAATCTAATAAATGCAACTCCACACATGGTTATAGAATTTGATTGATGATATCTTCTATTTTAATTCCTTCAGCCTCAGCTTTATAATTTCTTACTATTCTATGTCTTAATATTGGAATGGCTACCGCCTTAACATCCTCAATATCTGGACTGTATTTTCCACTAATTGCGGCATGTGCTTTTGCAGCCATAATTAGATTCTGAGATGCTCTAGGACCAGCCCCCCATAAAAGATAATCTTTAATGATTTGCGGTCTATCTTCATTTCTAGCTCTTGTTTTTCCAACCACGCTAACTGCATATTCAACAACATTGTCAGCTACCGGAATTTTTCTTACCAGATGCTGAAAGAATAATATTTCTTCTCCTGTTAATACAGGCTTTAGTTCCACTGTTTGATTAGCAGTTGTTGCTTTTACAATTTCTACTTCATCTTCGTATTTAGGATAGTCCATCCAAATATTAAACATAAACCTATCCAATTGTGCTTCTGGTAAAGGATAAGTTCCTTCCTGCTCGATTGGATTCTGTGTCGCTAATACAAAGAAGGGAAGTTCTAATTGATATGTCTTCCCTCCAACTGTAACAGACCTTTCTTGCATCGCCTCTAATAAAGCTGCTTGCGTTTTTGGAGGTGTTCTATTAATCTCATCTGCCAATACTATATTAGCAAACAAAGGTCCTTGGTTAAACTTAAAAGATTTGTTTTCATCCAAGATCTCAGCACCAGTAATATCTGAAGGCATCAAATCTGGCGTAAATTGAACTCTTTTGAAGCTTAAATCTAATACTTCAGAAATCGATTTTACTAATAATGTTTTAGCTAAACCTGGAACACCTATTAATAATGAATGGCTATTGCAGAAAATGGATATCAGCACATTTTTAACAACGTCTGATTGCCCAATGATTCTTTTTCCAATTTCATCATTTAAGGCATGATAAGAAGCTGCTAAACCGTCAATTGCTTCTTTATCTGAATTATAGGTTTTCATATCCTCTAATCTAGTTACAACAAGTTACTACATTTATCGTAAGCGCTGTCTATTTTGATATAATTTTTTTCTACTCTGTCTTTAAACCATTGATCTAATTGTTCAGCTTGTTTTTGGCTATTTACAATTGATTTGATCTTATCATAATCTGTACTTAAGCTCGCTTTGTGCTGAGGAACAATTGCTTTTAGATACAAAATTCGCATTCCTTTTCTTCCATCAGCCGTTGCAAAATACTGAGGCTCTGTATATTGTCCTGGCTCTAATTTTTCAATAGCAAAATATACATTATGTTCCATTTGATCCGGCTCAAAGAAAGTTGATGCGCTCTCATTATTCATTAATAACCCTCCACTAGATTTAGTAAACTCATCATCAGAGAACCTTGCTACACCTTTCTCAAAACTCAACCTTCCTGCTCTTAATTCGGCCAAGATACTATCCATCTTCTCACTAGCACTTTTCATGTCAATACTCATGATTTTTGGCTTAATCAATACATGCTTAACTCTAACGCTTTCACCTCTTCTTTCTACACCTTGTAAAACATGGTATCCAAATTGGGTCTTTACAATTTCTGAAATCTCCCCTTTGCTAATTTTATATGCTGCTTCTTCAAATTCCGGAACAAATGTTCCTCTTTCTTGAAAACCTAAATCACCGCCTTGACGAGCAGAACCTGGATCATCAGAATAGATCAGAGCAAGTGTACTAAAGTCTTCTCCATTTAAAGCCCTTGCTCTTAATTCTGTTGCTCTAGATAAAGCGGTAGAGTCTTGAAATTTACTTGGCTCTGGAATGACCGCAATTTGCCCAACTTCTAACATGGTATTAAATAAAGGAACGCTATCAGATGGCAGCTCTGCAAAAAAAGCTTTTACTTCTGCTGGGCTAACAGAAGTGCCAGCTGTAATTTGCTGCTGAATTCTTGTAATTAACAATTGCTTTTTAATCTCAATTCTAAATTCATCTTTAATTTCTAATACAGATTTACCGTAGAATTCTTCTAGCTTTTCTTTAGAACCCATCATCTGCATAAAGTATCTAATTCTTCTTTCTAGCTCACTTTCTACTTCTCCTTCAGAAACCTCAACACTATCTAAAATAGCTTGATTCAATAATATTTTTTCTTTGAATAGATTTTCGAATACCTGACAATCGTCCATATTCTTAACGCCCTGAGATTGTAATTGATTCTTTCTAATAGCAATATCAGAACTCATGATAATTTGATCTCCAACAATGGCAATTATCTTTTCAATAACTTGATCCTGAGCCATTAATGTGTTTGCAATTACAAACAATATTGTTAATATATTCTTACGATTCATCTTCTTCCTTTATTATTTCAAACTGCCCTGCCTTAAATGATTTTCTATAAAGCTCTTCATACATATTTTCTATAAAGCTAGTTCTTCTTCTATTAAGTATTATGTGCTTTAATTTTTTCTCAATCATTGACATTGGGGCTAGCGCTCCTGCTAAATGATAATTATGAATCTTCAAATAATACTTGTTAGAAGAATCATCTCTTTCATAAAATGTTCTGTATTTCAATACCGTCTCTGGGCTGTATATTTTAATGGCTGGCATTTTATTTAACAATGCACTATACTCAAACCATAAAGTAGTATCAAAGCTAAAGAAGTACGCATATTGTAAAGCATATTCTTCTATTCTATCTGCATATCTTCCTAATGGATCTCTCATCCATATTTTAACCGAATCAATTTTAGGGGCATCCTTATTAACAGCCAAACAAGAAGCATTTAATGTGAGTTCTTTAAGCTTAAAGTTTTCTTGATATTTCTTATAATACAACGCTAACTCTCCCTCACTAATGCTAGTATCTAGCTTGGATCCAATTAGAGCGTTTTCATAAGCATAAATCAATAAATCATCTCTGTAATTCTCTACTTGTTTCTCAATTTCTGGATGCTTGTCTAGTGAAATATTGCTTTTAGCCTTGTCAAGAATAAGTTGTTTTCTGAGCCACTGATCAATGTATTCATTGACAATATTTATACTGTCTTCATAAGAAGTTCCGTTTGGAATTAAACCAACTAAATCGCTGGCAATTAGTGTTTGATTATTTACCCTTGCAAGTGGCTTTTGCTGAAAATCAGTATTTTCTAACAATTCGCAACTCGTAAAAGAGAGCAATAATAAGATGCCATATAAAAGCTTATACAAACTACTGCGCTAAGCTGTTTAATAATTGTTTATTGATTACTATAGGATATTGCTCTTTTAAGCTTGAAATCCATTCTTTCTCCAACGTTAATTGATAATCAGATATTGCTTGACCTTTTACCTCGTTAAGCGCTTTTGGCTCAGCTTTATTCAATTCCTTATTGTATACAATTACAACCTGTCCATCTGCTAAAGTAAATGGTTTAGAGCTACCAATAGTCCAATTAGACTCGTCTACATGTCTATTATCTCCTTGTTCAAACAATCCCGTTTCTACTTTAAGCATATTGTTCTCTACAGAATTAAGCGACTGTAATAATACTTTTTCTGTAGAGTCTGTGAATGCTGCTAAATGCGCTAACACAGTTGCTGATGTTGCGGCATCTTTACAATAAAAGATAGAAGCATTCATTCTAGACTTCCACATATAAACATCATAGAACTTAGCCATTCCGCTAGAATCTTTTGCTTCAGGATAATACTTAGCAACCTTGTTAGTATAATATGTTTCAAGTCCTGAAGTGTCCTCTACAGCTTTCTTCCAAACCTTTTTATCTGTAATCTCAAACAATAAAATACCATCATTGTATTCGTTCATTAAAGCTTTAAACTCTGGGTACTTATATTGCAATTTAGCTTTAGCAATATTCATACAAATTGCTCTTTCGAAAGCATTATAGTAATAGTCTACCACATCATCAATAGTCTTCCCTTTCTTTATTTTTCTAGACTTTACAATATAAGATCTAAGATCCTTCTCTGTAAAAATTTTCTTACCCATTTTGAATAATTTATCATCAGATTCTAATAAAGACTTCCCGTTCCATCTTCCTACAAGAATACCAGAATCAACTTTAGATTTGAATGAAACTAAACCTGCAGGATAAGCTTTGTACTTATTCTCTTTCTTGATTTTCTGAATCAATACTTCTTCTGCAACATTAGATCTAGAATCTTTAGCAATCTTCTTCTTGATAGACTTCTCTAAATTTTCATAAGTGTCTAAAGGTTTGTGCTCTAATCTTTTTATAATATGCCATCCATAATCAGTTCTTACCGGTTTAGAAATGTCTCCATCTACTTTTAACTCGAAGGCGGCATCTTCAAACTCTTTTACCATCTCTCCAGAGCCAAACCATCTTAATTCACCATTCTTCTTAGCAGAAGCTTTATCGTCAGATAATTGAACAACTAACTTTTCGAAAGGAGCGCCTTTTTCAATTTTTGCATAAAGGTTTTCAATCCTTTCTTTAACATTCTTAGCTTGTATTTCAGTGATTGACTTTGGTGCTTTTAAAAATAAATGCGAAACTCTTATTCTTCCTCTATTGTCTCTCTTATCATGAACTTTCATGATATGATAACCAAATCTTGTTCTAAAAGGTTTTGAAATTTTACCTACCGCCGTGTTATAAGCTTGATTCTCGAAAGCATATACCATTTGAAAGGCTGTAAAGAATCCTAAATCCCCTCTATTCTTTACTGCTGAGGGATCTTCAGAGTGCTGTTTTGCTAAGGCTCCGAAATCAGAGTCCTTTCTAAGCGCAACTTTTCTAATATTAGAAATCTTCTTATAAGCAGCTAATGTGTCTTCTGGTGTTGCATTCTTAGGCAAGGAGACTAAGATATGAGAAGCATGAACCTCGGAAAGCATTCTGTTGTAGCCCTCTTCTAATAAGTTAGATGTTATCTCTTTCTCGTTTAAGTAAGACTTAGAAAGTTGTCCTTTGTACTTATTAATCTCTTCTTTTATTCTAGGAACAGTGTCATACCCATTCTTAATAGCGTCTGCAACTTTCAATTTAAACTTCACATATAAGTCTAAATATTCTTCTAAAGATTGTTGCGAATAAGCATTTTCTTTGTTCAAGTTGTTTTTTTCATAAACCAACTTAAACTCATCGACCGCTACGTACTCATTTCCATAAGTAAATAAAACACTGTCCTTGTTGCCACTAAACCCTTGAGCAGCAAGAAATAACATGATAATTGAAAAGATTTTTTTCATCAAAATATATTTTAAGCAAAAATAGTTGAAACTCTTCAATTAGTCAAGCAAAGAAAAGCATTACTGACTTGACTTACAGATATTTATGAAGCCGACACTTGTAGACACCTCCCACATCGACATACTCTACCTTATCCATAATCGTGTGCATTAACTTTAAA
Organism: Chitinophagales bacterium; assembly: GCA_042095635.1. GTDB lineage: Bacteria > Bacteroidota > Bacteroidia > Chitinophagales > CAJXBJ01 > JBELBA01. The sequence goes on from JBELBA010000022.1 coordinate 8,349, forward strand.
CCCATCCCTCCTTTACTCTTAGACTTCACTAATTCTTCGATGTGTCTTTCGATATGTTTTAGCCTACTAAAGTCTGTTCCTCCAACATCAGAAATAGAAATAATGAATGTTTTATTTTTCACTACTGTTTCTACTTCTAAAGTATTTTTTTCATTGTTATTATTCCCGTGAATAATAGCATTTGCACAAGCTTCGTCAATAGCAAGGATTAAAGCACTTTTGGTTTTAGAGTCCAAATCCACCTCCTCCAAGGCATCAGAAATAAACTTTCTAATCTCTCCTAGGTTCTTTTTAGAACATGCTATTTTAAGCTGCTGCTTCATTTTAAAACATTGCCTTAGCTTCTTCTTCTCCAGCAACAATTGACAAAATACCATCTAAACCAAGCATCGTAAATACTTGATGAACATTTTCTTGCATATTGTAGAAACCAAAGTTTCCACCTTTGTCTTTAAAGTCATCTACAAAAGAGATGAATACTCCAACACCTGCAGATGAAATATAACTCAGGTTAGTACAGTCGAAAATGATATTTACACTTCCTGCTTCTAATAACGTTTTTAAAACTGTATCCATTTCTATAGTAGTACTTGCGTCTAGTTCTCCATTAATTTCTAGCTTTACAATACTTGCTTCTATTACTTGTGTAACTTCCATTCCCTATTTAAATTTTACGACTAATAGCGTTGTATCATCAAATGACATTTCCCCTTCCGTGAAAACGGTCAACAACTCAATAATCTTATCTAAGATATCCTTTGTATTTAAATTTTTATGCTTCGCTATTAAGTTTTTTATTCTATCGAATCCAAATTCTTCTGTTCCGTCTTTCTCTCTTGCTTCTAGTATCCCATCTGTATAAAATAATAAAACGTCTCCTGGATTATAGTTGTGTTCGCTGATCTCAATGTGGTTGGCATAAGAATCGTTTCTTATAATACCGAAGGCTAATCCCTTCTCATCTAATAACTGAATCTTATCCTCTTTAGCATTATAATAAATAGTTGGGCAATGCCCTGCTCTAGAATGCGAAAATCGCTTTTTATTGGTGTCAATAGAAAGATAACTAAGCGTAATAAATATCCCTTTATCAAAACACTTACTAATAGATTGATTAGCAATATTTAAAAACTCCTTACCACTAAGCTTTAAATGCATTAGTGCCTGAAAGACACCTTTCATTTCTGCAACATGGAATGCTGCATTGGTTCCTTTACCAGACACATCTGCAATGATCAATTTATGTAAATCATCCACTTCAGCATAGTCATAGTAATCTCCACCAACCTCGTGTGCAGATAAATAATAAGCACTAACCTCAAAATGGTCGTTCTTAGGTAACTCCTTTGGTAGCAACTTTTGCTGCACAGCTCTGGCAATTGCCAATTCTTCTTTTAACCTAGTAGACTCTATTGTTTCTTCTAAAAGTTCGACATTATGAATGGTCATCATTAATTGAGCAGTATAACTCTTAATTAATCGTAGCATATACTCATCAAATCCATTGGCGAAGCTTTTCATTAAAAATAGATCTCCAATTTTTCGATCTTTTAGTACAATGGGCTGATAAAATACAGACTGATATTGATCTCTAATTGCTGAGAAGCGATCCCCTTCTGTAGTAGCATTTAAGAACAATAATTGCTCCTCCATGTTTTGCCCTTCTGCTCTACAGTAACCTTTTAGAAGTTTTACATTTTCGCCCTTTAGATTATCCGTTGCATAAAAACGGTATTTGTCTTTAGGATCATCTATCAATAAAAAGGCTCCTTCAACTTGTGTGCTTTCTAAAGCGATCTTAAATAGTTTTTCAAATAGCTCTTCCATATTCAAGTTGCCTTGCATTCTTGCTAGCTCTTGAAAACTATTTAATTCCGTATTCTTTTGTTCTGAAACTGTTGAAGTTGGTAAATTAAAGATCAATGCTAATATGGAGAATATGGAATACAATAAAACCATAAATCCTATTAACAGCATAAAAGTATTTCGATTAAAGTCTGTAATTAAGACATTAGACTCTTTGCTATAAAAGAAGTTTTGAAGCAACATGATGGTTATCAAGTTGATCAAGACCAAATAAAGAATAGCATTTAATTTATCTTGTGTTCCTAAGAAACCTATCCATTTAAGCCTTATAGAAAGCAAGACCACTAGGGCTCCTCCTATAGCTTGAAAAATGATAAATGCGAAATCAGGAATGTTCCAATCAAAACAGAAAATCAATGATAAGAATAGAATGACCTGTAATAAATTCCACCAAATGATGTCCCATCTACTTTTCTTAAAGAAGATCAACTTCTTAAATAACATGATAGAGGCTCCTAGGTAATAAATAATTACAAATGGCTTTAACAGCTCTAATATATAGTATAATGTTGGGTTTGTTGGGATTACTCTGGCGCCTACCACTTTAAAAGGCCTTGCATCGCTCATCCCTTGTTTAATGCCTAGATAGATTTCTGGAATATAGTCTAAAAGGTAATAAACAAATAAGGTTCCTATACCCAAGATTAAAGACCGCTTTAGCAGAATGTTTACACTAAATACTTCTTTTCTCTCAAAGTAATCTCTAACGAATAAAAATGAACCAGCGAATATTAATGCTTGTAAGAACCCTTGAACTAAATCAGGAAAGTTAACCTCTTGTAGATGGTTTAGACTTAATAACTGGTCTGTCCCTAACAAGACAAAAGCCAATAGACTTAGTCCCAAAAAGATAAAGGGGTATTTAGTATGTCGTTCTCTGGTTAACAAGGCGCTAAGCTATAATATTTAATAATAATTGAACCTAAATTACAGACTACTGACTAAAGTAATTAATTTTGATCAACTATAATTGTACGCAATGAAGAAAGGGAAGATAATTGAAGGTATAGAAATAACAGACTGGATGTCTGATGGTAAAGGTTTTGCAAGACTAGATTCTGGTCAGGTTATTTTTATTGATAAAGCATTCCCAGGAGATATTGTAAATGCTAAAGTGACTAAGAAAAAGAAAGACTTCTTAGAAGCGAAGATTACAGAATTTGTTCAGAAATCTCCTGACAGAAAAGAGGCGTTCTGTGATTACTATGGTACTTGCGGAGGCTGTAAGTTACAAGATGTAGACTATAACAAGCAATTAGAATATAAGCAAAAGGTAGTTGTCGATGCTTTTAAAAGAATTGCTAAAGTTGAAGTCCCTGAAGTTAGAACAATCATAGGATCTGCCAAGACCACTGAGTTTAGAAACAAATTAGAGTACACTTATACAGCAGAAGAATATGTAAAAGATCCTTCGCTACTAAAAGGCGATGACTTTTATGAAAAACCTCCAGCTTTGGGTTTTCATGTTCCTGGAAGATTTGATTGGGTAATTGATGTAGAGAAGTGTTTTTTACAGAAAGAACCTTCCAATTTAATTAGAAATGCTTCTAGAGTAAATGCTTTAGAAAATGATTATGCCTTTTATAATATGAGGTCTAATGTTGGTTTCCTTAGAAACTTAACAATTAGAACCACTGAATTTGGAGAATCAATGGTAATTCTTTCTGCAAGCTCCACTTCTCATGGAAATAAAGCTGCTTGTATCACAGATATAGAAACACATTTAAATCACTTAATTAATCAGTTTCCTGATGTTACATCTTGGAACTATGTAGTAAATGATAAAGGTAATGACACCATCTTTGATTTAGATATAGTTAACCATAATGGCAAGGACCATATTATTGAAGAATTGGATGGGTTAAAGTTTAAAATTCAGCCTAAATCTTTCTTCCAAACCAACACTGATGGAGCTTTAAAGTTATATAGAACAGCTAAAGAATTTGCTGACTTAAAAGGAGACGAAATGGTGTTCGACCTTTATTGTGGAACGGGCTCTATCTCTAATTATATTGCTAATGACGCTGGCTCTGTAGTAGGAATTGAATTAATTGAAGATGCTATTAAAGATGCTAAAATCAATTCTGAAATGAATAAGATTGATAATACACATTTCTATGCTGGCGATGTAAAAGACTACTTTGTAGATGACACGTTTGGCAAGCACGGAAAACCAGAGGTCTTAATTACAAACCCTGCCAGGGCAGGAATGCATGCGGATGTTATTGGTTCAATTTTAAAAATAGGCCCTAAACGAATCGTTTATGTAAGTTGCAATGCCGCAACCCAAGCAAGAGACGTACAATTACTTTCAGAAAAATATCATGTTACTAAAATGCAAACTGTAGATCTATTTCCGCATACTGCACATGTAGAGAACGTGATTTTAATGGAGAGGAATTAAGACTTCGGAAATAGGCTAGTAGAATCAGGAACAATGCAGTTCTGCCCTTCTAGTAATTTGAAATATGCTTGGTTTCTAGCTTCCTCATTATGCTTTTTTAAAGCTGCTTTATATTGTGTCTTTAGTTCTTTTCTTTTTGATGCTTCTATAAATCTTCTAATATCATCTGCAGACTCTAATATTAGACCAGGAACAGGAATAGGCTTTTTTGTTTCCTCATCCATGGCCACCATCGTAAAAAACGAGGTGTTGGTATGGGTAGTTGTTCCTTTCTTAAAATTTTCTGAGACCACTTTAACACCAACAACCATAGATGATTTTCCTACATAATTAACCGAAGCATACATAGAAACTAAATCCCCAACTTCTACAGGGCTATGAAAATCTACTCCATCTACTGACACCGTAACACAATATCCACTGCAGTGCTTACTTGCACAAGTGTAGGCAACTTTATCTAATAAGGATAATATCAGTCCTCCATGGACTTTACCGCCAAAATTGGCATAGGATGGAATCATTAATTCTGTAAGAACAGTGACAGCATCTTTTACAGGTCTAAAAGTATTTTGCATGCTTCGATATACGAAACAAAAAGAAATAAGTGCTAGCCCATAGCAACTTGATAGTCAAGTAAATACAAATAAAAAGGTCTCCAATAATTGGAGACCTTATCTATTATGATATTTTCCGCTAAAATTATTCTTCTACAGCTTCTACTTCTTTTACTTCTTCAGGTAAGTATCTTTCGAATAATGCCTGAACACCATTCTTTAATGTAACCTGAGAACTAGGACATCCAGAACATGATCCTCTCATTATTAAGTTAACCTTCTTCGCTTCTGCATCATAAGATTTAAAATCGATCGCTCCGCCGTCTGCAGCAACACCAGGTCTTACATATTTATCTAGAATAAAAGCAATCTTCTCTTCTATAGTAGAATCTTCTTCTAAGCCTTTTAATACTGGTGTGTCAGCTTTTATTTTATCGACAAACGCTTGATCGAAAATAGCTTGATCAGTTCCTAAGTAATCTTTAATGAAGTTTCTAACCTCTCCCATTACTTCATACCATTCAGTGTCGTCATTCTTTGTAAGTGTAATAAAGTTATTACTTACAAAAGCACTAGTCACATAATCGAACTCATCAAAAATAGCGGCAACAAATGGTGCTTGCTCTACTTCGTTCCTATCTAATTCTGCCTGGCCTTCTGCAAAGATCATTTTATTAGCAACAAACTTTAATGTATTTGGGTTAGGTGTTGCTTCCGTATATAAACTCACAATGTTTTGTGATACTGCGCTCATAGTTTCCATGTTTAGACACGAAATTACGCTATTTTCTTATTTAGCCCCAATCTTAGTTAGTTAAAAATCTTTATCAGCTCATTTATTGCTCATTCTATAAATACTAACGGACGTTAGCATTTATAACCAAAATCTATTATATTCGTACAATAACTAACGAGTGTTAGTGAAATGAAAAGAAAAGAACAAGTACATCACGAAGCCAAGTTACTTTTTAAAGAAAAGGGCTATGTTGGGTCATCTATGAGGGATCTGGCACAAAACATTGGAATTGAAGCATCCAGTTTATACAATCATGTTAAGTCAAAAGAAATGTTGCTGCAGAACATTTGTTTTGATTTAGCGGACCAATTTCTAAAATCTATCCAAGAAGTTAATGCTCAAAAATATGCAAAAGCCTCAGACTGGATTAGACATGCAATGCTTAATCATTTAAAAGTAGTCGTGAATAATTTAGAAGCATCTTCTGTCTTTTTAAATGAATGGCGATTTCTAACAGGAGATGCCATGGAAGAATATTTAGAATTTAGAAAGACTTATGGCGGGATGTACAGAACTGCAATTAAAAATGGCACAGATAAAGGAGAGTTTAGAAAAGATCTTAACCCTAACTTAGCGGCCATTAATATACTATCAACCATGAATTGGACCTCTAATTGGTATCAAGAAAATGGTAAAGACAATATTGAAGATATTAGTAAACAATTTTTTGACTTAATACTCAAAGGAATAAAATCTTAGCATATGTACGGAGGAGGATTTATATATAAAGACGACAAAAATAAACTCGTATTCAAAAAAGCTGAAGAGGAAGATCCAGTATTATTAGCTGCCTTTGAAGCCAAAATTGAAAGAGGTGAAAAGATTGAGCCAGATGATTGGATGCCGGACGAATACAGAAAGCAACTAATTAGAATGATTGAGCAGCATGCTCATTCAGAAATTGTGGGATCTTTACCCGAAGGTACTTGGATTACTAGAGCGCCTTCTTTTAAAAGAAAGCTAGCATTACTTGCCAAAGTACAAGATGAAATTGGACATGCTCAATTATTATATGCCGCCGCAGAAACATTAGGAAAGTCTAGAGAAGATCAAATGTCAGATCTACTTAGTGGTAAATCTAAGTATTCTAACATCTTTAATTACCCTGCAGAAACTTGGGCAGATATCGCAATAATAGGATGGTTAGTAGATGCTGCGGCAATCGTTAATCAGCTATTAAACTCTAAAGGTTCTTATGCTCCATATTGTAGAGCGCTAGAAAGAATCTGTTACGAAGAGTCTTTTCACTTAAAGCAAGGCCATGAAAACGTAGTATACTTAGCTACTGGCTCGGAGAAACAAAGAGCAATGGTACAGGCTGCTTTAAACAGATGGTGGAAACCATTAATTCACTTTTTCGGACCTCCAGATGGAGACTCTGTACATTCTGGAAAACTGATTAAATGGAAAGTTAAAATGGCTTCTAATGATGATATGAGAAATCAGTTCTTCGATTTATATGTGCCAAAAATTAAAGAGTTAGGTCTAACGCTTCCTATTAACACTTGGAAAAACGAAGACGGTACTTGGTCTTATGATGATCCAGACTGGGATGAATTCTATAGCGTTATTAAAGGAGACGGTCCTTGCAATGCTGAAAGATTAAAGGTTAGAAACTGGGCTGTTGAAAATGGGCTTTGGGTAAGAGAAGCATTAGTTAACGAAGAGGCAAAATCTGCAGTGCCATTAGCTTAAAAAGATAATTATGAAATCATCACTAGATCCAAGAGTTCAGAGAGTTGTTTCAGACGATCAAGCAACAGTTGCTTTTAAAGAACATGATCATTTTACAACTTATCAGGTTTTTACACAAAAAAAAACAGGTTCGCAACACGAACATGTTGGAATTGTTCATGCGCCTAACCCTGAAATGGCAATGCTTTTTGCAAAAGAGCAATATGCTAGAAGAGGAAAGATTGTAGGAATTTGGGTAGTTAAATCAGAAGATGTTTTTTCTACTAAACATGAAGATATGGATATGTTTGCTAGCGCGAATTCGCCAGAAAAGAAATACAGAGACCCTGGAGGCTTTATGGTCAAAAATAAAATAAAGGCATTTAGAGAAAAGAATAATATGTAAGCCATGGAAAACTTAAAGACATTAATATACAAAATGGCAGACAGCCAAATGATTTTGGGTCATAGAAATAGTGAGTGGGCGGGTATTGCTCCAATTTTAGAAGAAGATATTGCTTTTGCTTCAATGGCTCAGGATAAGATCGGCCATGCGCTTGCACTTTATACTATTTTACACGAAAACCTAGGAGAGCAAGATCCTGATACTGTCGCTTTTTCTAGAAAACCTACAGATTGGAAAAATGCTGTCCTTTGCGAGCTATATACAAAAGATTACGGTTTTGCATTGGTAAGACATTTCTTGTTTGATCAATTAGAAGCAATTCGATTTAATACTTTAAAAAACTCTAGCATGGAGCCTTTGGCACAGTTAGCGAAAAAGTTTAGTTCTGAAATCAAGTACCATACAATGCATGGCGATATCTGGATTAAAAACTTAGCCACTGGAAATGAAACAGCAAAGGCAAAAGTACAAACTGCGCTAAATGAATGTTTTGAGTATGCTAATGGATTGTTTGAAAAGGTTGACAATGAAGAAGCCCTAATAGAGCAAGGCTTATATGTTGGTGAAGATGTTTTAAAAACAGCTTGGTTAGAAAAAATCACGCCTGTTCTTGCATCGGCAGGACTTCACGTTCCTGTATTTGGAGATAAAGGAAAGGGTGCTTTAAAAGGTAATCATACATTAGACTTATCGGCAACTTTAGCAGAAATGACTGAAGTCTATGATATTGAACCAGGAGCGGAATGGTAAAAAACAACACAAACATATCAGAAGAATATATATGGGAACAATTAGGGTCTATAATGGACCCTGAAATTCCTAAAATATCTGTTGTAGACCTAGGCATGATTGTATCTGTAAAGACCGATCAAAATAATGTAGACATCAAGATGACCCCTACTTTTGCAGCCTGTCCTGCGCTAAATGTAATTCGATTAGATATTTTCAATGCCATTGATGCTTTGCCTGCAACTAATGAAGTAAATGTTGAAGCGACTTATGATGTACAATGGGACTCTAATTTGATTTCAGATAAAGGAAGGCAGATCTTAAAAGATTTTGGTCTTGCACCACCTGAAAAACATACAGGAGAAGTTTGCTTTAAAATGCTTCAAGAAGTAGAATGTCCTTTCTGTGATTCACACAATACCTCTATGAAGTCTACATTCGGTTCAACACTTTGTAGAGCAATTCATTATTGTAATGATTGCAAACAAAGCTTTGAGCAATTTAAGCCAGTTTAGTTTTTATAACCCCCTCTATTTCTTTTTCTGTCCTGCTCAGCATTAATTTGCTGAATGTATTCTAATCTAGGATCTTTCTTTTTGCTTCGCCCTCGTCTTTTCTTCTTTGGTTCCTCTTCTAAAATATCATATTCTTTCTCTGCTATATAAGCTTTGTGTTTTGCCGATGCTTTATCGTCTTTGATTGCTTGTCGATCTGCTAGCTTTTGTCGTTTGTTTATAGCCCTAGCAGCTTTTCTTTCTAGCCTTCTGTTTTTTATCCCTAAAAATCCCTTATCCTTTGTAAGAAACAAGTATACATAAACTGGGCTCTTTTGAAATGGACCGAGTCTTCTTATTGAATCAATTTTTTCTTGATACCTGACTTCTGCTGTATCTATAGCCAGCGGAGTAATATAATAAAGCATCCTTTCTGCATATTTTGGTTTTAGATGTAAAGGTATAGTATCCCAATCTTCCTCAAATAAATACAAGGTCCCATCTTTTAGTTTAAACGGAATAGAATCATACAAATAATCTTTAGTTTTCTTAGAATCATAGTAAGCATATGATGTATATGCTAGTTCTAAAGAATTAAGTACCACTGTTTCGTCTTCTCTATTAAACCACCACTTTCCTTCATCTATCAATTCTATTCCGCTTGCATGCCATTCATGAAAATAAAAAGTGCTATCATAACATAACTGAAAATAAAAGGCATTAACTCCGTGTTTACCTCCTATAAACTCAGAACACTTATTGCTTATATCTTCCTGAGCAAATAAGAAAAAAGGCAGAAATAATATGTATAATACTTTTTTCAAGAGACTCCTTTTTCATTACTGAGCAGTTATTCAGCACATCATTTATTATGACATTACGTAAAAGGTTTAATTACGTTTAATGATCACTTGTACAAACATAAATGAATCTTTAAATTCGTGACATGAAAGTTGGACTGTTTTTTGGATCTTTTAATCCTATTCATTTAGGACATTTAATTTTAGCTAATTATATGATAGAAGAGACAGATTTAGATCAAGTCTGGTTTGTTGTTTCTCCTCAAAGCCCTCATAAAAATAAGAGTAGTCTATTAAATGAATATCAAAGACTACATCTTGTAGAATTAGCTATAGAAGACAATCCTAATTTTAGAGCTAGCAATATAGAGTTTAGTATGCCTAAACCTTCTTATACTGTAGACACCCTTTCCGTATTACATGATAAGTTTCCCAAACACAATTTTACATTAATTATGGGTGGTGATAATTTAAAGACGTTCCATAAATGGAAAAACGCTGAAACCATTTTAGCCTATCATCATATCTATTGTTATAATAGACCTGAGGCTACTGAAGGTGGGTTATTTACTCATGAAAAGGTAAAGTTATTCGATGCACCTCAAATGAAAATCTCTGCATCTCATATTAGAAAGCAAATTCGAAAAGGTCAATCTGTTAAATATATTGTTCCTGAAAATTGCTTGGATTATCTTAGCTCAATTGGCGCTTATAAAGTTTAATTTTTGTTAAAAGGAAGAGACTAAATAGTAGTTGTTTAATCTGGATCATTAGTACTATTGTGCGTCAAATTTAATATCCGCTTTCTGTTCCACGTGGAACTCAGACTTTTTAAGTGATTGAATTCAACTTTATTATATCATTGATAGACTTTTTAGCTTGATTAATCAATAGGTGTTAGTAATAAAAATCACTTTTTCTTGAAGACTAATACATAAGTCATTGAATATCTTATAATATATATTATAAATTTCCTTTATCCTTAAATTAACAGTCCAATAGAACAAATAAGTGGATAAAAAGTGATCAACTAAATTTGACTGTGAAATCAGCTTAAAAAAAAATAATGATGTTAATATTAGTGGATAAAGCCCACACTTTTTCACAGCTTTTTAACTTCCAATTTACAAACATTTAATAGGTAGTTTTATAGTTCAACATTTACCAAATAAATGTTAAGAAATTCATAACTCGTTGAAATTAAATAGAAAGTTTTTAAATGAAGATGTGAATATATGTGGACTAGTAAGTAACTTTGAGATAGTTTAGTGGAAAGGGAAAAAACTTTCCCCATATTCCACACTATAATAAACTATAATAAATTTTAAATATTTAATTAAAAGTATATTATAAATAGTGAATGTATAATTAGTGGTTAAGTTGACTGAATATATTATATATTATTTTTCTTAATTTTGTTTACTATGATTAAAATTAGAATTGGAGGTGTGCCAGAACACTTTAATT
>JBELBA010000023.1:0-19505 GCA_042095635.1 Chitinophagales bacterium
TGTTAGTGATGTTAGGCCAATTTCAGATATAATATTGTTACTAACATTAACATACCTACCATCTTTAATATTGACTGCTTTTTGCCAAAAATTTCTAAAAATATTATTGTCAATATTAATATCGACACCTTCAAAAATATTTATTGCAGTCGCACATCCTCTAATGTTATTTTTAAAAGATTCCGTTTGAAACCAAAAATGATTTGCTAGAATTTCATAATGCTCTATTTTATCTGCTAATCCATCAAATTGAAGATTTCTAATAGTTATGTTTGTTGGGAAATTTTCTAGTTTGGGGTTTGATGTATTTTTGTCTCTAAAAATTATACCTGTTAAACGATTCCATTTTAGCCTAACTTTTTTACCGTGTTCAGCTTCAATAATTAATTCTTCTTCAGGTCTTGATGTTATCGTTTGTGTTCTTTCAACAAGATGGTCTCCTTCTAGAATTTGAATCGAGTATATTTTATCTTCTACAGCTTTTTCAGTAGCAAAGTCAATATTTTTATAGGGTAATAACCTCGTTCCATCACCTGTATCATCATTTCCATTTGATGGGTCAACGTAAATTGATGTTTGAGCATTTGCGAACAAACTAAATGTAATGAAAATTATAGCGCTAAAAAATTGTTTGAAACACATTTGATTTTTCATTTAAAAGAAGATACGGTTGATTTTTCTAGAGGTTACATCTTTATGAATTTACCAATTCATCCTATGTTTAAAACCATATCAAAATAATTCCTCTAAGTCAAAGAGAAAAGACTACATTGGGAAATGAATCCCATGTATGGTGAAATTACACACAACAACTGAATAAAGTGCATGCACTTTATTCACGTTGTATTTTGAAACCTAGTGTAAAACTTACGAAAAATATAATGTAAAGTTTATTCTCTCAATTCTGCCAATCTCTGCAACTGCTCAATAGTTAATCCCTAAAAAGGATGCTGCACTTTTTGCTGCTTGATAGGGTTATCTAAAATCTGCTATTATAGTTCTAATATAAGAAGGAATGTCAGATCTAATGATTTGCTGCAAGTATAATTGTTACTATTAGAATATGAAGAATTTTCATAGTATTCTAAATACTAATTAGCTAGACTGAAGGAATGCTTTTAAATTAATCATTAAACATTTAACTTAGTGCTATGAATGACATTAACACTTTAGCACCAGACTCTAGATTATGGATTTATCAATCAGATAGATTATTTACGGATCAAGAAGTTGAAGAGATTAATACTGCTTTGGACAAATTCTGTGATCAATGGGCTGCCCATGGTACTAGTTTAAAGTCATTCGGTAAGGTCTATCACAATTGCTTTGTAGTAATGATGGTAGACGAATCTCAAGAACCTGCAAGTGGTTGCTCTATTGATTCTTCTGTTGGTGTGGTAAGAGCAATCATGAAGAACTATAAAGTTGATTTATTGAATAGAATGATTTTCGCTTATTTAGAAAACGATAAAGTAGAACTAGTTAATAGATTAGACTTTGTTAATATGATTAAAGAAGGAAAAATCACAGATGATACCATAGTCTTCAATAACTTAGTAAAAGATAAAGCAGAGTTTGAAACTAAATGGGAAGTAAGACTAGTCGATAGTTGGCATAAGCAATTAGCTTAATCTGATTAAGCATTAACAGTAGGAAGAGCATTAGTACCTCTATCGTCTTCCATGTCATCACTTTTACATTGTTCCTCTGGTAAGGCACCACACAAAGAACACGCTTCACCTTCTGTATTAATCAATGGATTGTTAGAACTACATGTTCCTTTAAATTCTCCATTCTTAACCAATAAGATTCTGATACCAACTCCTATAAAGAAGATTAATAAAATACTGATCGATAATCCTATGGTGATTAATAAAGTCTTGTCCATAGCATAAAGTTAAGCTTTTATTAAATTTCAGACAAATGTTAAAAGTTGACACTTATTAGTCCTTTTTAGTAAATTAGCTGATCAGATATTTTCTAATCATATCAGTTTTATTACTGTGTTTGCATTCTTGTAATAAAGAACCAGACAATACCAGTACTATACCCGTCATTACTTTTAAAGAATTAGCACCTGATTCTCTGGTTTTTTCTAAGCATTCAATTAATGTAAATGGCGTTAATCAGCAGGTGATAGATACTATTTATGTTAGATTTAATTTTACGGATGGAGATGGTGATCTAGGGAACATCGTTAATAGGGATGGAGAGATAACAGATTCAACATTTAACGTGGTCTATATAGATGACCAAGGATTGGTAACGGATAGTGTTACGGAGGCAACGATCAATGCAAATATCTTCTTGGTAGATTCTAGAACTGGATTTGTTAAAGCCTATCAAATGCCAGATGTATCTGCAGGTGCAAATAACAAAGTCAATGGTGAAATAGAAATATTAATAGATGATATGCAATGCACTGCATTTGCTTCCGATACAGATACCGTTGTATATTCTGCTTATATAAGAGATAGGGAAGGACAGCAAAGCAATATCATCGAATTAGATACGATATTAATTATTTGCGATTAGTCTTCTTCCAATTTACTTCTTAGGATAGATTGATCCTTACTCATTGCTTCAATAACCTTAGTATAGATTTTATTTAAGGTATCTGGTACTTGGTAGTAATAGTCCATTGATTCATAGAAATCATCTTCAGAATAGTTATAACTAGCTAAAATGTCGCTGTAGTAATTCTCAATTCTTTTCTTAGATTGCGCTGTGTTAATCTTATCTATATTAACTTTAGACTCTGCATAGTGCACTTCCTTTAATATATCCACCATTTTTTCGTGATGAATGATATTGCTTGATCGTTGTAGTTTTGGTAAATTTGTATCACCACATGCTATTAGACTTAAAAGGAAAATAAGGTAAAAGTGTCTCATACTATAAAGGTAAAACTCATATGGCCAATAAAGAAGTATTCCATGAAATAAAGCAATTCCTTAATACCAAGGATGTTGAGCTTGTTGCAGTTTCCAAAACAAAACCTCAAGCCGATATCACTGATATTTATCAAGAAGGGCAAAGAGTCTTTGGAGAAAACAAAGTACAAGAACTTGTAGATAAACATGAGGCTTTAGAAAAGGATATTCAATGGCATATGATTGGTCATTTACAATCTAATAAGGTTAAATATATTGCTTCATTTGTAGCACTAGTACATGCTGTAGATAGTCTAAAATTATTGCAGGTAATTAATAAAGAAGCCAAAAAAAATAATAGGGTTATTAAGTGTTTATTGCAGCTTCATATTGCAGATGAAGAAACTAAGTTTGGATTAGATGTAGAAGAATTAGGTTTCTTATTAGAACATGAATCCTTCCAAGCAATGGAAAATGTTGAAGTAATAGGCTTAATGGGAATGGCTACTTTTACGCCAGATGAAGCACAAGTAAGAGAAGAGTTCGGAAATCTAAAGAAGATGTTTACTAGATTAAAAGACGTCTATTTTAAAGACCAAGCCTCTTTTAAAGAAATCTCTATGGGTATGTCTGGAGATTACAAAATCGCCATTGAAGAGGGCAGTACCATGGTAAGAATTGGTAGCACTATTTTTGGAGGAAGGGCTTAAAAAGTAAGATTAGCTCCAATACTTGGTATTAAAGGCAGTTGATTTTCTCTTTCATTAGATAGGTGATCGTAGTAGAAAATGTTCTGACGATTATAAGCATTAGTAATGGTAAATGCAGTCTCTAATTTGATATTCCCATCCGTTCCTAGGTAAAACATTCTTTTCAAGTTTAGATCTAATCTATGGAAGTATGGTAATCTTCCTCCATTAATCTGATCGTATTGAATACCTACACTTGGATTATCCGTTAAGTAATCACTATTAATTCCTCCAGAGAAATCATTGTTAGGATAATAATTGATAATCTGCGTAAAAGGGAATCCACTTCCTAAGTTCCATTTAGCACCAAACTCCCAGTTCTTATCTTTACCAAAAGTGTAAGAACTTACAATGTTAAGGTTATGTCTTCTATCAAAATTAGTGAAGTACACGATATTACCGTCGTTTCTTGTTACATAAGATAAAGAGTAAGTAGTCCATAATGAGAAGAAACTCTTATCATATTTTATTAAGAAATCAATTCCATAAGCATCTCCTTGTTCTATCATAAAGTCAGACTCTCTTTCGTCTCGTTTATCTCTATTAATATTGATTAATTGAGTATAAAGCTTGTAGTAACCTTCTGTATTAATACTAATATGCTCACCTAGATTCTTTTCTAATCCTGCAATCAAATGCCATGCTTTTTGTAATCTATGTTTGCTAGGATTACCCATGATATCTGTTAACTGCTCTTGCGGTGCAAATAAGAAACCACTAAATAAGTTGACTACATCTCTATCAGAAACTGCAGCAATTAAACTTTGAGAATATAATCCTCCAGCTAATTTAAATCTTAATCCATCATTAATATTTAATTTATAACCCAAACGCGGCTCTAAAGAGTTAGCCTGTAATTTTCCAAATCGCTGGATTCGAAGACCTGGTTCAATAATCGATTTACCTCTTTTCATTTTATACTTAAAGAACAAACCAATATCCGTGGTGTTGTTGGGTAAGTTCATGGAGATGTTATAAGGGTTTAGGAAGTAGTATTCCATTTGCTCTCCACTAACATCAAAGCCATATTTAAACTCTTCATCATTGGCCAAATAATAAGTAAAGCCAATATTGAAGTTAAAACCACTGATGTCTGAAGATCTTGTATTTAATCCTTCTTCTAATAGATCTGTTCCGTATTTAGAATAAGTAAAGCTACCATCAATCTTAGTAGTGGAGTTACCAGGTATTAAGATATAATTAAGTCCATATCCCAATGTATTCCAAGAAAGATCATTCTGCTGAAATTGAATACCATCATTAAAGTTGAAACCAAATAAGTTCATCTTAGAACCATTCTTAGCATTGATAGAGATCTTTCCATAAAGATCTGTAAAGTTATAAGGTAGTGAGTCTACAAAGTTCTTATATAAGACTTGGTCAGCACCATCTATAATAGATTGTTTAGAGGCTAGTATATAAGAAACACTTGTCTCATTTTCTGGAGACATCTTCACTAATGGCCCTTCGATAATAGCCTTGGTAATGAATGGGTTAACAGAAATCTTACCCGCCATTCTTTTCTTGTTACCATCTCTGGTTGTAATATCTACAACAGCTGAAAGTCTTCCACCATATTCACTATTAAATCCTCCAGTATATACATTGGTGTTTTTGATAATATCAGTTTCAAAAACTGAAAATATTCCCATACTGTGGAATGGATTATAAATGGTCATTCCATCTAATAAGACTTTGTTTTGGATAGGTGCACCACCTCTGATATAAAGCTGTCCTCCTTGTTCTCCAGAAAACACAACACCAGGGACAACCTGTAAATATTGTGCAATATCAGATTCACCACCAATAGAAGGTAGTTTTCTAATAGCATCTGCAGATATCTTTAAACTAGATACTTCAACATTTGTTTGTGCTTTCTTTTTGGTTGCATTAATGACTACTGCATCTAACTTTACATCAATTTCTGTAAGATAAATGTTTTGATTAACAACTCTATCGGTCTTAATATGGATGCTTTCCTTTTTGGTATTGTAGCCTAAATAAGTAGCTGCAATTTCAAATTTACCAGTATCAATTTTAGAAATGGCATAGTAACCGTTAATGTCTGTGGTAGTACCCGTTGTTGTCCCATCAATATAGACCGTCCCAAAAATAATTGGTTCTCCTGTTTTGTTATCATAAACAAAACCTCGAATACCACCTGTCTGCGCAGCTAGCATTAGTTGTAAGGAAAAGATGAAGAGTATTAGATATTTAGTGGGTCCCATATAACTGAATATACTAAATACTAGTATTGTAATTCGCCTTTTCCTTCTCTAATGATTTCGAAGTCGTCATTGAGACAGTTAATCACTGTGGAAGGAGTTAACTCACCATAACCACCATCTACAACTAAGTCTACTTGATTACCCAATAGATGATGTATTTCCCAAGGATCTGTATGGTACTCAATCGTATCATCTGGCGCATTTAAGGAAGTAACTGCAATTGGTGTACCTAGTTCTTCAGTTAATGTTCTACAGATATTATTATCAGGTACTCTAATACCAATTTGTCTCTTCTTATTATCAAAGATCTTAGGCATCTTATTATTGGTCTCTAGAATAAATGTAAAAGCACCAGGAAGGTTCTTTTTTAAGAGCTTAAAAGCAGCTCTAGACATATGATTAGTAAATTCTGAGATATTACTTAAATCAGGACAGATAATTGAGAATTTGGCTTCTTTAGGCTTTAAGTGTTTCAACTTACAAATTCTTTCTACCGCTTGCTTGTTATCCATTTTACAAGCTAGGGCATAAACAGAATCGGTGGGAATGATTATCACCCCACCGATTTCTAAAGTTTCAATTATGTTCTTGATTTTATGTTTTTCCGGGGTTTCCGGATGTACACTAATCAACATATATATTTATTTTACGTGTTCTTTCACTAATTCAGAAGCATCTTTTAATCCGATTGCTGAGTAAACTTCTAATCCAGAGTTATCGATTAATTCCTTCGCTTCAACAGCGTTAGTACCTTGTAATCTTACTATTAATGGCACTGGGAAATTACCCATGTTTTTGTAAGCGTCGATAACACCTTGTGCAACTCTATCACATCTAACAATACCACCAAAGATATTGATTAAGATAGCTTTCACGTTTTTATCTTTTAAGATAATATCGAATGCAGCTTCAACTCTTGCAGCATCAGCAGTACCACCAACATCTAAGAAATTAGCTGGCTCACCACCAGAAAACTTAATGATATCCATAGTAGCCATTGCTAATCCAGCTCCGTTTACCATACACCCAACGTTTCCATCTAATTTAACGAAGTTTAATCCAACTTCACCAGCTTCAACTTCATCAGGGTTCTCTTCTGACTTATCTCTCATTGCAGCTAAATCTGGATGTCTGTATAAAGCAGAACCATCTAAACTCACTTTAGAATCAACAGCGATAATTTTGTTATCGGAAGTTTTTAAACAAGGGTTAATCTCGATTAATGCAGCGTCGATTCCGACATAAGCATTGTATAAGCTTGTGATAAATTTACCGAAGTCTTTCATTGAAGCACCAGATAATCCTAAGTTAAAAGCAATCTTTCTCTTTTGGAAACCTTGTAATCCTACTGCAGGATCAACTTCTTCTTTAAAGATTAAATGAGGCGTCTTTTCAGCAACTTCCTCGATATCCATACCACCTTCTGTAGAATAGATGATTGTATTTCTTCCACTCATTCTATCTAAAAGGATAGATACATAGAATTCTTCGATTTCAGCCTCACCTGGATAGTAAACATCCTGTGCGATTAAGATCTTATTTACTTTCTTACCTTCTTTACTTGTTTGAGGTGTAATTAACTGCATTCCTAAAATGTTATTAGAATGCTCTTTTAATTCGTCAAGGTTCTTAGCTAATTTAACACCACCACCTTTACCTCTTCCACCTGCGTGGATCTGAGCTTTTATAACATACCATTCAGTACCAGTCTGGGCAGTTAATTCTTTAGCAGTATCTACTGCTTTAGAAGCATCGTCAATAGCGATACCTTCTTGAATATTTACACCGAAGCTTTTTAATACTCCTTTTGCTTGATATTCGTGTAAGTTCATTTTATAGTCTTTTTAGGTTTATCTATACCTTCAAAAATAGGCTATAATTGGGAGACAATGAAATAAATAAGGCCTTAGTTTGCTAGCAATTTCTATCCAATTGATGCCTAGTATAAAAATACACTGCTGAAAGGCTTTTAGAAGATGAATGTTTCATACGTTTTCACTATATTTATTGTATGATCGCTGTTAAAAATCTCAACAAATCTTACGGAGAACTTCAAGTTTTAAAAGATATCAATTTAGACATTGAAGAAGGTAAGATAACTGTTATTGTAGGAGCCTCTGGTGCAGGGAAATCTACATTACTTCAATTGATTGGTACATTAGATTCACCAGATAGTGGGGACATTAGTATCAATAAACAATCGATAACAGCATTAAGCTCTAATGATATTGCAGCTTTAAGAAATGATAATATTGGTTTTGTATTTCAATTCCATCATTTGTTACCAGAATTTACAGCTTTAGAAAATGTAATTATACCAGCAAGAATTAATGGTAGAGACCTAAAGGGTGCAGAGCAAAGAGCCAAAGACCTATTGATTAAATTAGGCTTAAAGGATAGAATGGATCATAAGCCCAATGAATTATCTGGGGGTGAGCAACAAAGGGTTGCAGTTGCTAGAGCATTGATTAATCAGCCAAAATTAATTTTGGCTGATGAGCCTTCTGGTAATTTAGATTCTAATAATGCCAAAGAATTACACGAACTATTTATTCAATTAAGAGATGAATTGAATCAGACCTTCGTTATTGTAACACACAATGAAGACCTAACACAATTAGCAGATAGAGTGGTGCAGATTGCAGACGGAGGAATTAAGAAATAAGCATTTAATTAGTGAAGGATACATTAAAGAAATATTGGGGCTATGATAGCTTTCGTCCTTTACAAGAAGAAATCATTCAATCGGTCTTAGACGCTAAAGATACATTAGCCCTATTACCTACAGGTGGAGGTAAATCCCTTTGTTTTCAGGTGCCAACTATGATGCGAGAAGGTATGTGCATTGTCATAACTCCATTAGTTGCATTGATGGAAGATCAGGTCTATAACCTGAAGAAAAAAGGAATTAAAGCAGCTGCCATTCATTCTGCATTACATCCAAGAGAAGTAGATATACTATTAAATAATTGTCTCTACGGAGATTACAAGTTTCTATACATTGCTCCTGAAAGGATACAGAGCGAATTGTTTTGGGCTAGAGTAGAGCAAATGAATGTCAATCTTATTGCAGTTGATGAGTCTCATTGCGTATCTCAATGGGGATACGACTTTAGACCTTCTTATTTTAAGATTGCAGCCTTAAGAGGATTAAAAAAAGAGGTACCTGTATTGGCTTTAACAGCTTCTGCAACAGACAAGGTGAAGGATGATATCATTGATAAATTGGAATTGAAAGATTGTAATACTTTCCGTCAATCATTTGCCAAACCCAATTTACAATATGTTGTAGAATTACAACAGGATAAGCCTAAACGGATTAATGAGATACTGTCTAAAGTACCAGGCTCTGCATTGGTATATTGTAGAAATAGAAAGAAAACACAGAAGATAGCAACCTTCTTAAAGACCTGCGGAATAGATGCGGATTTTTATCATGCAGGCTTGAGTAATACAAATCGATTAAACAAACAGAATGCTTGGATAAAAGGCGATACTAGAGTGATGGTTTGTACCAATGCATTTGGTATGGGCGTAGATAAAGCAGATGTTAGAACCGTTATTCATATCGATTTACCAGATGCGATTGAAGCTTATTATCAAGAGGCAGGAAGGGCAGGAAGAGACGGAAAAAGAGCTTTTGCAGTATTACTATTTCATCCAGAAGATGAAGAGACCATTACGGAGATGTCCAATAAACAGTTTCCAGATATAGAGCAAGTACAACGGGTTTATCAAGCTTTATCTAATCGATATCAGATTGGAATTGGAGTTAAGTCTGAATTAGGTTTAGACTTTGATTTATTTAAGTTCTGTTTAAAGTATAATCTAGATCCTTCACAAACACATTTCTGTTTAAAGGTTTTAGAATCTGAAGGTTTGATACAAGTAAGTGAGAATGTTTATGCACCAAGTAAAGTACAGATCACAGCTAATAATGAGGAGTTATATGCTTTTCAGATTGAAAATAAAGCGTTCGCTAACCTTATAGATTTGCTAGTAAGAACCTATGAAGGTGTATTTGATGATTATGTAAAGATCAATGAAGTCTTGATCTCTAATAAAACGGGCTTAAGTCAAGATACTATTGAGCAACAATTAGGTTTATTAGCTAAGCGAAGTATCCTAAAATATATCCCACAAAAAGATAAACCAATGATCTGGTTTTTGAAGCAGCGAAAAGCAGCTAAGGATTTAAGGTATAGCCCTTATTTTGCAGTAAGACAGAAAACAGTCAATGATAATATTGCTGCAATGCTTAAATATGCCACACAAGAAGACCAATGTAGAGAGCAATTAATTCTTAACTACTTTGATGAAGGAGTAAAAACGAACTGTGGTAGATGCGATTGGTGTATTGAGGAGAAAAAAGACGTAGATTTAAAGCAAGAGATTGTTCGCATACTTAGAGATCATGGAACAATTACAATTAGCAATTTGTTAAAGCATGTAGCTCTTTTTACAGAAAAAGAGCTATTACAGGAGTTAAGGCAAATGATCGATAGAGAAGAAATAGAGAAAACAGAAGATAATATATGTCTAAAAAGAAGCTAATATTTTTGGTATCTAATGATTTGGAAACAGATCAGCGAATGCAAAAGATATGTACGGCTTTGTCTACTGATTTTGATGTTCATATATGGGGTAGAGCTTTACCTAGTTCTACTCGCTTAAAATCTCGAGTTTATCAGCAAAAGTATTTTCAATTTTGGTTTAATAAAGGGAAGTTGTTCTACCTAGAAATGAACTTAAGATTCTTTGTAGCTTTATTATTTTCAAAAGCTGATATCATTTCTGCTGTAGATTTAGACACACTTATTGCTGCCTATTATAGTGCTAAATGGAAAGGTAAAGCTATAGTGTTTGATGCGCATGAGTATTATTCTGAAGTGCCTGAATTGATTGGAAGGATAAAGGAACAAGGCATTTGGAAAAAAGTGGAAAATATAATCATTCCCAAAATCAAATATGCATATACGGTTAACCAAAGTCTAGCTAACATATTTAAGGATCAATGGAAAACAGATTTTAAGGTCATCAGAAATGTACCTAAACAGACTAAGGCTGTTATACAGTCTAATGACAAAAGAACGATTCTATATCAAGGCGCAGTTAATGATGGTAGAGGTATAAAAGAGATGATGCTGGCTTTAAAAGCAGATCTATCTCATCAATTCTTAGTATTAGGTGATGGTGATTTGTTAGCAGATTTAAAGGCTTTAAAGAAAGAAGAGGGTATAGCTAATGTTCAATTTGCAGGCAAAATATTACCGGAAGCTTTACCTGAAAAAACGGCCAAAGCATGGATTGGTGTAAATCTATTAGAACATAAAGGATTGAATTATTACTATTCTTTAGCCAATAAATTTTGGGATTATGCAGCTGCAGGTATTCCTCAGATTTGTATGCGTTTTCCAGAGTATCAACTATTAAATGAGCAACATGAAGTGGCTGTATTGGTGGATAACCTTGAAGCTAAAAATCTAGTAAATGCTATTAAGCAATTAGAGGATGAGGCCACTTATCAGCGACTTCAAGCTAATTGTAAAAGCTTGATTGATGCTAATAATTGGGAGCAAGAAGCACAAAAATTAAAAGAATTTTATAGTAATATTTAATGGAAAGAACCCTAAATATCGTTTCGTTTGCGGTCCCTTTACCGGCAGACTATGGCGGAGCAATTGAAGTTTTTTATAAACTAAAAGCATTAAGTGCAACTGGTGTTAAAGTGATCTTCCATTGTTTTCAATATGCTAATCAGCAACAAAGCGAAATCCTAGATGAATGGTGTGAAGAGGTGTATTATTATGAAAGGAATAAGTCAATACGTTCTTTGCTATCACGTAATCCTTATATTGTAGAGAGTAGAAGAAATCCAGCCTTATTAGAAAGATTGCAAAAAAATGATCATCCAATACTATTTGAAGGCGTACATACTAGTGCATATATTAATCATCCTAGTTTAGTAAAACGTAAGAAGATAGTTAGAATGGCTAATATAGAATCTAATTACTATCAAGGGCTTTTTAAGGCGAGTAGTAATATTGTTAAAGGCTTATATTATTGGTTAGAAGCAAGAAAGTTAAAACGATACGAGAATAATCTGCAACCTGCTGATCGATTGATAGCGATATCAAAATTTGAATATCAGATCCTAGCTATATTATATGGTAATCAAGTTGCTTATATACCTCCTTTTCATCCATTTGATACCGTAATAGAAAGTCTCAAAGAAGATTTTTTATTGTACCATGGTAATTTAAAAGTGGAGGAGAATAATGAAGCTGCTATGTATTTGGTAGATAATATCTTTTCTCAATTAACCTACAAAACAGTGATAGCTGGTAAGTCACCCTCTAGGCAATTGAAAGCATTGATTGCCAAATATGATCATATAACTTTGATTGAAAGTCCTGAAGACGAACAGTTACAGC
Source organism: Chitinophagales bacterium (assembly GCA_042095635.1). GTDB lineage: Bacteria > Bacteroidota > Bacteroidia > Chitinophagales > CAJXBJ01 > JBELBA01. The sequence continues at coordinate 12,285 of JBELBA010000023.1, forward strand.
AATTGATTAAGTCAGCTAAGATTAATGTATTATATACTTCTCAGCGTACAGGTCTAAAATTAAAACTCTTAAATGTACTCTATAATGGAGGCTTATTAATCGTTAATGATCTAATGGCAGAAGGGACGCAATTAGAGGAGGTAATTTGTGTTGCCAAAGAAGATGATGAAATGATCTTCAAGATTCATAAGATGATGCTTGGTGATTTAAATTACGACCTGGAGCAAAGAAAAGCACAATTGGAATCTAACTATAATAACTTGAAGAATGCGGAAGCTTTATGCGAGCTTATCTTCAGTTAGTTTATCTAATTTAGCCGAATCAAAAACTCTATTCGATTCTACTTTTAAGGTTCTAGAATTAAACTTATCGATTAAGTTATAATTATGTGTAGCCATTAATATAGTAGTGCTAGCTTCTTTATTGATCTTAATTAAAAGACGCATAATTTCGTCTGAAGTAGTTGGATCTAAATTACCAGTAGGCTCATCCGCCAAGATTAACGCTGGATGATTTAATAAGGCTCTTGCTATGACCACTCTTTGTTGTTCTCCGCCAGATAGCTCATGAGGCATTTTAAAGTCTTTAGTATGTAATCCTACTAACTCTAATACTTCTTGAATTCTTACATTAATCTCGGCTTTCTTCTTCCAGCCAGTAGCTTTTAAGACAAACTTAAGATTTTCAGCTACTGAGCGGTCCATCAATAAATTAAAGTCTTGAAATACGATACCTAACTTCCTTCTTAAAAATGAAGTCTTCTTTCTACTTAATTTCTTAAGATCGAAATCTACTACACTTCCTTCCCCTTCTTCTAAGAATAGGTCTCCATATAAGGTTTTAAGAATACTTGATTTTCCAGATCCAGTTTTACCAATTAAATAAACAAATTCTCCTTTCTTGATATCAATATTGACATCTTTTAATACCAAAGTCTCTTGCTGAAAAATTTGAGCATCTTTTAATTGAATAATGGACTCAGACATATGCTTATTCGAATTTTACTTGTTCAGTAATATCTCCACATCCGCTATGATCTTTACCATAAGGATTTTCAGCATCAGTGTTGCTAGATAGCCATTTACCACCTTCATTTTCTAATGCATCGTTGCACTCATATACATAAGTGATACCATTAGTCAATCCAAATTCAGTGATAGCTTGTTGTATCCAGTTAGAAAGATCATTGAAGTTAATTCTGATCTCATTTAAATCTTCATATTTAACAATCTCTTCTAAAGAAAATTTAATCATTTCTGATTTCAAATTCCAATTTAGTTGTTGTTGATCGTTTAATAAATTGATATCTATTTGTCTAATATTACTAATGGTTGCATAAGCCGATTTTCTAATATCTTCCATGTTTTCATTTGCAATAGCATCACTTAAATTATAATAGTTAGCAGTCATTGTATTTAACTGACGCTTAAACTTATCATTGGTTTCTGAGATGTTAAGGACGGTTTTTTTTGCGTTCTTTAAAGCTTCTCCATTATCTATACAAGCGAAAGTGAAAACACCTAAAATGCAAATAAAAATGAATTGAAAATAACGGTTTTGTAACATTTTTGATTCGTTTTATAAGTAACAAATCTACTAAGAATTATTCATAAATGTAAAGGGCTTATTAAAGATTCGATACCATTAGATTACAGCCTCTTAAGTCTGCATGATCAAACCTTCCTAGTACTTCAAACTGATCAGTAGTAATTTGTCTTCCTAAGTCCATGGTTTCTATAAAGGCACAAGAATGAATATTAGCAAGATCGATCACATTTATTCCACCACTATTTACATTCAATTGAAATGGATCTTGAGGATCTCTAAATAGTATTTTCATCCATGGCGTAAAGCTATATTTATTGTCAATACCATAAGCTTGGCTTAATAATTCTGTCATTCCATACTCGGAGTGTACATGATCAATATCAAATCCTTTTCTCAATTGATCTAATACTTCTTCTTTGATTATTTCCTTTTTTCTACCTTTCATACCACCAGTTTCTAATACTGTTAGCTCAGGGTATTGTTGAGGATATTCAGCTATAAAATCTAGCAAAGCATAAGTAACACCAATTAGCATCACTTTTTTATCACTCGATTGTAATTGCTTCAACTGATCATTTAATGCTTCAAAATTATTGAGGTAGAATCCATTTTCAGCTCTTTTAGATTGCTTCATTAAATAATCTACCATATATACCAAGGAAGAATCTCCTTGTTCTAGATAGTTTGGTAATAAGGCCAAATAAGTATAATCTTTAGGATTACCGAATGCTTGGTTAAAGCCTTTTTCTATAGAAATTTCATATTGGTTGATGTCTTCTACAAAATGCTGGCTTCTTTGCATACCAGTTGTTCCACTACTTTTAAATAATTGCTGATGCTTATTTCCATATTGGATCTGATGCGTCTTAAAAAAAGAAATGGGAAGAAATGGAATGTCTGTAATAGATTGGATCGATTGTGGATCTCTATTAAGATGTTGCAAGTAAGCTTGATAAACCGAAATGTGCTGGGCTTGCCATTGAAATAATTCTAGAGCAAAGGAATCAAATTCTTCTGCTTTTAGATTTATAAGTTTCGATTTAAGTTTCTCAATCATTACTAACTAAGCCATTACGGCTGCATTCGGTGTAAATGCAAAGTTAGCTTGAAATTCTTTTAATTCATCAATTAAATCATCATTATCCCACCAGTCTCTTGTTGTAATAGAAGTTGAAGGTTCAATAGTTAATGTTCTTAAACTTAAATGCTGATTGATAAATTGTGTTTCTAAATCTGGATATAGTTGCTTTAAATTATTAACTACTTCAGAGATTTGGATGTTTCTTCCTACTAAGTTATAAGTACCAGGATCGATATCATATAATGCATGATGCATTGCTCTTACTGTATTCTGAATATGCACGAATGGTCTAATTTGTTTGCCATCTCCATGCACATCAATTTTACTTCTGAAGTGTGCATTTAGCATAAACTTATTAATCACTGCATCAAATCTAACACTTGAGCTATAACCGTATACATTCCCTAATCTGAAATTGTAAACATCTACTTTATTCTTAATTCTTTCAATTTGCTTTTCAGCTCTCATTTTAGAGATGGCATAGAATGTTTTAGGATTAAGATCATCATTTACATTGAAGTTTTTATCTCCAGCGCCATATATAGACACGCTGCTTGCAAAAATTAATTTCTTTACATCAGATTCTTCAATTGCATAGACTAATTCTGCTGTTCCCCAATGATTCGTTTGTTCAAATAAGTGTGGGTCCTGATCAGAATAAGGAGTAGTTACTTTAGCAGCTAAATGAAATACTGCATCAACATCCTTTATAACCTTTCTTAATGTTCTAGAATCTAATATCTCTGCATCCATCACTGTAATTTTGCTAGCGATCTTATGTGCTGTAATAAATAGATTGTAATTTTTTCTGGCTAAATTATCGAAGATGATTATTTCTTCAATTTTTGGATCTTTTGCTAATGATCTAGTTAGTTCAGTTCCAATATATCCTGCACCACCTGTAATTAGTACTCTCATCTTTATATTATTTCTATCGAAGTGAATGACTCACTTGCTATTATTTAATTTCTTTTTTCCTGAGCTTTTTAAAGGGCTACTTAGCACCTAATGTGGTATGCAGACCACATTCTGTTTTGTTTTGTCCGGCCCATCTACCGCCTCTATTGCCATCCTCTAGCATGTCCGCGGTATATTTAACTGTACAAGGCTCACAACCAATACTAACATAACCATCATTTTCTAATGGATGCTTTGGTAAATCATGCTCTTTAATGTAATCGAAAACCATTTTGTTATTCCAGTCTAACATCGGATGAAATCTCATTACACCATGTTTACCTTCTTGTTCAACATTCATTGCTTTTCTGATAGCACTTTGGTCTCCTCTTACACCACTAATCCAAATATCATATTGATGAAGGATAGGCTCTAAAGGTTCTACTTTGTTAATATGACAGCAATAATCAGTATCGTTGGTAAATAACAATCTTCCAGTGGAGTCTCTTTGCATAGACTTAGGAACAGAAGAGAATAGTTCAATAATATTAAGCCCTAATGTCTCTTTCAGCTCATCCCTGAAGGCAAGGGTTTCTGGAAAAAAGTATCCAGTATTCAAACAAAATACAGGAATGTTCTTATCTATTTCACTAATTAGATGAAGTAGTGGTACACTTTGAGTTTGAAATGAAGACGTGGCGAACACTTTTTTGCCTTCACGCTTGTATCGCTCGATATATTCTATGAATGCTTCTTTGTTCAAAACGATGCTGTTTAGGTTTGTAATAATGTTGTTCGTTGCAAAAGTAATAAAAAGGATCGGTAATAACTGACAGAGCAATTATATGTTAACTTGATTTCTATCAGCCATAATTTATTTGGGTATTCAATATTTAAAGCTCTTATTTATTCGCTATCATCTTTGCTGTTTATAACCTTGTGAATAAATAGAACACATATAATAGATGGCTTTGCTATAAATGTCTACATTTGTAAAAAAATAAAACGAAAGTGACTTTAATCAAATCGATATCAGGAATTAGAGGTACCATTGGAGGTAAAGTAGATCAAGGTTTAACACCAGTTGATGCTGTTAAATTTGCTGCTGCCTATGGAACTTGGTTAATCAATAAAGGAAACGCCAAGAAAGTAATCATCGGCAGAGATGCAAGAATCTCTGGTCCTATGATTCAATCAATTGTTAGTGCTACATTGACAGGTTTAGGAATAGATGTTGTTGATTTAGGATTATCTACTACACCTACAGTTGAAATGGCTGTGCCTGCGGAAAATGCTGGTGGAGGAATTATCTTAACTGCTTCTCATAACCCTAAGCAATGGAATGCATTAAAGTTGTTAAATGAGAAAGGGGAGTTTATTTCTGGAGGAGATGGTAATGATATTTTAGAAATTGCTTCTAAAGATGATTACGTTTTTGCTGAAGTTGACAAATTAGGAAAGATCACAGAACAAGATTATTTAGATTATCACATTGATAAGATTCTAGAGATACCATTTGTTGATGTTGAAGCGATTAAAGCTAGAAACTTCAAATTAGTGATTGATTGTGTTAATTCTGTAGGAGGAATTGCTATCCCTGCTTTATTAAAGCGTATAGGTGTAGAGCAAGTAGAGGAAATGTATTGTGAGCCAACTGGTTTATTTCCACATAACCCAGAACCACTTCCAGAGCATTTAACAGAGATTTCTTCTCAGATAACTAGAACTAATGCAGATTTAGGAATCGTTGTAGATCCTGATGTAGATCGTTTAGCAATGGTTTGTGAAGATGGATCAATGTTTGGTGAAGAGTATACTTTAGTCGCTGTTGCAGATTATATCTTAAAGCACAATAAAGGAAATACAGTTTCTAACTTATCTTCTACAAGAGCTTTAAGAGATGTTACAAGAAATCATGGTGCCGAATACAATGCTTCTGCAGTTGGAGAGGTAAATGTTGTAACAATGATGAAAGAAACGAATGCTGTTATTGGTGGTGAAGGAAACGGTGGTATCATCTATCCAGGGCTTCATTATGGTAGAGATGCTTTAGTTGGTATCGCGCTGTTCTTATCACATATGGCTAAAGAGAACAAAGTAGCTTCTTCTTTAAGAGCTTCTTACCCAAGTTATTTCATGTACAAAGGAAAGATTCAATTAGTAGATGGAATTGATGTAGATCAAATCTTAGCAGAGATTCAAGAGAAGTATAAGAACGAAGAAATTAATACGGTAGATGGCGTTAAGATAGAATTCGAGAATGAGTGGGTGCATTTAAGAAAGTCTAACACAGAACCTATTATAAGAATATATGCAGAAGGACAGTCTGAAACGATTGCTCAGAATGTAGGTAATAAACTAACTGATGATATTAAAAGTTTAGTGAAAGAATTGGTTTAATTCTGCCACGAGCAAAGGGCTAGTCCGTTAATAAACTCGAATAGGATAGGACATAACACATTACGTTGCTTCAAATCAAAGATGGTAGGAGAACATTGTTTTTATTATCTTTGCATCGATTAAACAGAAGAAAGAATGAGAGTATATTTAGATAACGCTGCAACAACTAAAATTGATAAAGAAGTATTAGCTGAAATGATGCCTTATATGGAAGAGCATTATGGTAATCCTTCTTCTATACATTCTTTTGGAAGAGAGACGAGGTCTAAAATTGAAAAAGGAAGAAAGCGTATTGCTGATATGCTAAAATGTTCTCCTTCAGAATTGTTCTTTACCTCGGCTGGTACAGAAGGAAATAATACCATCTTAAGAGGTTGTGTTAACGATTTAGGTGTTACAGATATCATTTCTTCAGAAACAGAACATCACTGCGTATTACATACTCTAGAAGCGCTAAAAGCGGAAGGTTTAGCTGAGATCCATTACGTTAAGTTAAATGACCTAGGGCATTTCGATCTAGAAGACTTAGATGCTCAACTAAAAGCATTAAATGCAGATGGTAAGAAAGTTTTAATTTCATTAATGCATTCTAATAATGAGATTGGTACTATGATGGATATCAAGAAAGTAGGGCAGATTGCTGAGGCAAACGATGCATTCTTTCATTCTGATACCGTTCAGACTTTAGGGAAGTTTCCAATTGACTTACAAGACATCAATATTCATTTCATTACTGGTTCTGCACATAAGTTTCATGGTCCTAAAGGAGTAGGAATGATCTACATCAATGGTGATGTAAAGATTAAACCTTTTATCCATGGTGGTGCTCAAGAGCGTAACATGAGAGCTGGCACAGAAAACATGTATGGTATCATTGGTTTAGCAAAAGCATTGGAATTAGCTGTCGAGAAAATGGAGGAGAACAGTGCTTATATCTTAGACTTGAAAAAGTATATGATTGAAAAGTTAAGAGCTGATATCCCGGGTGTTGAATTTAATGGAGATGCAGAAGGAGATAGTAACTATATTTTATTAAATGTTTCTTTCCCATCTTTCTCTAATAAAGATATGATGTTATTTAATCTAGATATTATGGGTGTTGCAGCATCTTCTGGTTCTGCTTGCTCATCTGGTTCTAGCATTGGATCTCATGTTCTTAAAGCGATTAATTCAGATCCAGAAAGAACTTCAATCAGATTCTCTTTCTCTAAGTATAACACCAAAGAAGAAATCGACTTTGTTTTGGAAAAAGTAAAGGAAATCTACGCTGGAGAATTAGTAGGATAGTCTTTAAA
>JBELBA010000024.1:0-19157 GCA_042095635.1 Chitinophagales bacterium
CCTACTTCTTCTTGTACACAGTTAGTTACATATAATGTGAATGGTAATTCCTTCTTGTTAGTTTTTAATAATCTTGCAACCTCAGCAATTACAAAACCACCCATTCTATTGTCTAATGCTCTACCTACATGGTACTTATCATTAAGCGTCTTATAACCGTCATTAAAAGTAATAACTGTTCCTACCTTAACACCCTTCTCTAATACTTCGTCCTTAGAAGAGCATCCCATGTCTATAAATATGTTAGTTGGAGAAGGTGCTTGTTCCTTCATTCCACCTGGTCTTCTTGTATGAATTGCAGGCCATCCAAAATGTCCATCTACAGCACCTTTATCTCCATGTAAAGTAACTCTCATTGCTGGTGCAATCTGATGATCAGATCCTCCATTTCTAATTACATAGATATATCCATCATCCGTGATATAGTTTACATACCAAGAAATCTCATCAGAATGTGCTTCGATAACTACTTTAAATTCCTTTCCCGGATTAATTACTGCTGCAACCGATCCATAATTATCTGCTATATATTCATCCATATAAGGCTTCATATAATCTAACCAAATTCTTTGACCAGACTCTTCATATCCTACTGGAGAAGTATTATTCAAATATGATTCTAAGAACTTCTGAGCGTTCTTATTCGTCACTACTTTTACTTTAGATTCTTTCTTCTTAGACATAGTTTCCTATTTTATATATCTAATTTAGTTGAAATCAATCAAAGGTCGAAACTTTTAATTTTAAAGGCTAAATTTGTTTTATGGAATGGTTTAAAACTTGGTTTGCTTCCCCTTATTATCATTTATTATATAAAAGTAGAAATGATGAAGAAGCTGAATTATTCATCTCTAACTTATTAGCTAAATGGCAACCTGCAAAAGATGCAAGGTTTTTAGACTTAGCTTGCGGTGCAGGAAGACATGCTATATACCTTAATAAGCAAGGTTATCAAACGGTAGGAACAGATTTGTCTGCTCCTTCAATCGCAACTGCTAGCCAAAGTGCTAATGAAAGCTTAGACTTTTATGTACAGGACATGCGAAACTTATTTAGAATACATTACTTCGATTATACGCTTAATCTGTTTACCAGCTTTGGCTATTTCGAGAATGAATATGATAATGTAAAAACCTTAATAGCAGCCAAAAGAGGACTTCGCCCAAATGGAAAAATTTTAATTGACTTCATGAATGCTCATAAAGTCAAAAATAATTTGGTAACAGAAGAAATCAAAATCGTTGATGGAACAGCGTTTCATATTAAGAGAAGTACAGATAATCAATTTATCTATAAGAACATACAGTTTAAAGATAAAGAAGGCCTGCACCAAGACTTTACTGAAAAGGTCCAATTTATAGATTTAAAGAAATTTGAATCCTTTGCATTACAAGCTGGTCTCCAGATAAAAGCTACTTATGGAGACTATAACTTAGAAGCATTTGATATCAATCAATCAGATCGATTGATTTTGGAGTTATGTTAGAAATACTTCAACATATAGATGAACATTTGATGTTGCTTATTAATGTAAGTTTATCCAATCCAATATTTGATTTCATATTTCCTATTCTCAGAAACAAATATACCTGGATACCACTCTATATAGCTGTAATTGCATTCTTTGCGCTTAAATACAAAGCAGATGGATGGAAGTGGATCTTCTTTCTTGCATTAACGGTAGCACTAAGTGATTATATCAGTGCAAGTATCATTAAACAAATATTTGAAAGACTAAGACCTTGTAATAACCAAGATTTTGTAGATCAGATTAATACATTAGTACACTGTGGTAGAGGTTATAGTTTTGTCTCTAGCCATGCAGCTAATCACTTTGCTTTGGCTATTTTCAGTATCAATTCCTTAAAAATAAAAGACATAAGAATTCCATTAGTCATTTGGGCTGTTGCTATAAGTATAGCGCAAGTTTATGTGGGTGTTCACTATCCATTTGATATAATCATGGGTGCATTCCTAGGAATTTTAATCGGATATACCACAAGTATGATTCATAAAAAGTATTTTAGCATTGTTCTATGACAACAGATGTAATCATATTGTTTCTTTTGCCTTTAATTGGAGGTATTGTTACCTTCTTTTTTAAAGAACATAACAAAAGATTGGTAGAACTGCTATTAACTTTCAGTGGAGCTTATTTATTCAGTTTATCGCTTATCCATTTATTACCAGAATTGTTTATGCAAACTCCTAAAGAAGAATACTTTCAATTAGGAATTTATATCCTGATTGGTTTCTTTTTACAGTTGTTCTTAGACTTTTTCTCTCAGGGTGTAGAACATGGTCATATCCATGTAAATGAAGGTTCTACCTTTCTATTCTCCATATTTTTTGGTCTAAGCATGCACTCTATATTAGAAGGATTACCACTTGGATTAGATGCAGAAAATTCTCTACAGTGTACACATCATGGACATGATCATGGTCACGGAAACGCTTTACTATACGGAATCATCATTCATAAAATTCCTGCTGCATTTATCTTAGGTATTCTACTTAAGAAACTTAAGTTAAGTAAATGGGCTATACTAGGTCTATTGGTTTTATTCTGTTCTATGTCTCCAATCGGTATGGGATTAGCTCAAATAGTAGAACAAGTAAACACAAGTTGGTTAAACAATATAATGGCTATCGTTATTGGTTCATTCTTTCACATATCTACTACTATACTATTCGAATCTAGCACGAAGGTGCATAAATTTGGTTGGTATAAAATTACAAGTATCATTCTAGGTTTTATCCTAGCTCTATTGACTTTAAATCATTAATACTATGAATTACAAACACATTATTGTTAAACCTGATTATGATAAACATATTGCTTTAATTCAATTGAACAGGCCAAAAGCTTTAAATGCTTTATGTCTAGAATTAATGATAGAGATTAAGGATGCGCTAACCATCTTAGATGACGATGATAGTGTTAGAGTAATCATATTAACTGGTAATGAAAGAGCTTTCGCTGCTGGTGCAGATATTAAGCAAATGGCTGGTAAAGGTGCTATCGATATGCTAAACATCGATCAGTTTACAACTTGGGATAAAATCAAAAAAACAAAGAAGCCTTTAATAGCAGCAGTATCTGGTTTTGCTTTAGGTGGAGGTCATGAGTTAGTGATGCATTGTGATATGGTCATTGCTTCTGAGACTGCCAAGTTTGGACAACCAGAAATAAATATTGGTGTAATACCAGGTGCTGGTGGTACACAAAGATTACCAAGAACTGTAAGTAAGAATGTTGCTATGGAGATGGTATTAACAGGAGACTTCATTGATGCACAAAGAGCATATGAAGTTGGATTAGTTAATAAAGTAGTACCAGTAGAACTATATTTATCTGAAACAGTTAATGTTGCTAAAAAAATAGCAGCTAACTCTCCTATTGCAGTAAGAATGGCTAAAGAATCTGTTTTACAATCCTTCCAAAGTTCTTTAGATGATGGATTAATGTTCGAAAGAAAGAACTTCTATATGTGTTTTGCTTCTGAAGATCAAAAAGAAGGTATGAATGCATTTGTTGAAAAACGAAAAGCAGTATTTAAAGGCAAATAATCAAAATTATTTATTAGAAATAGGTTTATTCGATCAATTTTTTGAAATTTGTAAACAACTAAGAATCAAGTCATTACATTATGGAAAATTTGCTTATAGTCGATACCGATGAAACCCCTGCTATATCTTTAAATTTAGGTTTGAAGAACTTCTCGTTTAAAGGTAGATGTTTTCCAGAGAATCCAATTGAATTCTTTACCCCTATTATAGAATGGTTTGAAGCTTACATAGAAAATCCTTTGGCTAAAACAACCGTTGAATTCGATATTTCTTACATGAACTCTTCTTCTAGTAAAATGATATTCGAAATATTCTATATGTTGGAAAAAATCATTAACAAGAGTGAGGTAAAGATTAAATGGATTTGTGAAGAAGAGGACTTAAGCGAAGAACAAGGCCTCGAACTAAAGTCATTGACCAAATGTGACCTAGAGATCATCTTTAAAGAAGAAACCGAAGATTAACAATCGAACATAAAAAAAGGCTTCTAATAAGCACCCTGGCACTTGCTTTTTAGAAAATCATCTAACTTATTCAACCTTCTAAACCACTTGCGTTTAGAATTTACATAATCCTGAAAAGCAGGACATAGATCAAATTTTCTTAATACTCTAATATGGTTCTCTTTGGTAAAGGTACCTTTACATTCTTGACCATCAAAATAATATAAATCCTCAAAGCCCAGCACACCTCCACCATATTCTATTTTCTGCACATGCGAAACAATTTTATGTACCCCATCAGAGACTAATACATGCAGAAACATCGACTTTTCATTTAAGTCTAACCTTTCATAGTATTTATCTTCTTCACTATTAAAATAACTAGATACTTCTGAACTAGAGAATACTTTTGTCGTTCTATCTTTAAACTTAACCTGAAAGCTATTCTTGTTTACTCTCATTCTCCAAGCTTCAATTTTTTGGCCATCTTTAGTTATTAAGTAATCGCCACCTGCATTGGCTGTAAAAACTAAAACTAAACTTAATAGGAGGAGTAACTTTTTCATTTTATCAATTTGGTAATTTATTCCGCAATCAAAAAATGGTCACCCGCCTAGATTAATAGAAAAGTATATCATGGATGAGATCATCTTTTAAGGTCTCGTTAAGATTCTGAATCAGCTTTTGCTTATTCATAGATAGCTCGGACTTCAATGGAGCACTACTTATACTTACATGTAAGACCCCTTGTCTGAAATAAACATTACGTGTGTATTGTTCAAAAGCTGGATTAAAAGAACGCCAAGCATTAGTGATTTTAGACTCTAAGTATTTACCTGATTTATCTATCGCTTTTAGATAACGATCGATTAAATCACCAACTTCTTCGTCATTATTTCTTCTACTACGCCTTCTCATTAAATGCTAAGTTACCATTATCAATTGTAAGTACCTCAAAGTTGATCTCAAAATCTTTTAATATCTGACTTACCCTTGCTTCTTCTGTATCTGATAAAAATATATGACCGAAGGTATGTTCAAATAAAATACCCAACAAATTCTTCATTCTTGATAAATCTAATCGATCAAATATATCATCTAATAATAGAATAGGAAATTTACCTGTCTTAGATGTAATCAATCTTGCTTGTGCCAATTTTAATGCAAATACAAATGATTTTTGTTGTCCTTGAGAACCATATTTTTTAACAGGCATATCATTAATTAAGAATTGATAATCATCCTTATGTATACCAGCATGTGTTCTGCCCATAATCTTATCCTTATCTAAGTCTTTAGCTAAAAGATCTAATAAATTATGATCTACTAATTGACTCTTGTAAAAACAAGTTACTTGCTCTCTGTTGCTAGAAATATCTTTATATATAGACTGTACCAAAGGCACAAACGCATTAATAAATTCTAGTCTAGATTGATGAATCTGTTGTCCGTATTGATTTAACTGTTGATCAAATACTTGTATAAGATCCATGTCCAGTGGCCTACCATTTTCTGTGCTTTTTAACAAAGCATTACGCTGACTTAAGGTTTTATGATATTGTAGCAGGTTATTTAGATAGTTGGCATCATATTGTGAGATAATACTATCTACAAATTTCCTTCGCTCTTCGCTATATTCATTAATTAAATAAAGATCTCCTGGTGTAATCATTACACAAGGAAATTGACCAATATGATCTGCAACCCTTTTATAGGCCTTATTATTCTTCTTAATGACCTTCTTTTCTCCATTTAAATAATTACAGAATATCTGATGAGATTTCTCCGCTTCTTTAATTCTCATCTTAATGGTGAAAAAATCTTCTCCTGTTTTGATATTTTGCTTTTCAACAGCATTGAAGTAACTCTTAGACAAACAGCTATAAAACACCGCATCTAAGAGATTCGTTTTCCCCATCCCATTATCACCTACAATACAAGTCACCGGTGCATTAAGACTTAATTCCAAAGCGGAATAATTCTTGAAATTTATGAGTTGAATAGTTTCTACAATCATTCTGTAGTATATTGGGGAAAATTAATTATTTTAGCGAATCTAAAAATAAAATTTTCAAGATGGCAAAAACTGCTACTAAGAAAAAATCAACTGCTAATAAGAATACTGCTAATACAAGTATCTCAAAAGAGACTTATTTAGAGTGGTATGAGTTGATGTATAGAATCAGAAGATTCGAAGAAATGTGCCAAAGATCTTATATGCAACAAAAGGTTAGAGGATTTCTTCACGTATATATTGGTCAAGAAGCAATTGCTGCAGCTATTCATTCTGCATCAAGAGTAACTGATCCATTAATCACAGGATATAGATGTCATGGTCTGGGTATTATTAGAGGAATCTCCACTAAGCAAGCAATGGCAGAGTTATATGGAAAGAAAACTGGTAATGTTAAAGGTAATGGTGGATCTATGCACTTCTTTAACAAAGAACAGAACTTCTATGGAGGTCATGGAATTGTTGGAGGACAAATTGGATTAGGTGCTGGTCTTGGTTTCGCAGAAATGTACAAAGGAACTGATAATGCTTCTATCTGCTTATTTGGAGATGGTGCAGCAAGACAAGGAATCTTACATGAGACTTTTAACATGGCGATGACTTGGAAGATCCCTACTGTATTTGTTTGTGAAAACAACAAGTACGCAATGGGTACATCTGTAGAAAGAACAACTAATGTTACTGATATGGCTAAGATTGGTGATTCTTACGAAATGCCTTCTGAAAATGTAGATGGAATGGATGCAGTTGCATGTCATGAAGCTTTCTCCAGAGCATTAGCACATTGTAGATCTGGTGAAGGTCCTTATTATTTAAATATCGAAACTTACAGATATAAAGGACATTCAGTTTCTGATCCGCAGAAATATAGAACAAAAGAAGAAGTTGAAGAATATAAGTCTCAGGACCCTATTGAAACAACTAAACAAACGATACTTAAAAACAAATGGGCTACTGAGGAGCAGTTAGATCAAATTGTTAAAGATATAAGAGCAGAAATTGAGGAAGCACTAGAATTCGCTGAGAATTCTCCTTTCCCTGATGGAGCTGATATTTATGATGATGCTTATAGCACACCAAATTACCCTTTCGTTAAAGATTAATAATTAGAATAATGGCTGAAGAAAAAGTTGAAAACGCAGTTGTAGAAAAAACACAAACAACTGAAACTACGACAGAGGAAACGAAAGTTTTACCATCTGATCAAGTAAATGATTTTGTTACTGATAATGCAAATAGATTAGGTTCTGTTGTTTTAATACTTGCGCTTTTAATCGGTGCTTGGTTTGCATATGACACTTATGTTGTTGCACCAGCAGAGTTAGAAGGTAAGAATGAAATCTTTATGGCACAGTATTACTTCCAGGCTGGAGACTATGATGCAGCTTTAAATGGAAAAGAAGGTGATGCAGGTTTCTTAGATATCGCTGCTGATCATGGTAGTGACAAGATTGGAAATTTAGCTAACTTCTACATTGGACAGATTTATTTGCAGCAAGGTGAATACCAAACAGCTATCGATTATTTAGAGGAATTTTCTTCTAAAGATATGTTTGTTGGAGCTTTAGCTATCGCTTCTATCGGTGATGCATATGCAGAGATGGGAGAAACTGGTAAAGCAATTAATTTTTACAAGAAAGCAGCTAACTATAATGACAACTCTTTCACTACTCCATTATACTTGATGAAATTAGCTAATGCTTTAGAAATCAATGATAATCCAGGTGAAGCTTTAGGATACTATGAGATGATTAAAAAGTCTTATCCTAACTCTGCTGAAGGAAGAGACATCGAAAAGTTTATCGCGAAAGCGAAAGCAATGGTTCAATAAGAACGCATTTACAAATAACATTTTTAAAGCCTCGATTATTCGGGGCTTTTTAATTTAAAAAAATAATTATGGCAACAGCTTTATCTAACTTATCAGAATACGACGCTTCAAAAGTACCAAATTGTAACGGTGCTAAAGTAGCTTTAGTAATTAGCGAATGGAACGAAGAAATCACTTCAGGACTTGCTAAAGGAGCTATAGAAACATTAACTAAGCATGGCGTAGACGATGAAGACATCATTGTTAGACATGTACCAGGTGCATTTGAATTACCATTAGGTGCACAAATGGTATTGGAAAAAGACGAAGAACTAGATGCAGTGATCTGTATTGGTTGTGTTATCCAAGGACAAACAAAACATTTCGACTTTGTATGTCAAGGCACTACACAAGGTATTATGGATGTTGGTCTTAACTACGCTCTTCCTGTTATCTTCTGTGTATTAACGGATAATACCATAGAACAATCTAGAGCAAGATCTGGTGGAGAACACGGAAACAAAGGTGTTGAGGCGGCAGTTACAGCATTAAAAATGATTCATTTTAATCATTAATAGAACAGCATGAAGTTAAGTGTTATTAATACAGAGTTATTTAAGCTAGATGGTGGCGCTATGTTTGGAGTTGTACCTAAAGCTTTATGGCAAAGAACTAACCCAGCGGATGAACATAACATGTGCACATGGGCAATGCGCTTGCTATTATTAGAATTTGATGATAAGAAAATCTTAATCGATACAGGTATTGGTAATAAGCAAACAGAGAAGTTCTTTAGCCATTATTACTTACATGGTGCAAATAAATTAGATAGCTCTTTAGAAGCAATTGGATACACTAAGGATGATATCACTGATGTTATTCTTACCCATTTACATTTCGATCATTGTGGTGGTGCTATTGACAAATTAGAAGATGGAAGTTTAGTACCTGCTTTTAAGAATGCTACTTATTGGTCTAATAAAGAACACTGGAAATGGGCGACGGAACCTAATCCAAGAGAAAAAGCATCTTTCTTAGAAGAGAACATATTACCAATTAAGGAATCTGGTCAATTGAAATTCTTAAACAAAGGGGAAAAATTATACAACAAGATAGATTTTGTTTGGGTACATGGTCATACAGATGCCATGATGTGTCCAAAGTTTGAGTATAAAGGCAAGACGATAGTCTATATGGCGGACTTGTTACCTAGTGTTGGTCATATTCCTTTACCATTTGTAATGGGTTATGATACTAGACCACTACTAACGATGGACGAAAAGAAACAATTCTTAGATGAAGCTTTGGAAAAAAACTATATTTTATTCCTTGAGCATGATCCAATTAATGAATGTTGTACACTCAAGCAAGGAAAAAAATATGTAGAATTAGATGAAACATTTAATATACATAGCCTATAATAAATATAGATTTCATCTTTGATAATTAAATAAAGCTCTTTATATTTGACCTCACAAAAATGGCGTGGTAGCTCAGTTGGTTAGAGCGCAGCATTCATAATGCTGAGGTCGAGAGTTCAAGTCTCTCTCACGCTACTAAAAGGGATTTTTTCAGTTCAAACTGAGAAAATCCCTTTTTTTTATCTTCATTTTCTGCTGATAATGAGCGAATTACTTAAAAATAACGTCCACCCGAAAAGTTCGATAAACGTTACTGGAAAGAAAATCTGAAAAGATTGGAGATTTCTCCTATAAAATCTTTTTCCCTGATCCTCACCAACTGCTTTAAAACATTTAACAATTTATTTTAACAGTATTTTAAGTTGAAAAAAAACATTCCTCATATTTATTTATAATTTCATTGTAGAATTATCACTCACTATGAATAGAAGAAAATTTTTCAAAAACGGTTCACTTGTTGCTTTAGGAGCATCAGTATTAAATCCTTTTGATGCAGCTGCAACACCCAAAGATTTTGATACTTATAAAAAGAACAAAAAAGCTAAAAATATAATTATAGTTGTAAGTGATGGAATGAGTATTGGAACTCTAAATATGACAGACTTATACTTGTCTAGAAAAACAGGAACAGGTTCTAATTGGCTTCAATTGTATAGAGATAATAAAGTTACACGAGGCCTTATGGATATGACTTCTCTAAACTCTATTGTAACTGATTCTGCTGCTGCAAGCTCTTCTTGGGGAGGAGGATTTAGGGTTAATAATGGAGGACTTAATGTTAGTCCAACTGGGGCAAACCACTTACCTATTTGGCAAAAGTTTAAAAAAGCTGGTAAAATGGCTGGTTGTGTTACTACTGTTCCAATTACACATGCAACTCCTGCAGGATTTTGTGTAAATAGTAAAACACGTAACGACCAAGCAGGAATTGCAGAAAAGTATTTAGGCCTAGACTTTGATATTATGATGGGAGGCGGAAATGAGTATTTCTCTCCTGACAAACGAGATGATAAGGTTGATATGTATCAAAAGTTTGCCAATAAAGGCTATGAAGTTGTAAAGACTAGAAAGCAGATGTTAGCAGCAAATACCAATAAACCAATTTTGGGTGTGTTTTCTGATAGCGGATTGCCTTATACTATAGATAGGAATAACGATAAAGAGTTAGCAGAAAATGTTCCTACACTTGCCGAAATGACTCAGAAAGCTATTGATAGAATGAAAAATCATCCTGAAGGCTTTGTATTGCAAGTAGAAGCTGGAAAAGTAGATTGGGCTGCTCATGGAAATGATATTGCTGGTTTACTTTATGACCAAAATGCTCATGACGATGCCATAAAAGTGGCTATTGATTTTGCTGACACCAACGATGAAACTTTGGTGATAATTACTACTGATCATGGAAACGCTAATCCAGGAACAATTTATGGTAGTAATGCTAATGAGGAATTCGATACCATTCAAAACTACAAACATACAAACGAATGGATATTAAATGGTTTTGGAAGAGCATCCACTATCAATCAGATTAAAGAACGTATTAAATATGCAAATAATTTTGTTGTTACAGATGAAGAAGCATCAACTATTCTAACACATTATGACAATATAAAAACTGAAGATGGTTTGTATAATCCTCGTCATTTACCTTTTAAATTTATGGCTGAAATTCAAAAACAACATAACTCAGTCGGTTGGATTAGTCAGCACCACTCTTCAGATTATGCAGAAATAGCTATTTATGGTCCAGGTAGTGATTTGTTAAAGCCTTTTATTAAAAATACAGAATTACATTATTTAATGTTGGAAGCTGCTGAAGTTGAAAATAACTTTTAAGATAGGTTTTATAAACGTTATAAAATATCATAATATAATTGAAGATGTATCTGATATCGAAAATCTAATTTTATATTAATAAAGTTTAATATCAATAGGTTGTAGTCATATTTTCATCGATACAAATAATAAAATCGGCTAAGTATTTATTTTCTTCAAGTAGTTTATTTATTTCTGCCTGCGAAACTGTTGTTATTGTTAAATAATTTAGCGCACTATTTTCTTGTTTTAAATACCATAGAATCCCTTCATAATTATTTGAATGAAAGGCACCGTTATAGTGAATAAATAAATCATCACTTTCATAATTTTTTAAAATAAAATGTGCCATGGTAGCATCTTTAATAGCCTGAGCCATAACTAATCTAGGACTACCATGATCTCCCATCATAGTTAGTATTTTTTTATAATTAGGTAATTCACTATCAAAAGCTATTGGAAGTGGCGCAATCCATTCCTTCTCATATGATTGAATGCTATCAAGTATTTCAAAGCCATTTCTATATACTTCTCTGGCATATCTTCTTGGTATATTTGTAGCAACAAAAGAAATATTATTTTCTTTAGCTAACTCTACCAAAGGAGCATAGTCCGTTTTATAATTTGGCCATAATCTGGCTTCTTGTTCAAATTGATTAAGATTAATTTTTCCTGATAAATAATTATTTAATGATGCTTGATTATCAGCTTCTATCATTTCAGCACCTAAAGTTATCTTTCTAAGCCTCTTTAAATCTAAAGTAACTTCGTATTCTAACCAATGCGATATGGGGTTATTATGCTGTTCTCCAAATAAAATAATATCGCATTTAGATAACTCTTTTATCATTTTATTGTAGCTGATTATCTTCCCTTTGGCATCATAAATTATATGAGATTCTTTCTGAGAAAATGAAATAATTGATACCGAAAATAATGATAGGATAATTAAGCTTTTCATAGATTACAATTATTAATTTTTTTAATACAAAAGTTTCTATTTTATTTGTTCGATTTGCATTTTAATTATTCCAATTAATGCGTCAATTTTAGCCTTTTCGACAAAGGGCCTATATACCATCATACTTATTTGCCTTTCTGGTACGGGAACCTGAAATTATCTTGTCTTGCTCTGCTTAAACTTACTCATAATATTAACATATAGCGTACCATCTTAGGCTCAGTAATAATTTTAATTACTCATCTACTTAATAATCAGAAAATTAAAAAGTGTAAAATAGAGTTAGTTAAGTCAAAACAAATAATAAATAGCTTTTAAGTAATCAAAAATTAATGGTTAAAAGCAAATTAAATTTATCTTTAATTCATCCATAATATAAAATTAATAAACATGAATTATCACTTAATAATAATATCTATTTCTT
This sequence comes from Chitinophagales bacterium, assembly GCA_042095635.1. Classification (GTDB taxonomy): domain Bacteria; phylum Bacteroidota; class Bacteroidia; order Chitinophagales; family CAJXBJ01; genus JBELBA01. The sequence continues at coordinate 12,459 of JBELBA010000024.1, forward strand.
CACTTCTTCTTTTTAGTTGTGCAGAGTCTAATAATAATCAAGTAAATCATAATTCAAATAATAAAAACCATGAAATGCATGATAGTCATGCTATGGAAAGACTTACTGTTGAAAAAAGAATAGCCTTTATGTCTGGTCATGTTGAAGCAGGATTAGCGCTTTATAGAGCGGGTAAACCAGAACAAGCAGCTAAGCACTTACTTCATCCTGTATCTGAAATGCACGAGGCTGAGAGAGTAGGAATTGATTCCTTAGGATTTAATGCAGAAGTATTCAAATCAGTATCTAAAGCTTTAGCTGAAGGTAAATCAGCCATTGAAATTGAGCAAATGCTAAAAGAAGCGGAAGAAAATATAATGCTGATACAAAAAAATGCTGGTGGAAATTTAAAAGATATTATTACGTTTTTGATGGAAACAACCGTAACCGAATATAAGGCAGGTGTAAGTGATGGAAAAATCATTGAAGCTGGAGAATACCAAGATGCATTTGGATTTTCTGTAGTGGCTCTTAAAATGTCAAATGGAACAGAAAATAATAGATCAGCTATACTTACCCAAGAGCTAATGAAGTTAGTAAATATGTGGCCACAAGAAGGACCCCTAGCCGATGCTACACCTAAACCTATAGAAACAATTATAAAACAAACACAAAGTGTACTAGAAAGTTTATAGTTTTTATTCTACTTACCACAGCCTTTGTTAAACTATTTAGGTGAGTCAATCCAAATAAAATTTCAATGAACTAAACCTAAACAACACAAAATTTAAATCACTCATCAATACAATTAGACTGGATTTATATGAAAAAGATTATAACAGAATTTAAAGCTTTCGCAGTTAAAGGCAACATGTTAGATATGGCTATAGGTATAGTTATAGGTGCAGCCTTTTCAGGTATAGTCAACTCACTTGTTAAAGATATTATTAACCCTATATTTGGTCTGGTTATTGGAAGCGATGAATTAAAAAACTTACATTACACGCTACAAAGTCAATTACTAGATAGTAATGGTAATGTAATAGCAAGCGAGGTAGTTTTAAAATATGGTTCTTTTTTGTCTACTCTACTTAACTTCCTTATTATATCCTTTACAATATTTGGTTTGATGAAGATAGTTGTTTACTTAAAGCAAAAGGCAGAGGACATAACAGATACTTCTGTAAAGACACCCAAGGACATTGAATTACTCAATGATATTAAAGAATTACTCAAAAAAGAAAAATAAACACTAATCTAGGATAGCTTTTGTGACTTATACTCAATACAAACAATACTTTGGTCATCAACTTGAAAATTATCTCCTTGCCAGCTTTTTATAAAACTTTTTATAAAGTTTGATCTTTGATCAAAAGGCTGCTTTCCTGCATCCATTAATAACTGCTCAAATCCTTTTTTCTTTAGTTTCTTATCCTTTTTACCTCCAAATTGATCACGAATTCCATCACTGGCCATATAAATAACATCCCCATCTTGAAGGCCTATAGTTTGTGATTCAAAATTTTCTAATATACTCCCTTCAATAGATATACCGAACCTATTAGCAGCGTATTCTTTTAACTCATCGGCTCTTTGAATATAGATCGATATATTAGCACCACAATATTCCAATTTATCATTTACATTATCAATTGAAATTAATGCACCATCTAAACCTACATTAACGCCGTATTTTAATTCTTGAGCTGTTAGTAATATAATATCATCTCTGAGTGCATTCATGATGTGACATAAAGATTTGTCTGGTCTCAAACGCTGAGATAAAAGGGAGTAAACCATTACCGTAACCATACTAGCAGATACGCCATGGCCTGTGCAATCTCCAAACAAAATAAAAGTTTTACCCCCTTTCATTTTACTAGACCAAATAAAATCACCACTAACAATGGAGTGCGCAATATTGAGGTACTGAACTGGAAAATTACTACTAATGTTTCTAAGCGCTTTTAATTCAAAAGCATCTTGAATAGTTTTTGCAAACCTTATATTTTCAATTAAGCTTTTATTTTTCTCTCTTATTTTAGATACTTGATGCTCTACTTTATTTGCTAATTCATTAGATAAATCTCTTAATTGACTTTCCCTATGCTTTACCTTATCAACATAATCTGTAATTCTAGTAGCATAGACATTAAAATAATATTTTTCTAAAATTGGAATCATATTTACATAATAATTATCCAGACCTATCTTAAACTCTTCATTTACTTGTTCTCTATGCTCACAAATAAAATCGATTTTTGCTCTTAAAAATTTTAAAACTCTCTTCTTATCTGATTGGCTAATGTTTTTAAAAAATGTTTTAGTAGAGGAATTAGCATAACTAATCTCCCCGTCTTTATGCACTCTAAGCACTAAACCAGGATTTTCTTCGGGGAACCTAGAAATAGACTCTATTATAGTATCTCTATCCTTAACTTCTGAGAGATCTTTTATTGTAGCATAAAAATAATCTTCCCCATAAATAGTAATTTTTGATAACCTTAGTTTTATTGGAATATGCTCTCCATTCTTTTTAAGGCCTTCTAGTTCTAATTCGCCCTTACCAATTACTTTTGATTGATTGGTGTCTTTGTGTCTTTGCATACCCTCATCGTGGGCTTTACGAAATTTGAATGGAATAATTTCTCTAACATTTAAACCCAAGAGCTCCTGTTTTTTGTATTCAAATTTTTGACAAAATTTGGAGTTTACTCTTATAATCTTACCTTCTTTATTTGAAATACAAACCGCACTGATATCCTGCTCAATAAAATCTTCAAACTTCTTAGTAATTATATTGATATAACCTCTCCTTATTTTTTTTAGCATTTATTAAATTTAATTACAAAATTGATACCTTTTATTAAGGTAGGTTATTTTTTGATACAAAAGAATATATACCCGATAAAACATTAAAAATTATTCTCTTGGCGTAAAAGTAATATCTTGGCCAAAAACCATTAAATAATTAAAAATCAATAGAATATAGGTTTTAAAAGACGATTTTAGGATTTACTTTTATAATTTAAGCGCATGAAAATTAAAAAAATACTTATGAAGAACTTTGCATATATGCTTCTATTATCCCTTCTAGTAGCTTGTACCAAAAATGACACTGATAATGATACTATAATCCAAGATGATAATGATACGCTAAATACCGATACTACAATTACAGATTCAATAGTTACGGATACAGTAAATATAGACGATTCTCAAACGGATACCACAGGCCTGCAATTTGATATTTGGCAAGGCGCAAAAATAACATTCACTAAATCTGCCGGTGCAGATCCAACTTTAAAAACTAACCAAGATAGTATTACACCAAGTGTTTCTATTACAAGAGGTAATTCTGGGGGCGAAATTTATAATATCATAGAAGAAAATCAATCTTCTAAAGGTTCAAGTCCTTCAGGTACAGAATGGGCAATCGGTGAAGTATCAGAGATAGAAAATCTAAATTTCGCTTCCTTTAGATCAGCAGTTGGTAGTCCTAGACAAGTAGTAGGAAAATCATTGGTATTACATATTATCAAAGAAGATGTTTATTTATCTGTTGAATTTAAATCTTGGGGGGAGGGTCAAAACGGAGATTTCTCCTATGAAAGATCCACTCAAAACTAGCTATTTAATAAACGTGATAAATGACTTATTTATTCAAATTTGTACTACTTATAACACTAACATTAAGTGCTATGCAATCCAATATTATCTTTGACTTTAATCCCACATCAAATATTCAAAATTGGTCCATAACCAATGATGGAGTAATGGGTGGTAAATCATTTGGTCATTTTGATTTAAATGCAGGAGGCAATGGAGTTTTCTCTGGAGATATCTCTCTTGAAAATAATGGAGGTTTTTCTATGCTAAGGTATAATTTTGAACCTATGTCAGTTCAAAAATTCAGTACAATAGTTTTAAGTATTAAAGGAGATGATAAAGCCTATCAGTTTAGGATTAAAGCCGATAATGAAGATTACTTCTCTTATGTTTATCCAATATATGCTACTCAGGAGTGGCAAGAAATAGAAATTCCAATTAATCAGATGTATCCGTGGTTTAGAGGAATTAAGCTTGATAAACCTAATTTTAATGCCGAATCTATAGAAGAAATTGCTTTTTTAATTGCCAATAAAAAAGCAGAACACTTCCAACTATTAATAGATAAGATTAAATTGAAGTAATAACTTATCTAATTTTATAAAAATATTTATAATTCATTTATCATATCCATGATATTTAATTCAATTAATTAAAAGCAAAATAAAATGAAAACAAAAAATTACATCCTTACAGCAGTGCTTACCATAGTAACTTTAGGCTTAAACGCACAGCAAAACAATATTAATACTGAAGCTTCTAATATAAACTGGTTAGGTAAAAAAATAATAGGACAACATGACGGAGCAGTGAAGCTAAAGAGTGGTTCTTTGCTTATTGAGAATAATCAAATAACTGGAGGGGCATTCACCATTGATATGCAATCTATTACTTGCAATGATATTGAAGATGCAGAAAGTAATGGGAAATTAATTAGTCATTTAAAGAATGACGATTTCTTTGGTGTTGATAATTATCCAACTGCAACACTAAAGATTACAAAAGCTACTGCATTTAAAGATTCTAAAGCTACAGTTACGGGAGAATTCACAATCAAAAGCAAAACGCAAACTATCAATTTTGAAGTTATTAAAGAAAAGGAAAGCTACTTAGCAAAAATAGAAATTGATAGAACTAAGCATGATATCAAATATGGTTCTGCTTCTTTCTTCGATAGCCTTGGGGATAAAGCTATAGATAATATATTCACGCTAGATGTAAAATTAGTTTTAAACTAGATATTATAACTCAATAATTAAGTACACATTTAAAGCAACGCAAATACCGATTTATTTGCGTTGTTTTTTTTTGTTCGTATATCAATTCCATGTGGATCAATAAATTATACCTATTATTACTTACAGTCTTGCTATGGTCTTGTAAAAGAGTAAACGATGACTGTAATCTTCAAGCCTACCCTAATGCACCACAGCTACTGTGGCAAACTCAAATAGAAGGATCTCAACAAGAATCCCATGGTCATTTTGTATTAAGCTGCCAAGATGGTGGTTTTCTTCAAATAGGAGAAACTGGATTTATTCCTAATACAGCCAAAATATTTGTGGTAAAAATCGATAAAAATGGCGAATTGATTTGGAAAAAAGAATTCGGTACTAGCGGCCATAACTTGGGTAATACAGCTATTGAAACAGAAGATGCCTATTGGATTGCTGGAGCACTTGCAGGAAACAGTGCGCTCCTTAAACTTAACAAAACAGATGGTTCTCTTATTCTAGAGGCATCAATGGATAATGGCGGTTACGATGCTTTTGAAAGTCTTACTTTGAGCTCAGCTGGTATAATAGCCGTAGGATATATTAATGCCGAAGATGTTGACAATACTTTTTTTACACAAGGACAAGGCTACATAAGCTTACTAGATCTAAATGGTTATAAAACAAAAGGTATTAATATCGATCAATACTTAGCACACGCATATAGAATTGCTGCCACTAATAATGGCTTTTTAATTAGCGGATTAACCCAAGATGCAGCTAATTATGGCTTAATTAAAATAGATAGCCAAGCCAATGTATTATGGGCTAAAAATTATGGAGGTACAGAGTCAGATCATTGTTTTGGAATGGATATAGATTCAAATGGAAATATTTTTCTCACTGGGCATACCACTTCAGGTACTCAAAATTGGGATACCTACACTATTAAGATTGATACAGACGGAACACAAATTTGGGAAAGAAAAGTAGGTAATCCTAGAGGTTTTGACCCTAAATTTATACATGACGAAGCATGGGGAATTAAATGTACACCAGATGGAGGTTGTATCATCGTGGCAGGAACTGGAGATGAATACAATAACTATGTAAGAAAATGTGGGCATGAAGGAGATGACTCCAATACATGGCACATCTATCTTATAGCACTTGATAAAGATGGAAATATAAATTGGCAACAAACTTATGCAGGTCCTGAAGGACAAGATTGGGCTGGTGAAGACATTGATTTAACCTTAGATGGCGGAATTATTTTAGCCCTTGACAATGGTCAATTTGGATTTGTAAAATTAAATTTAAGTTCCGTAAATTAGAAAAACCTTATACTATGACACATTCATTAATTGGACTCAAATGCCTAGCACTTTTAATCATTTGTCTTTTCTCCTGTAAAAAAGATGCTGTAATTGATCCGGGCAGTGATCCTAATTTCAAAATCATAGCCCATAATGATGATATCCACGCCCGATTTATAAAAAAAGTAGTTGTTTTTGGCATTGATATATATGCAGTTGAAGCAGTTGAAGATGAAAAATTATTGCATGCTGCAAATGTAATGGCACAATATTTAGACAATAATGAAGACGCTGTAATAGATGATAGCCTAGTACACGCCAAGATGATTGAAAACCAGGCATTTTTGGTAATGTGGAAAAAAGAAAGAGATCTCAATATGAATTTTCCCTCTAATAGGCATGGACAAGATTTAGGCAATGATGAAACCCATCCTAGCTTTGTCAGGAATGGAAAAAGTGGTGAATTTGATGCTTCACTAGAAGAGGTATTGCATTTAATTCATCATGCTGGCCATGTATATGCTTATCCTGAAGCATTCGGTCCAAGTTTCAATGCTAGTCTCTCAAAAGCGATGGATATA
>JBELBA010000025.1:0-19022 GCA_042095635.1 Chitinophagales bacterium
AACTTTTATGACTTAACATTCCAAAGCATAACCAAGTCCTTTAATAAAGGAGATAAAGATGGATGGTTGGCACCTAACAAAAGAGCTCACGAAGTAGCTGATACATTGTCTCCTGATCATTATATCGTTGGGGTTGAGTTAACAAACCCAGTTACTACTTCATCAATGGCTTTTATATCAGATAGACATCCAGCTCACAATTATGTATTTTCCTCATGGATATATGTGCCAGGAACTAATGCGAGTTGGTATTACGAGTCTTCAGTTCCTCATATTTACTTAAATGTAGGTGAAGTAAGAGAACAAGACGTAGTGGAAGATAATGATACTACTGACACTACAGATACAACAGATACTGTTGACTCAAGTAGTAGTATAAATGATATTTTCAATACTTTGGAAATGTACCCGAATCCAGCCCAAGATGTTTTAAACATTACTGGATTCCCTAATGCAGATGTGCAAGTCTTCAATGTAATTGGTGCTCTAGTAATGGAGAGAAGACAAGTTTCTGACAGAGTAAGCTTAGATGTGGCTGCTTTACCGAAAGGAAATTATATTGTTAAAATTGTTTCGGACAAAGGTGTAGCAACTAAGAAAGTAGTTTTAGGTAATTAGTTTAGTCCCTATGTTACGCATACTATTAAATAGTATGTACAGGCCCCGATCTTTAGATCGGGGCTTTTTTTATATTTTAGAGGTAGATGTTAAATGCAATTCTAGATATTGGCAATACAAAAGCAAAGTTAGCTTTGATGGAAAATGATGAAATCATTGGCCAGAAAGCTATTATTTTGGATCAGGCCTCATCTTTAAACGAAGTCATTGAATTATTAAAAGAATGGAATACAAGACACGCCATTCTCTCTACTACAAAAGATTTGGAAGTCAAGTTTATTAATCAACTAAATGTTTTACATCAAAATTTTATACAATTATCAGCATCAACGTCTATTCCTTTGTCAAGTACTTATGCTAGTCCAGAGACTTTAGGTATGGATCGATTGGCTGCTGCAGTTGGCGCTGCTGGTATTTATCCAAATACACCTATTATCATTATAGATTATGGTACTTGCATTACCTTAGATTTGGTTCGTCCAAAGCAAGGATTTGTTGGCGGATATATCATTCCTGGGCTAAATATGAACCTTAGTGCAATGCACCAACAAACAGATCATCTACCTTTAATTAAAGCAGATGATATTCTAGAAGGGCAATTGATTGGAAACGACACCAAATCTTCTATTTCTCTAGGTGCTATTAAGATAGTAGAACATGGAGTAAATGGTATAATCGACGAATTACAGAATAAATATGGTAAGTGTTGCGTTATTACGACCGGCGGAGATGCCAAATACTTTGAAACCAAAGTAAAAAGTGAGATATTTGTCCACCCAAATTTGGTTATAGAAGGCCTTAATAAAATATTGACTTATAATGTCAGCAAAGCTTAGTAGATTATTCATTCTTGTAAACCTGTTTCCTTTAATATTATTAGGGCAAGTAAATTCCTTTCTTTCTACCAATGGTTTGGGTCAAGAATTGAACGATTTATCTTTTAGATTTCAAGCTTTAGGGAATACTTCAATTGCTATTACAGATTCATTTAATGTAGGCGCTAACCCTGCTAATTATTCTAACTTCTCTCTTAGTGGAATTGAAACTGGATTAATTCATCAACAGAATTTACAACAAATTGGTAGTGCAGCAAGATTAGAAAATGCCACTTGGATGCCTAATATGAGATATACTATTCCTATTAAAAGAGGAATAGTTGGGATGTCTTTTGGGATGTCTGCAAAGCATTCTTCAAGGTATGACTTTCAAGATTCTTCTATCGTTCTTAATGAGGAAAGAATGGTTAACCGTTGGAGGGGTGGCGGAGAGCTAAATGAAATTTATATAGGTCTTGGTTGGCAATTGATGCCAAATAACGAAAAGACAAAATTTGCGCTTGGTGCAAACCTTAAATATAATTACGGTAGAAATGAAGAATACATCTTTGCTTATGTATTAGATCGTTCTTTAACAGACACCATTTCTATGTTAGATTATGGTCATTTATCTACTTCTTATATTACAGGAAGTGCCATCGATTTAGGTGCAAGTTATAGTACTATGTGGGAAAAAGGAGATACTGCTTTTTACTTCAATGGAGCTATGACATTTCAACCACAATATGCTTTGAATACGGTGTCTAATATTTTTAATGAAACTGGTTTTTATCATCAGAGCAATAATCAGATTAGTACATTAATTGATAGTAGAGACGGATCAATTGTAGTACCATATAATCTGGTTAGTTCGGATTTAGATGCTGCTGGTGAAATTATTATGCCAAGCACCGTTAAAGTTGGTTTATCTATAGCTAAAAGAAATACAGAGAAGATCATGAATTTTTCGGAGTGGATGATTGCTGTAGAAGCAAGAATGACAGAATATAGCATCATGTCTATTAACGACGAAAATCAAAACTTTGCAGATCTATATAGGGTTTCTGGAGGAATAGAATACAAACCAAAAAGTAAAGGATTAAGACAAGCTATCGCCTATAGAATTGGCGGATTTATAGAGCAGAACAATTTCGTCAATGATGGTAATGTCTATTATCATATTGGTGGAACTTTAGGAGCGGGATTCCCTTTGGCTAAGTCTAAGAGTAGTTTCAGACAGAATTTCTCCAAAATTAATGTTGCCTTAACTATAGGCAGAAGAGATAATCTTAATATTGATCACATTACAGAAACATATGTAAATGCAGGTCTAGGATTAACGATTAGTAATAAGTGGTTCGTAAGAAGAAAATTTAAGTAAAATGAAGAGTTTAAAAATTGCAATACTTGTATTAATTAGTCAATTAGCAATATTCAATGCTGATGCACAATGTCCAGGTTTAGGTTCTGGTAAGGATTCTATTAAAGCATTACAGAATTATAATCTTTACAGAGATGCTATAAGAATGAAAGATCTTGATGGAGCAGCTTTTTTCTGGAGACAGATATATAATAATAATCCTGGATACAGAGTTACACCTTTTATCGATGGTGAAAAAATCATGAAGCATCGTATTAAGTCAACTAAAGATGCAACTGTAAAACAATTATACATTGATTCCTTATTGGCTATTTTTGACAAAAGAATGGAATGTCACGGGGATAGTGTTAAAGTATTAAACAGAAAATCTGTTTCTTTCTACCAATATAGATCTAAAGGTAAAGAGAATGTTGCAGCTTGTATGCAAGTATTTGATGAAGCAATTAAAGTTGGTTGTAGAAAACCTAATACTTTAAAGTATTACTTCATGGCAGCAGTAAAAGCAGCAAGACAAGAAGTATTAACTAAAGAGGAAGCATTACAGATTTTCTTAAGTGCTTCTGCTATGATTGATGAGGAATTAGCAAAAGGACCTTCTGGCAAGAATATAGCTAAATACATCAAGTCTAAAGAAGATATTCAAAAGAAATTAGGAAGTGTAATAGAGTCTTGTGAAGATGCTAAAGCTATCTTAGGGCCTGAGTATACTAAAAGACCAGATGATGAAGGTTTATGGCAGTTGATCTATAACGTATATGCGGTACAAAAAGGAGAATGTATTAAAGACCCCGTTTTCATTGAAGTAACAGAGAAGTTATATGTAAAAGATTCTACAGCAAAGAAGGCATTATTCTTAGCGCGTCATTATGGAGATAAGGATAAAGCAAAAGCTGAAGCTTATTATAATTATGCAATTGCTAGCGAAGAAGATGCGAATACTAGGGCGCAATATCTATTAGACTTCGCAAGATTCTATAAAGAGAAAGGATTATTCTCTAAATCTAGAGAGAAAGCATTAGAAGCTGCTAAATTAAGACCAAACTGGGGAGAGCCTTATTACTTAATTGGTATATTATATGCTTCTTCTGGTAAATCTTGTGGACCTGGTACAGGATGGGATTCTCAAGTAGTAACTTGGCCTGCTATCGATATGTTTGTAAAAGCGAAGAAAGTAGATGCAACTTATACTACTAAAGTAGATCCATTAATCTCTAAATATAAAGCTAATTACCCATTAAAGAACGATGCATTTATGCTTCAGTTAAAAGATGGCGATAGTTATAGAGTTGAGTGTTGGATTCAGCGTAACACTGTAGTAAGAACTCAGAAATAAGATCAATAGTAATTGATGAAAAAAGGGCTCCAATTTGGAGCCCTTTTTTATTTTCCGGTAAATGGTTCAGCTTTTATATTTGATCGTTTAATCATTAGCTTAACCTTATCAATTTTTGTTTTGGTAGAGTCTAGTACCGTAAATTCGAATTGCTCTACAAAGACTTTTTGTCCTTTACGAGGGATGTTTTCTGCTTCACTTATCACAAGGCCAGCAATAGTTTCATAATCACCTTCAGGCAAACCTAGTTCGTATTTGTCATTTAAGAAATCAATTTCTAGACGAGCAGAGAATAAGTATTCTTCCTCAGAGATCTTTTTATCCAATAGATTTTCATCATCATATTCGTCCTCAATTTCACCAATGATTTCTTCTAGTAAATCTTCAAGGGTAATCATTCCGGCAGTACCACCAAACTCATCTACCACCCAAGCTATTCCTTTGTTTTTTTCAATAAAGGCATCCAATAAATCATTCGCGTTCATTGATTCAGGAATTAAAAGAATGGGAATGAGCATCTTCTTTAAATCCTTTTCTGGCTCTAATAAAGCAAAGTGATGCACATAACCGATGATGTTGTCAATCGTTTCCTGATAGATTAATATTCTAGAGTGCCTCGTTTCTATAAAGACCTTTCTTAGGTCTTCAATACTATCTTCAATATCAAATGCAATAATTTCAGTCCTAGGGACCATACAAGCTCTAATCTTTACATCTTTAAATTCTAAGACGTTCTCTAACAGTTTAGGGTCTACATTAAACTCTTCTTTAAAGCTTTCTTCGTCCGTCTCTTTTAGGTATTCATTAAAGTCTTTAGATCCAAATATGATCGTTTCTTCTACGGGTTGATTTTGTTTAAAAAGTTTCAAAATCTTGGCAGATAAGAACATAAAGAAACTAACGAAAGGAGATAAGCAAAAATAGATAATCTGAAATACTGGAGCAAAGAAAGATAAGATTTGAACTGACTTCAATTGAAAGAGTACTTTAGGAATAAACTCACCAATAAAAAGGACAATTACTGTAGATATTAAGGTCTGTAGAATTAATGATGTAGCAGCATTAGAAGTAATAGATACTGGTAAATGGAAGTCCAACATCTGGGTCATTAAAATACCATAAATAACTAATGTAATATTGTTTCCAATAAGTGTCGCAGAAATAAATCTGGCTGGCTTCTTCATATGGTTAGAAAGAATCTTTCCGCCTAAAGAACCTTGTTGATTGAGGATTTCCAGCCTAAGTTTACTTACCGAAACAAAGGCAATCTCCATACCGGAGAAAAAGGAAGATAATAATAGTGTAATGGCAATATATATAAACTCGTTCACTGACTTAGTTTTCTATTTCGTCTTTGTCAATCTTTAATTGACCGGTTAACTTCTTTACTTTATACTCCGAAAAGTCCTCATTAGATTCGAAACCATTTCCAAACATGATTTCATCTTCGGTAGTTACTTTGACAAATTTATCAGAATAGATTTTCTTTTTGTTCTGATCCCATATTAATTCTTCTGCATTCAATTGCTCTCCTTTGCTATTTACTAAGAAAACATTTCCAACTGCCTTCATCGTTTTTCGCTTTTCAAAAGTTATTCCGTAATCAGCTTCTAGCTGAGAAGCAACGTTGCCAGCTTCGTCATAGAAAAACATTTCTACTTTATCTGGCATTTCCATATAGGGATCTTCTCCTTTAAATTTGATTAAAGTAGGTGCTTTAATTTTTACTTGGATCACTGCTTTTTCGGAGTATAAGATTTCTACATTGGTTCCATGCTCTTTATTGACATCGATCTCCGCCGAGTACATTTCTACTTCCTCCAGTGAGTTTTCGCAGGCGGTAAGTGAAATGATAAATATAATAAAGCACAGCATTTTATACATAGCTTAAAGGTACGATTTTTACATTACTTATTTGCTCCTTATGATATACAACTTAAGCGAAGACTTAGATTCTGAAGCCTAATAAACAAAGGCTTTTGAGTCGTTTTTAAAGACTTCTATATTTGAAATAAGTTTTCTATCTTTGGGATCTTCTATATTTAAGTAGAAATAGGATTAAACATTAATAAGAATAGAAATTAAAATTATAGATAAATGGCTGCGATTGGAAAAATCAGGAATCAAGGTAAATTATTAGCGTTTGTTATCGGTGGTGCCTTAGTTTTATTTATTGCTGGTTCTGGATGGGAAAGTATTAGAAGTACTAGAGATCTTTCTGCAGGAGAAGTAATGGGTGAAGAGATTAACATTCAGATGTATCAACAAGAAGTACAAGAAGAGTTACAAAGGAATAGAAGAAATAATCCTCAAATAACTGATGCTGATCGTGAGCGAATTGAAAATGATGTTTGGAATAGATTAACAATGACTAAGGTTATTGCTAGCCAAAGAAAAGCATTAGGTATTGATGTTACTCCTCAAGAGATTTTTGACATTACTTCCATTAATCCAGATCCTGCTATTAAAGGGGCATTTACAGATCCTGCAACAGGGCAATTTAATGCTTCTGCAATGGGAGACTTTGTTGCTAATTTAGATAGAGCTACAGACGAGCAAAGATCGCAGTGGTTAGATATCGAGAAATATTTAGAGCAAAAGATGACTAATGATAAGTATAACAACTTATTTTCTAAGTCAGTTTATACAGCTACATGGGAAGCAGAGAAATTTTACAACAATAGATTTAAGAAGTTAACTTCAAAGTATGTATTCTTCGATTTCGCAGAAATTGCGGATGATGAAGTAACAGTAACTGATCAGGAGATCTTAAATTATATCAGAGAAAATGCGGCTAAATACAAGCAAGAAATAGAAACACGAAAAGTGGATTATATCGCTTATGATATCATTCCTTCTAATCAAGATTCTGCTGAAGTAATAACAAGATTAAATGAGCTTTATGCTGATTTCCAATCAACAGAGGAAGATTCTTTATTCGTTGCTTTAAATTCTGACAGAGGTTTTGATAAAGCTTATAAAGTTGCAGCTGATATTAATGCAGGTATAGAAAACAAGGATGCGATCTTTAATACTAAAGAAGGAGATATTTATGGCCCTTATTTAGACGGTGTTAGTTATGTATTGGCTAAAGTGGTAGATAGAAAGAAGATTGCTGACTCTGTTAAGTGCAGACATATCTTATTGAAGCCTAAGCAAAATGATACAAGAGAAACGTTCTTCGCTAGAAGAGATTCTGTTATGGATGCTTTAGATGCTGGTACTGCATTTGCAGCTTTAGCAAAAACTTATTCTGATGATCAAGGTTCTGCTATCAAAGGAGGAGACTTAGGATGGGCCAAGCCTGGTCAGATGGTTAAGCCATTCAATGACAAAATTTTCTTTGAAGGTGATAAAGGAGAGATCTTAACCTGTAACTCCCAATTTGGATTTCATATCATTGATGTATTAAAGTATAAAGCTACTACTGAAGCTGTTCAAGTTGGATATATCTATTCTGAGTTAAGTCCATCAGACTTTACAACGGACTCTGTATTTAGAAACGCTTCTAACTTCTATGCACAGTCTGGTAATGAAGAATTATTTAGAGCAAATGCAGAGAAAGAAGGTAGAGATATTAAATCTACGAGAGACTTAGAACCAAACACAGGTGTGTTACCTGGATTAGGAAACGCTAGAGAAATGGTTAAATGGGCTTATTCTAATGATAAGGGTGCTGTTTCTTCTATAATGTTAGTGGATGATCAATATATCGTTGCTGTATTGGCAGGTGTTGGTGAGATTGGGTTAAAGGATATTGAAGAGGTTAGATCTGAAGTAGAGTTTAAAATTAGACAAGAGAAGAAAGGTCAGAAGTTAATAGAGAAGTATAAAGATGCTCTAGCTGCTGGTGCAATTGAGGAAATTGCTAAGATAGCAGAGAAAGAATTAGGTACATTAACAGAGATTAACTTCGAGAATCCTTATTCTAGAGAGATTGGTAGAGACTTAATCGTTGCTGGTACTTGTTTTGGTACACCAGAAGGAGAGGTGTCTAAGCCAGTAATTGGAAACAAAGGTGTTTATGTTGTAAAACCAGAATTCCACGTTGATGCTCCTCAAGTAAGTGATTACAACGAGTACAAAGATAAAGTGGCAAATAACTTAAAATCTAGAACAGAGTATGCTATTATTACTGCGTTAAGAGAAATGGCAGAAATAAGAGATTACAGATATAAGTACTGATGAGTGATATAAATCCAATTGTAAATAAAGTTTCCCAAAGTGGAATTATTACTTTGGATTTATCAGAGTGGTTAGACAACCATGTTATTCAAACTATAGATATAAAGGACCAGCTATTTAAAGGCTTGGTGCTTAAAGAAAAGGACTTCAGATCTTGGGTTAAGACCAATGATTGGGAGTCCTTTTCTGGTTCTTACACTTCGCTGTTTTGTTCTACTAACGCAATCGTTCCTACCTGGGCTTATATGCTAATTACAAATGCACTAAAAGAGAAGTCTAAGAAAGTGTTCTTTGGAGACCTCAAAAGTGCTCAAGAACAGCTAATACTTCATCTAATCAGTGAGATGGATGTTTCCCAGTATCAAGACGTAAGGGTTGTAGTTAAAGGATGCGGAGCAGTAAATACTTCTGCATATGTTGCTATAACAGAGCGTTTAGTTGATGTTGTTAAGGTATTGATGTTTGGAGAGCCGTGTTCTACCGTTCCTGTTTACAAGAAAAAGAAATAAGTATAGATAAAATGAAGCTCTTATGGTGTTTTCTATTATTTACAGCTTCGGTTATTGTCTCGTATGGGCAAGCGATTGAGATCAATGGTTGTGTATTTGACAAAGAAAAAGATGAACCTATTCCTTTTGCAACGGTTGGTGTGCAAGGAACTGCTATTGGGACCGTTACAGGCTTTGATGGCTGCTTTAGATTACAAGTTAAAAATGCGACATTAGATACCTTGGTCATTTCTACTTTAGGTTATGATACTAGAAAATATGCCGTTAAAACATTAGACCCTAAAGGACAGACCCTCTACATTTCTGCTACTGATTTACTTTTGGAGGAGATTACTATCATGGCAGGAGAGAACCCAGCCTTAAGAATATTAGATAGTATGTTGGTCCATAAGCAATCGCACAACCAAAAGAAGTATGATAATTACGGCTATGAACAGTACTCGAAAGTAGAATTGGATTTAATCAATATTAAGCCTAAAGATATAGAAGGCAATATATTACTAAAAAAGTTTGATTTCATATTAGATAATGTAGATTCTACCTCGGAAGATCAGTCTTTTCTGCCCGTTTTTTTGACAGAAACATTTGGAGATTTTTATTATTCTTCTAACCCAAAAAAGAAGAAAGAACTCATTAAAGCAACGAAGGTTTCAGGAATGAAAAATGCTACAGTTACACAGTTTCTGGGTTCAATGTATCAGGATATTAATGTCTATAAAGACTATATTAAAATTGCTAATAAGGGATTTGTAAGCCCTGTTTCGATTAGTGGTCTTAGCCATTATAAATATTACAGAATAGACAGCGGTATAATAGAAGGATACAAGTGTTATAAGCTTCAATTTATGCCTAAAAAGAAACACGAAAATGTATTTGTTGGGGATATGTGGGTTTGTAAAGGAGATTGGGCGATTAAGCAAATTAGCATGGAGGTTTCTGGAAGTGCCAATGTCAACTATGTAGATAAAGTGGGCATGTTTCAGTCTTTTGATAAAGTAAATGGAAAGTGGATTTTAGCGAAGGATAAATTGGTTATTCACTTTTTAACAGAGAACGAGAAGCGTCCTGGAATGATTGGCAGAAAGACATCATCTTATGCAGAGCAGATGATTAATGATCCTCGTGTGGAAGCATATATTGATAGCTTTAAGGACATCAATCAGATTGTAATTGAGAACAGTGATAAAAAGGTACATGATTGGCAAAGCTATAGACATGACACGCTTTCGGAGAATGAACAGAAAGTCTATGCAATGATTGATACATTGAATAACGTTCCAATTTTTAGAACATATGTTGATGTAGTGAAAACCATTTTTTCAGGCTATTATCAAGTGGGAATGTTAAGTTTTGGGCCCTACTTTAATTTAATTAGTACTGATCAAATTGAAGGTTGGCGATTTGCATTTGGAGCAAGAACCAATGAGAATTTCTCTAAAAGATTTAGACAATCTTTTTATGGGGCTTATGGTTTAAGAGACGAAGCATACAAGTATGGCTTATCTACTAATATTCTCTTAAATAAGAAGAGATGGACCATGCTTAATTATAAGTATACTAATGATTTAGATCTAGTGAATGATGATATTTCTGAGGTAGATAATGATAATATTGTTGCTGGCTTAGTGCAAAAGAATATCGAGCAAAGATTGGTTTATATAGATGAGCACTATGCAGAAATTGATAGAGAATGGAAGCGGGGTGTTTGGACAAAAATGAGTTTGGAGCGCAAATGGCAATCTCCTTATTTTGATTTTGATTACCAAGGAGAAAATGGTTTAGATTCCGTTATTACAACTACTGAGGCGGGCTTAATGTTTAGGTTTTCTAAAGGAGAAAAGTTTGTCAACACCAATTTTAGAAGGCAAAGTTTAGGAGGTAAAAGTCCAATTTGGTATGTCTATTTAAATAAAGGAATTAGAGGAATCGCTGGAGGACAGTTTGATTATTTAAAAGTTAAATTGAGAGTGGCGGACCAATTACCCGTTTATCCTGTAGGTTATGTCCGTTATACTTTAACTGCCGGTAAGACTTTTGGAAATGTACCTTATCTATTGTTAGAAGTGCCAAAAGGAAACTTTACTTACTATTTTAATCCTAATGCTTTTAATAGTATGAACCCTTATGAGTTTGCTACAGACGAATATTTGCACTTTAATATGACTCATTATTTAGATGGAGCCATCCTTAATAAGATTCCATTAATGAGAAAATTAAAATGGAGAGGCCTTTGGAGTACAAAAGCGATATACGGAAGGTATAGTGCTGCTAATAGGGACTTTATTATTAATGATAATATCAAGATCCTTAACAATAGTATCTATGCAGAGTCTGCAATTGGTGTAGAGAATATTTTAAAATTAGTGCGTGTAGACCTCGTGCATAGATGGACACATCTTAGGGATACACCTAACTATCCAATTAGTAAATGGGGTATCTATGCTAGTATTCAGTTTAAGTTTTAAGTATGAGCGCTTCTTCTAATGCCATTATATTAAAAGCGATTAAGTATGGCGAAACCAGCTTAATCATACATGCTTATACAAAGGAATATGGAAAGTTAGCTTTTATTGTAAAGGGTGCTAGAAAAGCGAAAGCGAAGATTCAGGCCAACATCATTCAGCCTTTAAGTATAGTAGAATTAGATTTTAAGCATAGTACAAGGAAGGATTTACATTTCTTAAATGAGGTTAGGGTAACACATATTTTTCATTCTATCCCTTCTGATATGGCCAAGACCGCAATGGCCATGTATTTGTTAGAAATTGTCAATAAATCTATCCAATCGGGAATGGAGAATGAAGCGCTATTTAATTTCATTCATGATTTCTTAATTGCACTAGATGTGCATCAAGCATACAAGAATTGGCATTATTTCTTTTTATTAGAATGTTCTAAGTATTTCGGTTTTTACCCTAACAATAATTATAGCCAAGAAAAGTGTTATTTCGATCCTAACTTAGGCATATTCTCTAGCCTAGAAGCATTTGGATACCAAGTGGATGATCAATTAAGTTTAATCTTATCAAAATTGTTATTTGAATCCTTAGAAACCATCGATTCGGTAGAAATTTCTAAAGTACAAAGACAACAATTATTAAAGGAATTGGAGCGATTTTATGCCATTCATATGCCTAATTTTGGTGAAATTAAGTCCTTAGAAGTATACAGGCAAGTTTTTAGTTAGCATCTTATTTTTAGCCAAATTATTTCAATTTATAATATGTTAGTAATTGGTATAAAAGAGGTTCTGAGAGAAATTAATATAGTATTTATGCTAATGTAATTTGATTTTGATTTTTAAATATAATCATGAAAATGGAA
This sequence comes from Chitinophagales bacterium, assembly GCA_042095635.1. GTDB lineage: Bacteria > Bacteroidota > Bacteroidia > Chitinophagales > CAJXBJ01 > JBELBA01. The sequence goes on from JBELBA010000025.1 coordinate 12,166, forward strand.
TTTATTTGTCTGATATTTTGAAAATAATCTAAAATTAATGACAATATGTTGATAAAAATGCTATATTTAATGAAGTCGGGTAAAAACAGTAGTCTTATTCTCATGTAAATGGTGGATAACCATTAATTTCTCCTGAAAAACTCGTAGATTTATTATTCCCTCATTTTTAAGGGGTTGGTAGAAGAACTGAAAAACAAAGCAAATGGTAATTAAGAATAGGTTGTTAATATTGATGATGTTCTTTTCATTCTCGCTTGTTGTATTAGGACAAGCAGGTGGAATTAACACCACTCAATACTATAATACGCCATTGTTATATAACCCTGCAGAGACAGGTCATTATGATGGTAAATTCAGAGCAAGTGCATTATACGGAGACCAGTGGGCAGTTTGGCAAACAATTTATGGTTCATACGAGCACAAGTTTAAAAACAAATCTGGTCACTCTTTCGACTTGGGTGTAGGTGTTTTTCAAGATGGAGCTAGAGCGAAATCAACAGGTGGAGAGTTATCATTAGCTGGTAGATTTAAAATAGGAGAGGGACAGTTTTTAACTATTGCTGCTAATCCTTCTTATTTCCAAGTGGTTAGTGCAGACTTAAATGATTTAACTCAAGGAGATCAGTATAACCCTTCTGTGGGAGATTATTCTGGTGCTGCTTCAGAAATCTTTAATACAAATAACAGACCTGCAGGTCTTAATTTAGATGCTGGTATTTTATGGGCAGGAGATATGAATGGTACCAAGATTCATACGGGTGTATTTGTAGGTAATATCATTTCTCCAGATTTATCACAATTAGCTACATCAAGTGCTTCCAAAGCTTCTATGAAAATTGGTGTAAATGGAGGAGCAGATTTTCCTTTAACAGATGAAATGCACATCGAGCCAAAATTCATGATTGAAAATAAATTAGATACAAGAGAGACGAAATATAATTTCGCTTCAATATTTAAATATATTGTACCTGGTGGAGGTACTGTTTCGGCATTTAACTTTGGGCCTTTGATGAAAACTGCTGGTGATATCAGTAACGTTTCATTCTTAGGAGGAGTTGAATTTGGAAATTTAGCATTAAACATTTCATATGATTATGGTTTAAATGCAACCGTTAATGGTGCGGCAAATGGTTTTGAATTTTCTCTAATTTATATAGGGAAAGCTAAGCCAATGTCTATTTGTGCAAGAAAAGTATGTCCTAGGTTCTAAAGAAAAGCAATATGAAGAAGTATATTATATATCTATTTTTAGTTGTTGCCACTTTAGGAATGGCACAAAAAGACGTCTCTCCTGCACAACAGAAGAAGCAAGCTAAGAAAATGATTGATGTAGGTGATTACTACACGGCAGTTAACTTATACAGAGCTGCTACACAAGCTGATCCTGAAGATATGGATGGAGCATATAGACTAGCAGAACTGTTATTAATTACAAGAAACTATACTGATGCATTAGCATGGTTCGAGAAGGTGTATTTAAAAGCACCATTATCTTATCCAAAGGCACAGTACTTCTATGCTCAAGGTTTAATGAGAGCTGGTAATTATGAAGAAGCTAAGAAAGAGTTTACAACCTTTAAGAAGAAGTATAAAGGTTCTGATAAGTCACAGTATAGAAAGATGATTAAGTCTGACTTAAAATCATGTGATTTGGCAATGAGATTATTAAAGAAGCCAGTAGATGTTAAGATTACTCATATGGAAGGTGGAATTAATAGAGCCTATACAGAGTCTGGACCAATTGCTTTAGGAGATACTGCAATTATATATTCTTCTATGCCTTATGATTCTATGTACTGGGAATGTCCGGAAGATGCTAAGGATGAGAACAAAGAAAAGTTTCATGCAAAGCTTTACACTGCTGCTAAAAGAAATGGAGAGTGGAAGAATGTTGGAGAGTTTGAAGATGGGCCTTTCAATGAAGACGGTAAGTTTGTTGGTAATGGAGCTTATTCTAGAGATAGAAAAAGATTCTACTTTACAAAGTGTGATGAGTTAGAAGGCGGAAAGATAGAATGTAAGATTTACGAGTCCAAGTTAATTGGTAAAGAGTGGCAACCAGGTAAACTATTAAATGAGAAAATTAACTGGCCTGGATCAACTAATACTCAGCCTACTTTAGGATGGGATACGAAGAAGAAAAGAGATGTATTATACTTTGTTTCTGATAGAGAAGATGGTTTAGGAGGTTTAGATATCTACTATTCTGTATTTGACAGAAAAAAAACGAAGGATTGGATGGCACCTAGAAACTTAAAGAGAAAAGTAAATACTGTTGGGGACGATATGACTCCTTATTATGATATGGAGTCTGGTACTTTATATTTCTCTTCAGCTAACTGGCCAGGAATGGGAGGTTTGGATGTACAGAAAGTAGTTGGTTCTATGAAAAAATGGAGTAAAGTAGAAAATGCTGGATACCCATTAAATACTGGAGCAGACGAATTATATTTTGTGCCTAACGAATCTAGAGAAGGTGGATATTTTACATCTAATAGAGAAGGTGGATTAGGATTACATCATGCTACTTGTTGTGATGATATCTATTCGTTTGATTATTTACAAATTATCAGAATTGGAATTGAAGGTATCGTTGTAGATGCAGATGATCCAAATAACAGACCAATGGCTAATGTTGTTGTTTCTTTATACTTGATTCAGGAAGATGGTTCTGATGTATTAATTAAAACAGATACAACTGGTAAAGATGGGAGTGATTATTTCTTAAAGTTACAAGCTAATAAACGTTTTAAATTACAAGCTTATAAGAAAGGGTATTTCGCAGGAGAAACTTCAGTTTCTACACATGGATTTACTAAGTCTGATACTATTCAAGCCAATGAGATTAGGATAGAAAAATTACCGGAAGCTGACCAAGGTATTACAATGAAGGTATTCTTTGACTTTGGATCTACTGCCTTAAATGAAGAAGCTAAGAAAGCTTTAGATGAAGACTTGATAAAAAGGTTAAGAGAAAACCCACTATTAGTAGTAGAGGTTGGTGCCCATACGGATGATGTTGGTTCGGAATTAGCAAACATTACTTTATCTCAAAAAAGAGCACAATCAATTGTTCAATACTGTGCTGATCAAGGAATCAGCCCTAAGAAGTTAATATCCAGAGGTTATGGAGAGTCTGATCCAATCGCTGCTAATAAAAATAGAGATGGTTCAGATAACCCTCAAGGCAGAGCTAAGAATAGAAGAGTTGAATTTAAAGTCTTAAATGAACTTTCTGAAGAGTCATTATACGACGATGATGATTACTAGACTTGAATATAAATAATTTGAAATGCCCCGTTATTTGGGGCATTTTTATTTCTATAAGATGAGAAGCTTATTAATCGTATTATTCAGTTTATCCTTAGCATTAAATGCGCAATCGGATGACGTGTCTTATTTCAATGATACCAGTTTTAAAAGTAAGGACTCTTTAGCAGCCTTCTATAAAAATGAGGCATTAGATTTATATTATCAGCATCATTTTTCGAAGTCTTTAGTATATGGTTTAGAAGCACTTAAGATTTATGAAAAATTAGCCGATTCTAGTCAAATTGCATGGATTTATAATCTAATAGGTAGTGTTTATTCTAGCCAAAATAAAAATGAACGAGCTAGATCGTTTTTAAGACAAGGGTTTAGAATTGCTAAAACGATTAAAGATACCAAAGGAATCATAAGAGCAATTAATAATCTAGGTACATCCTATGCGGAGGATTTGGTAACAGATACTGCATTACAATACTTAAAAGGTGGCTTAAAATGGTCTCAACAAATTTTTGATACAGCTAACATTGCAAGGTTCTATTATAATATAGCGACTTACCATTCTACGTTAAACGAATATGACCTGACTTTAAAATACCTAGATAGTTCCATTGCTTATTGTAGATTAATTCCAGATTCATTTCAAGTTGCCATTCGATACGATTTATACGCTTTCGTTTTATTAGAACGTAAACAGTATGCCAATTCTATTTTTTATAATAATCGTTCTTTAAAGATATATTTAGATTTAAAAGACTCCACTAGTGTTGCCAATATTTACAATAAAATAGGGAGAGTATATTTAAAATCTGGCAATACCAGAAAAGCATTAAGCAATCTTAAAGTAGCAGAACGATTAAAAGATGCAACTGCCAATTATTATTTAAGTGATACTTATGGGTTTCTCCATCAAGCTTTAAGCAAAGAGAAAAGATACCAGGAAGCTTATCAAGTATTGCTATTGCAGCAGCATTACGAAGATTCAGTTCAGTTGGCTAGAGAAAGTAAACATTGGGAATCTCTGGAGCTGGTAGAAGAATATGAGCGATTAAAATTAAACCAAGAAAAGGCATCTTTAGAACTATTGCAAGAAAGACAATCCGAGCAAGAAAGGCAATATATTCTTGTGCTCATTTTGGTCATAGGTATTGTAATCATCTTAATTGTATTCTTAATTAAGTTGAGAAATGGAAACCGAAAGATGCAAGATCAGCAGATCAGTATTTTTGAGAAGAATGCTTTATTAAAGGAAAGTATTCAAGAAAAAGAAGCGCTCTTAAAAGAGATTCATCACAGAGTAAAGAATAACCTTCAAATGATATCTAGTATGCTAGGTATGCAAGAAATGTTGGTAGATGATGAAGATGTAAGACAAGTATTAGAACAAGGTCAAAGTAGGATACAGGCTATGGCTTTAATTCATCAACAATTATATCAATCGGAGCAATTAGGTAATATAGATATCCTCGAGTACTTAGATAATTTAATTGGTTACCTACAGCAGGTAAATACTACAGATTGTGAAGTAGATATTTTGTTAGATTTAGCAGAAGAGGTAAAATTAGACATAGATGATGTCATTCCTCTAGGATTAATCATTTCAGAAGTCATTTCAAATTGTTATAAATATGCTTTTCAAAATCAAAATTGTGGAGAAATTAAGATCGATTTGAAGAAAAATAGTGATAATACATATTTATTAGTGCTTAGGGATAATGGAGTTGGATACCCAGAAAACTTTAATGTGTCTTCCTCTAAGTCTTTAGGTATGAAGCTAATACAGATATTAACACATCAAATAGGTGGTGAATTTAATTGTTTTAATGAAAATGGAGCTATTGTAGAAATTCATTTTAAACAGTAATTTAATAGTTCAATGTCGTCCGAAAAGCTTAAAATATTAATTGTAGAAGATGAATTGCTCATAGCATCACACTTAAAAATGTTGTTAGAGCAGTTTGGATATACTGTAATGGATATTGCTCAAACTTATGAAGATGCATTAACAAAAGTTAAGTTATTTCAACCAGACTTAGTGTTATTGGATATCATTCTTAAAGGACCAAAAGACGGCATCGATGTTGCTAATGAATTAAATAAGGAGCATTTACCTTTTGTCTACATTACTTCACATACAGATAAGTCTACATTAGAAAGAGCAAAATTGACACTGCCTAAGGGATATGTTGTAAAGCCTTTTAATAAGAAAGACTTGTATGCTGCTTTAGAGATGGTAAGTTTTCAAATATCATTGAAGGAGGAGTTAGAAAATGAGGATGATGTGTTATATGGTCAGCAGATTCCTATTAAATCTGGATATGATACCATCATTGTCAAAGTAAATCAGATTGATTTCATTAAGGCTAATGGTGTATACCTTGAGGTATACTATGGCAAAGAAAAAGTTTTAACTAGGTCTAATATTCCAAGTTTTATAGACAAGTTACCAGAAGATCAATTTTGTAGGATCCATAAGTCTTATGTGATCAATATGAAGAAGATTAAAGTGATTAGTCCTAAGTTTGTAGAGATCAGCGATGAGCAGATTCCAATTGGAAGACAATACAAGGCTGGTTTCTTCGAGGCTTTAGAAAAGCTTAATATGTAAGTCCAATGAGCCTAGTCTAAAATATATTAGTAATTTTCATATCTTCTATTTATCGTTGACAACATTTATTGTTGACTTTCAAGTCATAGTTCTAAATTAGCCTTCAATAGTTAATCAATAAATTGAGAATTATGGAAATGACAGAAAGTGTATCAGTTAGAAATTTATCAGACAAGAAAAATGTAAGAGCCATTAAGAAAGGTTTCTTGTTTTATAGAGCACTTAATCATCCAATTCGTCAAAGTATTATAGACTTAATTTCAGAGTTTGGAGAGATGAACGTTACTAATCTTCAGATTAGATTAAGAATCGATCAAGCAATTGTTTCTCAGCAATTAGCAATTTTAAGAGAGGCAAAAGTAGTAAAGGCCGATAGAAGAGGTCAATTTATATACTACAAATTAAATGAAAAAATGATTAAGGAATCATTAGATTTCTCGTTCAACTTATAGAATACTTCAAAATAGATTCAGAATTAGGGGCTTTTGTTATGAAAGCCCCTTTTTTGTTATGTTCGGATGAAACATATTCACGCTTTTATTCGTACATTAATAGCTTGTACTATTGGGATCTTAAATTTGTAAAAATGCTTGATTCTCAAAAGGTTACGGAAGAATGAAACAACAGAACTTGAAAAATACATGGAGCAGGATCAAATCTTGTCTAACTATAGTATTGCTATTATGGTCTAGCTCCGCTTTTGCTGGTGATCCTGATTGTCCGAATGCGAATTTTAATTTTAAAGATTCACTTGGAAGTATAGACACACAAAAAGTTTGTATTAATACACAAATCACATTAGAGGATGCTACTACAATTGATCCTGCAGGTACAGGTGCTTCCTTAGATTATATTGATATTGATTGGGGAGACGGAACAAGGGATACAGTTTCAGCGCCTGCTATTGATCGAAATCATACTTATTCTGTAGCTGGTACATATTCAATTAAGTATATGGTCAAAAACAAAGATGTTCCTAGTG
>JBELBA010000026.1:0-18466 GCA_042095635.1 Chitinophagales bacterium
ATTGTGGTTCAAATGGGTATTCTTAATGATGATAATTTAAAAAAATTAAAGAAAAACCAAATTTTAATTGGGTAAAACCTATGAAGAAATCTTTAATGAATTTGAAGGAAATGGTGACCCAGACTCAACTATGGGATCTGGAGATGTTAAATATCATTTAGGGTTTACCTCTCAGGTTACTACCACACAAGGTAAAGATGTAAGATTAAAACTTTGTGCTAATCCATCACATTTAGAAGCAGTTAATACTGTAGTTACAGGATATGTAAGAGCCAAGACTGATATGTACTATGATAGAATGAGAGGTAATGTTGCTTCTGTTCTAATCCATGGTGATGCTGCATTTGCAGGTCAGGGAATTGCTTACGAAACTATACAGATGGCCATGCTAGAAGGTTATCATGTAGGAGGCACTATACATTATATTATTAATAACCAGATTGGATTCACGACTGATTTTGATGATGCAAGATCTGCTAACTATTGTACTTCTGTAGCAAGAACGACCAATACTCCTGTTTTACATGTTAACGGAGACGATGTAGAATCTGTTATATTCTGTGCAGAATTAGCTGCTGAGTTTAGACAGCAATTTAGAAGAGATATCATTATTGATATGGTATGTTATAGAAAGCATGGTCATAATGAAGGTGATGATCCTAAATTCACTCAGCCAAATTTATATGCTTTAATCAGTAAGCATAAAAACCCTAGAGAAATCTATGTAGAGAAATTAATTTCCCAAGGTGATATTAATAACAACTTAGCTCAGCAAATGAATAAAGACTTTTGGCAATTGCTACAAGACAGATTAAATCTTGTTAAGCAAAAGCCTTTAGACTATAAATTGCAACCAGCAGAATTAGCTTGGGAAGCATTAAACAAAAGTACACCTGAAGACTTTGAAATCAGTTATGATACAGGTGTACCAATTAAGACTTTAGATAAAGTTGTTAAACATTTAATCTCTTACCCGGAAGGATTCACGCCTTTAAAGAAAGTAGACAGAATGCTACAACAAAGAAGGAAAGCCTTCTTTGAAGATGATATTGTGGATTGGGCTTCTGGAGAATTATTGGCTTATGGTTCTTTATTATTGGAAGGTTCTGACGTAAGAATATCTGGACAAGATGTTAAAAGAGGTACTTTCTCTCATAGACATGCTGTTTTATTTGACGAACAAACTAACGAACAGTATAATAGACTGACAGACTTAAACCCTGACACAAAACTTAGAATATATAACTCTTTACTTTCTGAATATGGTGTATTAGCATTTGAATATGGTTATTCAATTGCAAACCCTAATTCATTAACCATATGGGAAGCTCAATTTGGAGACTTTACTAATGGCGCACAAATTGTAATTGATCAGTTTATTTCTGCATCTGAAGATAAATGGAATCAAGGATCTGGAATTGTCATGTTATTACCTCATGGTTATGAAGGGCAAGGTCCAGAGCACTCCTCTGCAAAGCTAGAAAGGTTCTTACAACAATGTGGTAACTTCAATATGATTGTTACTAATATTACGACTCCTTCTAACTTCTATCATGCACTTAGAAGACAGATGGCCTTCCCATTTAGAAAACCAATGGTTAACATGTCTCCTAAATCATTATTGAGACATCCAAAGTGTGTTTCCAAAATGGAAGACTTTACAAGTGGACATTTCAAAGAAATTATTGAAGAGCATATTACACCTGCTAAAGCTAAAAAAATCAAAAGAATATTATTCTGTACTGGTAAAATCTCTTATGAATTAATGGGTGCAAAAGAAGAACATAAAATTACAGATACAACTATTATTAGACTAGAACAGCTATACCCGCTTCCTTATAAACAAATCGATAAAATCATTGAAAAATATAAGGATGCTGAATTATTCTGGGTACAAGAAGAACCAGCAAATATGGGTGCTTGGACTTATTTCTTAAGTTGTTATAGAAGTGCTCAAATTACTGTTATTTCTAGAAAAGCTAGTGCTTCACCAGCAACTGGTCATGCTAAGATACATCAGAGAGAGCAAAATGAAATTATTAATAAAGCATTGAACATAAAATCATAATAAGATGATAATCGAAGTAAAAATACCTCAAGTAGGAGAATCTATCAATGAAGTATCTATTGGTACTTGGGTAAAGAATGATGGAGACTATGTTGAAATGGATGAAGTGATCGCTGAGATAGAATCTGAAAAAGCAACATTAGAATTAACTGCTGAAAAAGAAGGAACATTATCAATTATTACACCAGCTGATGATATCATTGAAATTGGCCATGTAGTTGCAAAAATTGATACAGCTGCATCTGCTCCTACTGGAGGAAGTACTCCTGCTACGGAACCAATTTCAGAGACCACACCTAGTCCTGCACCTGTAGCAATTACATCTAGTAAACCTGCACCATCAAAGCAAGGAAAGGTAGATATTACTTTACCAGCTGCTGGTGAGTCTTTAACAGAGGTAACTATCGGAGCTTGGCTTAAGGCAGATGGTGAATATGTAATGATGGACGAACCAATTGCTGAAATTGAATCTGAAAAAGCAACCTTAGAATTGACTGCTGAATATCAAGGTCAATTAAAAATTACTGTTGAAGAAGGAGAAACTATTCCAATCGAAACAATTATTGGATCTATTGATACAGATATTGAGGCACCTGCTGATCTAATAACAGAAACAGTGGCGCCTGCAACAGGTGACCTTGCCCCAGCAAGTGCACCAATCACTGCTAACCAAGCAAGTGAAACTGCTCCTAAAGGTGGTCATCCCTCTCCTTCAGCTGCTAAGATATTAAGAGAAGGAAATGCGGATGCAAGCCAAGTAAGTGGAACTGGAAAAGACGGAAGGATTACCAAATCTGATGCTTTAGCTCATATCAAAAACTTACCTGCTGGTTCTGGTTTTGATGTTAATGAATTAATTGCAGAGACTAATGCTTTCTCTAGAGAGACGGAGGAAAAGAAAATGACTGCGCTTAGAAAGACCATTTCTAAACGTTTAGTAGCTTCTAAAAACCAAACTGCTATGCTTACTACTTTTAACGAAGTAGACATGAAGCCAATAATGGATATTAGAAATAAATATAAGAAGAAGTTTGAAGAGGCTCATAATGGAACTAGATTAGGATTTATGTCTTTCTTCCTAAAAGCAAGTGCAATTGCTTTACAAGAGATTCCTGGTGTAAATGCACAATTAAATGCAGAACAAACGCATATTCTTTATAGTAACTTCGCTGATATATCTATTGCAGTATCTACGCCTAAAGGTTTAGTTGTTCCTGTAATTAAGAACGCTGAATCATTAGCATTAGATGGTTTAGAAAACGAAGTAAGAAGATTAGCACTTAAAGGTAGAGATGGGAAATTAACAATGGAAGAAATGACTGGTGGTACTTTTACAATTACTAATGGAGGTACTTTTGGTTCATTGATTTCTACACCTATTATTAATCAACCTCAATCTGCCATCTTAGGCATGCACGCTATTAAAGAAAGACCAGTTGCTATTAATGGAGAAGTGGTAATAAGACCAATGATGTATTTAGCATTATCTTATGACCATAGAATCATTGACGGAAAAGAGTCTGTTACTTTCTTAGTTAGGTTAAAAGAATTATTAGAAAACCCTGAACAAATGATTTTCGGTAAAGACCCTGTTGAAGCATTATTAGGATTATAAAAAAACAAAATTATGAGTCAATACGATATAACAATAATTGGATCAGGACCTGGTGGATACGTTTGTGCAATCAGATGTGCTCAATTAGGAATGAAAGTTGCCATGGTAGAGAAATATGCTACTTTAGGTGGTACTTGTCTTAATGTTGGATGCATTCCTTCTAAAGCATTATTAGATTCTTCAGAGCATTATCATAATGCATCACATTCTTTTGAAAAACATGGAATTGGAGTTGGTAAACTTTCTTTAGATTTCAAACAAATGATCGATAGAAAACAAGGTGTTGTTGATCAATTAACTGGTGGTGTTGACTTCTTAATGAAGAAGAACAAGATTGATACTTTCCAAGGAATAGGATCTTTCAAAGATAAAAACACGGTTATTGTAACAGACGATAAAGGTAAGACTCAAACGATAAGTACAGCAAAAGTAGTTATCGCTACCGGTTCTAAGCCAAGTACGCTTCCATTTATCAAAATTGATAAGAAAAGAGTAATTACTTCTACAGAAGCATTGGCATTAAAAGAAGTACCAAAACATCTTATCGTTATTGGTGGTGGTGTTATTGGATTAGAATTAGGTTCTGTATATGCTAGATTAGGTGCCCAAGTTTCTGTAGTAGAATATGCAGATTCTATCATCCCTACAATGGATAAAGACTGTTCTAAAGACTTAACAAGAATGCTAAAGAAAGAAGGAATGAAGTTCCATCTTTCTTCTGGTGTAAAAGAAGTAACTGCGAAAGGAAATAAAGTTACTGTTAAGGCAGACAACAAGAAAGGTGAAGAAGTAGTATTAGAAGGAGATTATTGTTTAGTATCTGTTGGTAGAAAACCTTACACGGATGGTTTAGGATTAGATAAAGTTGGTGTAGAGCTAGATGAGAGAAGCAGAGTTAAGACGAATAACAAACTTCAAACTAACGTAGACAATATATATGCAATTGGTGATGTTGTCGCAGGACCAATGCTTGCGCATAAAGCAGAAGAAGACGGTGTATTCTTAGCCGAAACATTAGCTGGTCAACTACCTGCATTACATTATGATTTAATTCCAGGTATTGTATATACTTGGCCGGAAGTAGCAGCTGTTGGTAAAACAGAACAAGAATTAAAAGCAGAAGGTAGAGCAATTAAAGTAGGTAAATTTTCAATGAAAGCTTCAGGAAGAGCAATCGCTTCTATGGATAATGATGGATTTGTAAAAGTAATTGCAGACGCTGAAACTGATGAAGTATTAGGCGTACATATGGTATGTGCTAGAGCTGCAGATTTAATTATGGAAGCTGCAACAGCCATGGAATTTAAAACTACTGCAGAAGATATTGGTAGAATATGTCATGGACATCCTACTTTCTCTGAAGCATTAAAAGAAGCTGCATTAGGTGCATGGGATCAAGCGATTCATGGATAGATGATTATCTAAAGCTTACAGCAATAAAAAAGCCGCTTCAAATAAAGCGGCTTTTTTTATTTTTAACACTACTCTATTTCGCATCTTTGAGTTTATTAAGCATTCTATCATGCGGATTAAGCGCTAATCCTTTCTCAATCCATTGTCTTGCCAACGTAACATTACTAGTCTTTATATAACATAATGCTCGCTCCTTTATATAATCGATATTACTTATTATTCCTTTATTCGATTCCATAGCAATTAGGTCCTCCAAAGCAAAATCATACTGTTCTAGTTTTATATATCGCTTTGCTCTTTGGTATTTAAGACCAAGATCTTCTTCATCTAATAATATTGCTTCAGATATATACTTTACATAATTAGTATAATCACTTGGCTTAAGACCTAAGGTAGAATTCAATTCATATGCTTGAGCCAGTCTTCTAAAATCTCTTTTTTCGGGATCTTCTCTAGTGGCCTTCCTAAATTTATATTGGGCCTGTTGTGCATAGGTTTTAGCTTTATTAGTATCCTGATAAGCATAATACTCACAGATCACTTTAAAGTCATCAAAACTAGCTGTTCGTTCTTGTATTCGATTTTCAATTTCACTAATAGTTACTCTTCTTAAATCTGAATAGAAGCCTAACACTTTAGTCTGTTTTAATTGATAAGATTCATTGGTAGGATCTATTTTCAATAATGTCTCTAGATCTAATAATAATAATTCTGACTGCGGTCTGTTAAGTAGGTCCAAATCAAATAACATGGTTCTTCTTTCATGATAATACGCTCTTTCTCTAATATCAATTCTAATGAGGGTGGTAAGCTTATGATAAGCATTGATATATCTTTTCTGCTCATAATAAAGATCAAACAACAACTTATTAGATTCCTTAAATATTTTATCTGAAACTTCTTCAGACAAGGTTAAATCAATAAGATCTGATTCTACATCTTTATAATGCGTCTTTAATATTCCTTTTACTACTATAAACCCTCTCCAATACTTTAAATCGTCGGAGTCATTATCTACTCTATTGATATCTTCCCAAGCCGCTTCAAAATTATTATGGAAGGTATATATTCTTGCACGATCAAAGTATAAACTATTATTATTACTATCTATCTCAATCCCTTTATTGATATAAGCTAAAGCTTCTATATAATCTTTTTTCGATTCGTATAAGCTCGAAATAAATTTTGCTGTTTTATCATCATTACTTCCATCTAAATGATGTTTTAAAGCCTCAATTGCTTCATCATTATTCCCTCTATGGGATGCCACCAAACCTTCTAAATAATAGGTTTCGTTAAAATGAATTTCTGCATCATGAAATTCTTCAATCAATACATCAATGGAATCTTTCTGATATAAGTTCTTAACTATAAAATTATACTTAGTTGTATAATCTTGAATATTAAGCAATAGACTATCAATCCCTACTTTTTCTTTAGTATTAACTTCTCTGATCTGATAAATATCCCCTAATTCTTTTGCCTTAAACAATTGTTCTGAGTAGTAGAAACCAATTAATCGATAAACCAACAAATCATTATGTTGCAAGTAATCCATAGAAACCGTATCCGTCATTTCTATTATAGTCCCAAAATCCTCTTCTTCAAAAGAAGTTCTTAATTCCTTTACTAATTGCTTGATAGAAGACTTTTCTAGCTGAGCAAAACTTGGTACTGCAATCAAACAAAGTAAAATTAGAAGTGTGCGCATATCTCTCATAATTAGACCCTAATACATAAAGGAATACAATGATACGTATTATTGCCTTTTTTTTGATGAAATAGCCTTTGAGTTTTAAATTTTAAATTATAATTCTACCGTCAGAGAAACGTAATCATTAGGTCAGGGCTTGAGTCCCTCCTTCGGCACAAAAAGATTACTAATATTGGAGCCTTTTTTTATTTTAGCTAAATGAATATAAATTCTACAGATCTTTTTAGTCAAAAAATTTATGAGATAAAGTACAAGCCTATACTAATCATTGATCATCCCAAAAACCCTCAAAATATAGGAAGTATAATTCGTTTGGCGGCCAATGTAAATGCGGCTAAAGTTATTATCATTGATCAAGCGCCAAACTTTAAAGATCAGATGATAAAAAAAACAGCAGCATCTGCTTACAAAAAAGTAGAACATATATTTGTAGAACCTAACGCGCTACATGAATACCTGCCCAAAGATTATACACTAGTAGCTATTGAAACTTCACAAGAAGCACAAAATATATACGAGAGCCAATTACCCGAAAAAATCGCACTTTTAGTGGGCAATGAAAGATCGGGCATTACAACATCAATTCTAGAGCATTGTTCTATGCAAGTTTATATTCCAATGTTTGGTATAACCAAATCAATGAATGTTACGCATGCACTTGCCGTTTCTTTATTTGAATGGATAAGACAAATTCACTTCTAAACGACATTTATCTATGCTTTTTAATCCACACTGATAATGCTTGTTAGATTTTTTTAACTTTGATGTATGAGATGTAAAGTAATTAGAAAAGAAATGTTCAATGCAGCCCATAGATTAAATAATCCAGAATGGTCTGATGAAAAAAATGCTACTTTTTATGATAAATGTAATTACCCTAATTTTCATGGTCATAACTATTTATTAGAAGTTCATGTAACAGGACCAATAGACCCAGAATCTGGCTATGTAATGGATATGAAGGTTTTAGCCTCACTCATTAAAAAACATATCCATGATAAGTTTGATCACAAAAATTTAAATCTTGACATCCCAGAATTTAAGACCTTAAATCCTACTGCGGAGAACATCGTAAAATTAAGTTACGAAATCCTCAAACCATTGCTCAAATCTGACTTAGATCTATATTTGGTATTACACGAAACGGAGAAAAACGTAGTAGCATATCCGATCTTATAATCTCCTTTCATCCTTTAACATAAATAAGTCTTGAGCTGACTAAAATTTTCGTATTTTTAGTGTCGTATGCAGTTTAAAGACGTAGTCGGTCAACATATCATTCAGGAGAAATTAATTAATGAGCGAAATAGTGGTAGAATACCGCACGCTCAGCTATTTATTGGACCTAAAGGAAGTGGCGGAATGTCTCTTGCACTGGCATATGCACAATTCGTGAATTGTGAGAATCCTTTGGAGGGTGATTCATGTGGAACTTGTTCTTCATGTATCAAAGCATCAAAAATGATTCATCCTGATATTCATTTTGCATTTCCTGTTATTAGTAAGAAAAGCGGTAAAGCTTCTATAAGCAACGATTTTATTTCTGAGTTTAGGTCATTTATACTTGAAGAACCTTATCAAGATATTTATCAATGGTTACAATACATCCATGCAGACAATAAGCAAGGAAACATAACTGTAGATGAATGTAGAGAAATTATAAGGAAGCTTGCATTAAAGACTTATGAAGGGAAGCATAAGGTAATGATTATCTGGATGCCAGAATATCTAGGCCATATTGGTAATGTTCTCTTAAAGATCATTGAAGAGCCAACTGATGACACTATCTTTATATTGGTAGCAGAGAACTTAGAATTAATCTTAAATACAATTATTTCTAGAACTCAATTAGTTAAAATACCACCTATACTAGATGAAGATATTATTGGAGCAATTAATAAAAGACAAAAATTAGATAGTGAAACTGCTAGAAGAATTGCTTTGCTAAGCGATGGAAGTTTTACTGAGACTTTGAATATTATTCAACAGGAAAGTAATATTAATAAGACTTTCCTTAAAGAATGGTTAAACTTCTGTTACCGTAACCAAAGAGATGCAATTGTAGATTGGGTAGACCAGGTTGCAGGTGAAGGAAGAGAAAAGCAAAAGAACTTTATCAAGTACATACAGTTTATTTTAAGAGAAAGTATGATTAGCTCGTATGCTAATGTAGAAAACTTAAAACGTGTGGCTGGTGCAGAAAAAAATCTATCAGAAACACTTGGAAAGTTTTTAAGCTTTGGTAAGATTGAAGTCTTTTATGAAAAGCTAACAGATGCTTTTTATCATATCGAAAGAAATGCTAACCCAAAGATTCTATTCATGAATTTGTCTTTAGAATTAGTGAAACTATTAAGAAAATAGACTGAATATGGGATGTGGTTCGTCAGGAGGTTGTAGTTCAGGTGGTTGTTCATCTGGTGGAGGTGGTTGTTCATCTGGTGGAGGATGTAGCACTGGTGGTTGTAATAAATTAAATACATTCGACTGGATGTCTGATTATTTATTACCAGATGAATATCCAACAAAGAATATAGTAGAAGTAAGTTTTAAAAATGGTGTTAGAAAAGGATTCTATATCAATAATGAAAACTTACCTATAGAAAATGGAACAATGGTTGCTGTGCAATCTGTTATAGGACACGATGTTGGTCAAGTTGTACTTTCTGGCTTATTAGCCGAGTTACAACTAAAGAAAAAGAAAGCAGAAAAGGAAGAGATTCCTAAAATATATAGACTTGCCACTAAAAACGATATTTCTAAGCTAGAAGAAGCTAGAGAAAAAGACATGAGCACTTTGATCAAATCTAGGTTTCTAGCCAAGGAACTGGGCTTAGAAATGAAGATTGGTGAAGTGGAATATCAGGCTGATAGTAAGAAAGTTACTTTTTATTACACTGCAGAAGGAAGAGTCGATTTTAGAGAACTTGTTAGGGTATTTGCTAGAGAGTTTAAGGCTAAGGTTGAAATGAAGCAAATCGGTCTTAGACAAGAAGCTGCAAAAATTGGAGGTATAGGAACCTGTGGTAGAGAGCTGTGCTGCTCTACCTGGTTAAGTGATTTTAAAGTGGTCTCTACACAAGCTGCTAGATATCAAAATTTAGCGATTAATACTACAAAATTATCAGGGCAATGTGGTAGATTAAAATGCTGTTTAAACTTCGAATTAGACCTTTATATGGAAGCGGTTAAAGAGTTTCCAAAAAACATCAATACGATTACAACTAAAAGAGGTCCTGCTAAATTAATCAAAACAGATATACTGAAAAAAGTATTGTTCTACACTTACAAGGAAAGCCCAACGCTTTATGAAGTAGAATTGGATGAAGTCTATGACAAGTTAGATGAAATTAAGAATGGAATTACACCAGATGATTTCACTATTGGGACAGTTGTAGAAGAAGAAAAAGAAAAGGATACTGACTTAGTAGGTCATATTAGCATCTCCCAACTAGAGAAAAAGAAGAAAAAGAAAAGACCTAATAAGAATCGTAACAATAAGAAGAAAGGCCCTGTTAACGAGAATCAAAATAAGTCGCTTAATAAAAAGCCTAATCAACCAAATAAGAAGAAACCTAACAATAAAAACAGGCCTCAAAAGAAAAAGGATAATAACCCTCAAAACGCTGTTAAGGATGGAGCTAATCCTCCAAAAAAGAATAACAGAAATAATAAGAACAAGAAGTTCAATAAAGACAAACCAAAACCAACTAAACCTGAATAATGGCTAGATACGCTTTAATCTTATTTGTTATTATCCTAGCATCTTGCACAGATATTGCTAAATACGAAAAGTTCTATCACTTTGAAGATGAGCAATGGCTTGCTACGGATACTGCTATCTTTGAAATAGAAATCGATGATACTAATGCTAGTTATAATATAAGTTTAAACCTTCGTCATTATAATTCCTATGCGTTTCAAAACCTTTGGGTACAACAAACCTTAATTACACCAAGTAAAAACGAGTTAGTAGCAAAACGTAATTTAAGTTTGGGCAATAAAATGGGACAATGGCATGGCGTTGCATTAAATGATGTGGTTAATGTAGAAATCCCAACAGAACGTAAAGTGATGTTTAGCCAAGCAGGTAAATATCAATTTAAGTTTGTTCATTTAATGAGAGACCATCATTTACCTGATGTATTGGATTTTGGTATTACAATTGAGAAAAATAAATAAGATAAGATGAGTTTAAAAAGTCAAATTACGGAAGATATAAAAGCAGCGATGAAAGCGCAGGATACTATTAAGAAGAATATCTTAAGAGTAATTAAAGCAGAGATATCTAGAGAAGAAGGTGGATTAAAAGACTTAGATGACACAGGTGTTATCAAACTGATTAAGAAGAACATCAAATCTTTGGAAGAAATTGGTTCTGAGGATGCATTAGCAGAAAAAGCTGTTTTAGATCAATATATGCCAAAACAAATGTCTGAAGCTGAGATAGAGCAAGCAATCTCAGCTATCGTTAGCCAAACTGGTGCTGAAACCATGAAAGACATGGGTAAAGTAATGGGAATGTTTAATGGAAAATATGCTGGTATGGCAGATGGTGGTGTAGTAAGCAAAATAGTAAAGGCTAAACTTTCCTAGTAGTTTGGCATAATAATTGTATCTTCTTTTTCTAAAAATTAATAATTATGAAAAAGCTGTACACGACTATTTTTGCTTTACTAATTTCTGCTATCTCTTTTGCTCAAGTCTATGAGTTTAGAGTAATCACTTCAGTAGAATCTATTGTTCCGATGGGAATAGGAAGATCAAGGTTAATAGAAACAACCGAAGAAAAAGATTACCAAGCATTAACTACTTCTAGATCTAAAGGTAATGACTCCAAGATTGGGAAAGTAAAAAGAAAGGATGCTAAAGTAGACAACCTTAATGAGACTAAATTATTAAACTTCTACAGTGGAGTTGGTATCAACTTTAGAAACATCGCGTCTAATGATGCACTAATAACAAGTATGTTAAATCAAATGTCTATTGAAGGCTGGGAGTTAATGACTGTTGTAAGTGGCGTTGAAAGTGATGCAGGAGAGAAAGATGGTAAAGGAATATTTATCACCCGATTTATTTTTAAACGAATAAAGGAATAATAAAAAAAAGGCTCGTCATTAGACGAGCCTTTTTTTTATCTGCTTTATCTAAATTAATGATGCTTAAAAGCTTCATTTAAATTATCAATAAACGCTGGTATAACCGGATCTTCTCTTTGCGCAACAACAGGCATTTTAAATGCTATATAAGACTTAAAATCTTGCTTTAAAGAATCTCTATTAGCAATATACTTAGGATCCCATCTGAAATAATCAGTTTGATGTGCTGTATCATTAACCGTTCCCATTTTCTCTTGTCCGACTCCATATACACCATGATGTCTTCCTAGTAACTTAGATGTTGCCTTAACTCTTACTTTACCCTTAGTTCCTTCTTTGGTTCTTTCTATCAATGTTAAGCTTAAATCATACATAGAACTTGGTTTAATTAGGGTTCCTTCTGTATAGATATCATCAGCATTCATTAATAAGTATAATGCGTTATGTGCTCTTCTGTTCATATAATTGGCCTCAATGATAAAGTCATATGGAATCTTTCTGAAATCATAATCCATATACTTTCTTCCTTGCGTTTCTTTAATCTGAACATACTCACTTGGTAAAACTTTTAGTCTATCACCTAAGACCTTTTTTAAAGCAGCAAAAGCATGCTTATTAAAATCATCCATGACCTCCCCTCTCATCAATAAGGCTTCTTCTTCAATATCTTCAGAAAGTACTTCATATTGTTTTGGAATAAATGGTAAATCAGATTTCCCTATACTTTTTACAAATAGTTTAGCCTCAGAAGGCTCTATGTTTGCAGGCACGAAATAAATACTATCTGAAGCCATAACTCTATCATTTAAAGACATTTTAGTTTTGGCAGCAATAAATGTTAAACCGATAATAGCAACAATAATTACAGATGAGACACTCTTTTTCATATTTACTTTTTTATCCATTAGATATACAACAAGTTACGACTTTTGATCAAAATATTAAATAAATAAAAAAGCCCCAGCCTCACTAGAGACCAGAGCTTTTTCCCGCACTAACAATAATTCTTGTCTAATTTGTTCTAGTGTATTACTGAGAACTTCTTAGCCATTTTCATTTCGTTATTTGTAACTGATAAAGTATACATTCCTACTGGTAATTCTGAAACGCTAATTTCAATTGAATTATTACCTTCGAAGTATGTATCATTAGCAGTGTAAACCACTTTACCAAAGATATCTGTTACTGTTAAGTTTAAGTTTGCTGTAGAAGCCAATTCAAAGTTCATCGTTGTTAAATTATTTGCTGGATTAGGATATAATGTACCCACATTTAAGACTTTATTTAATTCAGCAATTGAAGAAGTTTGATCTTCATCAACAGTTGATCTAACCACTACTTGTGTGCACTCAGTAGATAATATAGTACCGTCAGTTAATCTTACAGACGCACATACTTGATACTCACCTTCCGTTGCATATCCATACGTCCCTGAAGTTGTAGTAGCTGTATTTAAATCTCCAAACTGCCATAACACTTCATACTCAGATCTATTGTAACAATCGAACTCTAAATCGAATACTAAGAATCCAGTAGAATCGAAGTCATAAGTAATAATGATATCGCAAAGCTCTTCATCTTCAACTAATACATCAACTAGGTCACAAAACTCAGAATAACAATCTTCTGTAGAATCATAAGAAGCCATACAAACTTCATAAGTTCCAGAATATTCGAACTCATGTGTTGGGTTTTCTTCATCAGAGTAATCTCCGTCACCAAATGACCAGAAAATCTCATCTGCAGTACCAATTACTTGGAATAAAGCAAAGTTAGAATCAGCAACAAATTCGAATGAAGTACCACAATCAGTTGTTTCACCGTAAATGATTTCTTCCTCTTCATCGTAATCCATATCATCCATCCAAACTGTATCTACGTCACATCCTAAGTGACCGTATTCCTCTTCTAATTCTGCTAAGAATGCATAGAAATCTTCTTCATCCTCAAATCCTAATTCTGCTAAGAAAGTATAATACTCTTCTTCTTCTTCAAAATAGTCTTCATCTTCAAAGTACCAGTCTTCTTCATCTTCTTCACCTTCAATGATATCATCTTCAATTACATCTTCGTCATAGTCGAAGAACATATCCTCATCAATTTCGATATCGTTAAAGTCCATTGAATCTAAATAAGCATAGTAATCTTCTTCGTCTTCAAAACCTAATTCTTCTAACCAAGCTAAGTACTCTTCTTCTTGCTCTTCTGTTAATTCTTGCTCATCAAAAGGATCTAATTCTTCATCATAATCCATATCGTACTCCCACTCATCTTCGATGTCGTACCAGTATGCCCAGAAATCATCTACACATTCAAATCCTAATTCGTAAACGAAAGCTGTGAATTCTTCTTCAGAGTCAAATACCCACTCTTCTTCTTCATCCATATCTGTGATCTCATAATCATCTTCATCTAATCCGAAGTAATCATAATCATCATCACACTCAATATTATGGTTATCTAAAGAATCAATATAATCTTCATAGTCTTCTTCATCTTCGAATCCCATTTCGTCTAACCAAGCATAGAAATCATCTTCCTCTTCTTCGTCTAACTCTCCATCTTCATCTGTAAATCCAAGATCTTCTAACCAATCTAAGAAGTCATCTTCTTCTCCTTCAGTCATCTCATCTTCATCATCTCCGAAGTAGTCTAAATCTTCGTCATAGTATTCTTCATTATCTTCAATAGAATCAATGTAAGCGAAATATTCGTCTTCATTCTCGAAGCCCATTTCTTCTAGCCAAGCTAAGAAGTCCTCTTCATCTTCATCAGACCAATCTTCTCCATATTCTTCAGAATAATCTTCATCTGTACCATAACCGAAGTAATCTAATTCTTCGTCATAATCTAATAATCCAGCTTCAACAGAGTCCATATAAGCATGGTACTCATCTTCATTGTCGAAACCATTTTCTTCTAACCAAGCTAAATATTCTTCTTCGTCTTCTGCACTCCAACCATTGCTATAGTCTTCATCTTCATCAGAATAATCATCTTCATCTTCGTCCGTGTAATCATCTTCTACATAAGTAGAATCATATTCATCATCATAGTCTTCATCATCATAATAATCATCCACATAAGTAGAGTCATCTTCTTCAGCATCATCACCATCATCCTCTCCATCTCCTTCATCAAAAGTATCACCTTCAATGATGTCATCTTCAAGAACTTCCCAGAATTCTTCATCCTCGTCTTCTTCTCCTTCTATAATATCATCTTCTAATACATCAGTATCATCTTCGTCATCAGACCATCCGTTTCCAAATAGATCATCTAAGAATAAAGAATCATCTTCAGTACCTTCTGTAATAGTTAAAGAATCAGCTGCAATCACCTCTTCATCAGAATCGGGACCGCCGAATGTATTAATTGCATTTGCCTGGTTAATCATAATTGCACCAGATAATAGCAAGCAACTAATACGCCTTATTGTTAGTGTGTTCGGCTTGAGTTTTGTAAAAAATTGCATATAAATAAATTTAAATTTTGTTCCTTTTTTGTGATGGTACTAAATAACTACTATTCTAATCCCTTTCCTTATACAAATCCGTCAATTTTCCGGACTTTTTTCATTCAATTATATTAAAATAATTATTAATATAAAGACTATAACTATTGATATAAAAGGAATATAGAGATGTACATCATTCTTTAACTTCCATAAAAAACTAAATATCTTCCGTATTTTTTTTATTGTATTTAACGAATAATAAATAGAAAAGCCTCTTCAACTGAAGAGGCTTTTCCAACCAAAAAACAAGGACAATAACATTGCCATTAAACTTTAATCCTTAGACTGACAATTTAAGGTAACGGAATGATAAGTCTGACATTTATGTTAAACACATCACTCCGTCATTATCCCACCAGCAAACTCTTTTATAGCTTCAATACTCACTCGTCTTGAGTATTATTTTATCATTACTTTTTGAATTGATGTATTTCCAGCACTTTGGTATTTTATAAAATACATACCCGTTTGATAATCCTGCACATCAATACTAAATTGTCTATCAGTTGATACTACCTGGTGATAAATGGTCTCACCTAATAAATTAATCAACGCTATAGTTTCAATGTTCTTACTTACAAGAATATTTAATACTGTTTCTGCAGGGTTAGGATAAGCAACTAATTGTGTCTCATTCATTGATTCTACATTACTCACAGTTGTATCTCTAACTTGTATCCCTTTATCATCGACAGATGTTGGCACCTCAGCACCATCTGCAGTCATTAGATTTACATTAGAAATATCTAAGTCGAATACATCTAATTCTGCAGTTACACCTCCAATATCATCTTCGATAACTGCTAGTATTTTAATTACTGTTCCATTACTAGATTGCCCAGTTCCTGTATTTCTAGTAATCGCAAATTCTAATGCTCCTGTCTCTGGATCTTTAACAGCAAAAGGAATTACCTCATCACTACCACCTAGTGCAGAGTTTTCAATACTAAGTTGTGTTTGCTCCACATTAACTAAGTCACTATTCATGTTTAGTTTCATTGCTAAACCATACATATCCTCTAGACTTATTTCTTCAGAGCCAACTTTTACATCGATAGTAATGGTAGAACCAGGGATAATTGTATCTGTATCATATTCGAAACTAACTGGTAATCCACCAGTCCTTGAAGCACTTCGATTTCCATCTCCGAATTCAAAATTGAAATAAATCTCTCCTAAATCCCATAATGTTCCTATTTCTCCGTCACCATCACAATCTGCATAAGCAAAGTCCTCACCATTATACATGGTATCTCCATCTTCTTCTAACCAAGCTAAACCAAACTCAGAGAATACTAAGAAATCTTCTTCCTCAAGGAAACCTTCCTCTTCAAACCAAAATCCTTCAAATTCATCATCTTCCAAAAATTCGTCATACCAATCTTCTTCATAGTAAATGTATGCTCCACCAGATGCAGTATCAACTCCTCCATAAATTAATGTATCGATCCAAGTTTCTTCATCATCTTCAAACTCTACATAATACTCATCCCATAGTTGATAAAAATCTTCTACAGAAAAAATAGAATCTTCAAACTCCAAATAATCTGTATCAGCACCATCTAAATAATACTCCAACTCAACTCTACTTGGTCCTTCAATACCAGCATATAATCCAAGCGTAAATACATCTTTTGTATTAACTACTCCGTCATTATTAGCATCTCCAGGCCACACTTCAACAATTATAGCTTGTCCAAATCCTTGAAGGCTTAAAAATAGAAATGCAGCTAAAAATAGTATATTGTTTATAGGTCTCATCCAAACAGGTTTTAGCTTCATGTTACTAATATCTATATCTAAAATCAATATCTCTACAACAGTTTTATTAATTTTCCGATATTTTACAAAAATACGAAACTCCATTCAATTTTATAAATAGACAACTTATCATTGATAATCAATAGATTATAAAAATAAATTTAAGTAATTATCAAAAATATTTTCCGAACTTTATTATTTCAAACAAGTATAATAATTCAATATTAAATACTATTTTGACCTATGCAGAAAAGTAAAATATTGGATGTAATCAAGACTTTCGAAGCCAAAGACTACAGAAGAGTGAAAGATTTATTGAATTCTCCTTTCTTTAATAAAAATGAAGAATTGATTACTTTCTTCGAATATCTGCATAAGCATTCTAAGCATTTCGATTCTAAAAAGTTAGATAGAGAAGAAGTCTACAAATCTGTATTTCCTAAGCATAAATACGATGAAAAACATTTAGGTTACTTACAGAGCGATCTACTTAAAATGATTGAGAAATATCTCGTCCATTCTAATATTGAACAAAATGAATTTGATTATTATGAGCTACTAGCTAAAGATTATCATGAGCGATCACTAGACAAACACTTTAATCAAAACCTTAATAAAGCAGAATCACTTCAGAACAAAAACCCTTATAGAGATTCTAATTTCTATTACCACAATTATAAGTTGGCTAATGCATGGAACCAGCATTACGAAAGCCTTCAAAACAGGAAGTTTGATAACAACATCCAAAAGATCATCGATAATCTAGATCATTTCTACTTAATCCATAAGCTAAAAGCTTCTTGTGAAATGTTAAGTAGACAAAATATTATCTCTGGAGAATATGAGATTAGATTCTTGCAAAATATTCTTCAATACATAGAGCAGCATAAAGGTCATGAGCCAGCGGTACTCATCTACTATCAAATCTATTTGATGTTTACGGAGGAAGACCAAAGAGCTCATTTCGAAAAACTGATTCAATTATTAAATAAGCATAACAAGATTTTTCCTTTTGTAGAAATCAGAGATATGTACCGTTATGGGATCAATTATGCTATTAAAAAAGTGAACCAAGGGCATACAGAGTACTTCAGCGATCTATTCGAATTGTATAAAATTATTTTACAAGAAAGATTAGCATATGAAGCCAATTTCTTATCTCAGTTTACCTATAAAAATATTGTAGAGGTTGCCTTAAGACTAAAAGAGTATGATTGGTGTCAAGACTTTATGAAGCAATATAAAGAAGACTTAGACCCTAGTCTTAAAGAGAATGCTT
>JBELBA010000027.1:0-18235 GCA_042095635.1 Chitinophagales bacterium
GTTTATCTATTATGCATGATGCTAACCATGGTTCTTATTCTAAAAGCAAAGATGTTAATAAAGTATTAGGTTACTTAGCTAACTTTTTAGGAGCATACCATAGAAACTGGAAAATTCAGCACAATAGATTACATCATTCTTATACTAATATTGAAGGATACGATGAGGACATCATGAATAAAATTATGCGTTTCTCTCCATACCAGAAAAGAAAGCCTTATCATAAGTATCAAATCATATATGGTCCATTAGCATATGGCTTAGCAACTTTATATTGGTTTATAGGGAAAGATTTTGATACACTTAAGCGTTTTGCTAAAAGTGGCTTATTTGATACTACAGGTATTTCTAAAAACAGAGCATTACTTGAAATCATATGTTACAAAATAGGTTATCTTATTTTAACAGTCTTGATACCATTATATACTACTAGCTTACCTTGGTATCATACCATATTAGGATTCTTAGCTATGCAATATATGTGTGGTATGATTCTAACTTTAGTATTTCAACCTGCGCATGTTATAGACGAAACAGAATTCTATTTACCAGAAGTTGATGGTGCAATTGATAGTAATTGGGCAATTCATCAAATGAAAACCACTTCTAATTTCGCAAATAGAAACTGGTTATTAACTTGGTATATAGGAGGTTTAAATTTTCAGGTAGAGCATCATTTATTCCCAAACATCTGTCATATCCATTATAGCGATATTGCTCCTATTGTAAAAGAAACAGCAAAGGAATTTGGCATATCATACCTTGAGCACCAAACTTTTAGAAGTGCTTTAAGAAGCCATTTTAAAGTGATTAAGGAATTAGGTACTGGTGAATACGATAAAAGATTACATCCTGCAGTTTAAATTAATGAAATGCTGCTTCCTCATGATTTTTATCTGTAAATAATGACTTCTTCTTAATATCATCCTTAATGGATTCAGGAACGAATTTTTCCCAGTCTGTGTCTCCACTTTTTATCATTTCCATGATAAAGTCAGAATTGATTGATAAACGCTCTTTGTTAAAAGAACCGATATCTACAATTTTCCCTGTCTTTAAGAAATGATCGAATAAGTGACATAAGTGAGCTGGAATCTTAGCGTCTTTAGCTTTTATAAACTGACCATCTTCATCTAAAGAAGGATATACTAGCATCGTAACATGTTTTGGGAACAAATGCCCTAAAGCATAAACTATACCACCGCTTAAATGCTTGTAATATTGCTCATCGAATAGTTTAGTTAAATTATGTACACCAACGATAGTCATTAGTTTACCATTAACATATTTACTTAAGTAATTCTCTAATTTATAATGTTGCTGGCAATTAGATATCATAACTTTATAACCTAAACTGTTTAATAGATCTGCTCTATCTAAAAAGTCCTTTGGATTCAATTCTCCATCATTACTCAAATTATCAATCGTTAATTCACAGCATTTTAAGACGTTATTTTTATCTACTCCTTCTGTGCTAACAAAATGCTCTAATCCATGATCGAGCATATCTATATCAAGCTTAGTTGGTGGCTTAAATCTTCCTCTTAATACTAGAATATCTTTTTTATACAAAGACTCTGAAGGTTGCATAACATGACCAGTTTCATCAAACATAGCCATCGGATTCAATCCATATTTAACTAACAGTAAACTATTCAATCTATTATCGATATCAAGAAAATCTGGCCCTCTAAGACTAAACATATCTATATCGACTCTGGTAGAAAGTATATCATCAATTAGAGAAGGAATCATATTTTCTGCACCATCAAAATTGATACATGCATACATCAAGTTAACTCCTAAAACTCCGATTGCTTGTTGCTGTAGTAAAGGATCTAAATCATTTAAATGTACATGGATAATACATTTGTTTGGAGGTGATAAAGGGTTTAATTGAAATTTAAATCCAATCCAACCATGTGCCTTATTGGTTCTATGAAAGTTAATAGTTTCAACTGTTGTTGCTAAAGCAAAGAAGTTCGTTTCTGAAGCCTTGTTCTCTAACATTGTTGTTAGTTGATGATACTCATAGTCCATCATACCAGTTAAACGCTCACGTGAAACATACTTTTTACATTTTCCATATATCGCATCACTGATAGTCATATCATAGGCAGACATCGTTTTTGCAACAGAACCTGATGCAGCTCCCGCTCTAAAAAAGTTATTAGCAACTTCTTGCCCCGCTCCTGTTTCTGCAAAAGATCCATAAACGTCTGTTCTAAAATTTAAGGATAATGCCTTCTCTTTAGTTGATAACTTCCTTTTCTCCATTTGAATTGATTTTATGAAATTTACTAATATGAAAGTTTAATACATATAAAAATTATTTTTATTAAAAACTATGTTACTCAATTATATTATTTACCTAGCCATTTTAACACATTTGTAGACCATACAGCATGCTTATCTGCCTCACTCAAGACTCCATTTTTTAAAGCTTCATCGATTACCTTTCCAGGATATGAAGTACCTACCCCATCCATTTCACCTAGCGGATAAGGATCATCCAATCCTACCATGATCTGATCTACACCAACTCTTTTTTTCAAAAGCTCTAAGGTATCGACATCATGCACTAGTGTATCAAAAAACAAGTTTTTATGACCTAAAGTAGTTCTAGGGTCTTCAGTTCCTTTAAACTTATCAGGCCTAACATCAAAACCTTGCACCCTTCTACCATAATTAGCCATACCTAGCATACAGCCATGTGCAAAGCTAGTTCTCATATTAGGATATTTATTTGGTAAATTTCTTAGTGTATATAAATGCAATGTATCGGCGCATTGGGCCATCATCCATACTAAATGAAATCTCCAATGTTGATCTTCTAGCGCTATCATCTTTTCTCCATCATATGGATGGATCTGAACTGCTAAGTTATATTTATTGGCTGCTTCATAAATTGGATCTACGCTTTGGTCCGCAATAGACAACCATTTTCCTTCTGCATTTAAATAATGGCTTGGTAAACATAATAAAGACATACCTAAACCAACACATCTTTCAATTTCTGCCAATGCATGATCCATATGTAAAGGCTGCACAACAAAACCACATGTGAATTTAGTGGGATGATCTTCTTGTAGTTTCCCGTTAAAATCATTCTGAAAACGAATACCATCAATAGTATCTTGCTTATCCCAACCGTTACAATACAACTGAGATAAATTTAACATTACTGCATGATCTATATTATGCTTCTGCATCCAGATCATTTTGTCTTCTAAGAAAAAACTTGGATCTGTAATTGGCCTGGACCAATTTCCTTGTCGCATAAATTTCTTATCATCATCAATCCAAAAAAGTTTCTTATCCTTCATAAATTGAGGAATCTGAAAAGGTTCTGGAAGAATGTGTCCGTGTCCGTTAATTCGCATAATAGATCTGTTGTATTTGCCTAATATACATCATGTTTAACAAAACAAAAAAAGCGAAAGCAAATTAATGCTTCCGCTCTTTTCTGGCATAAATAGATAAATAAGTACTACTTATGGGTAAATTTGCCCAATACCTTTTTGGTCGAGAAAAACAAGCTCATAATCTTTTGCACAATGTATTTTCCTAATTGCCAGCACCAACACTCTTACCTGAAAGAATACCAAACTCACCGCCATAAATCCATAAACCACTACTTCCATAATCCTATCTTTTAACTGAATGATAATCAATAATACAATCTGAAAACGTAATGTATTTATGGTCATAAAATTTTTCATTATTTTGATTAAAATTTTCAATCATGCCTGCAAATAAAGACGCTGCCATAAGATATAGGATCATTGATAAATTGATCCGAAACAAGTTTAGGAAATTCCCTAATATTGAGGATATAATGGAAGCCTGTGAAGAGGTTACAGGTAAAAAAGTATCCAAGTCTAGTATAGAAAAAGACATCAAAGCTATGAAAATGGATGAAGGTCTAGCCTATTTTGCACCTATCAAATTTGATCGTTCTTATAAGGGTTATTATTATGAAGATCCTGAGTATTCTATTAACGGAATCGATTTAAGCGAAGATGATATTTCTGCCATTCAATTTGCGATGGAAATTCTAAACCAGTTTAAAGGTGTTGAAGCAATTTCTCAGTTTGAAAATGCTATTGATAAGATTAAAGCATTTGTTGATTTCAAATTGATCAATGAAGAAGACTATAAAGACATCATCCAAATGGAGTATGTTCCATTTGTAAAAGGAAGAGATCTTATTCAAGAAATTACCCCTGCAATCAAAAATAAATACCTCATCGAATTTGATTATCAATCTAGAAAATCATCTCTAAGAGGAGTTATTAAAAGAGCTGTATTACCTTATATATTAAAAGAATATCAAAATAGATGGTACCTTATTGGCTATTATAATGATAAGGATATTAGAACATTTGCATTGGATAGAATTGAAAATCTTGAAATCACAAATAAGAAACATATAAACGCTCCAGAATTCAATTCTTCGGAATACTTCAAATATTCATTTGGAATAACAACGCCTAATAATACGCGACCTAAAAAATTCACTTATTCTTTTAATCCTTCACAAAAACACTATTTGGAAAGTCAGCCTTTACATCATAGTCAGCAAGTTACCATAGATAATAAAGAGGAATTTAGAATTTCAATAGAAGTATACCCATGTGAAGAATTAGACCGGGCCATTAGAAGTTATGGAGACTTAGTAAAAGTCATTTAACTTAAAAATATCATAGAAAACGTAAAGCTAAAATGTACAATAAAAGAAAAAGAATATGTACTAAGGACGCTACTATTTAAATCTAAATAATTGTTAAGAGTCCCCACTTTAGACATTTACAATCTGTTGGTTCCGTTTTTTTTTCTTAATTTGTTTCATCAATATGAAACAGACACATTCATATTCTTTTAATAACAATTTACTACGTAGGTATTTTCAGTTACTTATGTTCTTACTATTGCAATTAGTGCTTGCAGACGTCCTAGTCCATGACTACTTCAAATATGCAGATTTCGACTCTATCGAGTTAAGTGATAACACGGAAATGGAAACTGATGAGATGGATGATATTGAAGAAGAAGTAGAAAAAGACTGTATTGATAAGTTTATTCTTGACTTACATTCTATTGAGAACAGGAATCTTAAAAAGATAATTATTGCTTTAAATCAACCTAAAAGGCATAGAGATAAAATACCCGTCCCCCCTCCAGAATTGAGTTAAATAGTAGAAGTAATGTAATAATTACTTTGACCAGCTTTTGACAAATTAAATGTTGAAAGCTGTAATTATTTTATAAGCATATTTATAACTCAAAACGTTATGGACAAATCAAATAACAATCTTTTTTCAAATTTTAAAAATGACTTTCCCGCTAGTATCGTTGTATTCTTAGTGGCTTTACCACTTTGTTTAGCAATTGCTGCAGCATCAGATGCTCCCCTTTTCTCTGGATTAATTGCCGGTGTAATTGGAGGTATAATTGTAGGTATAATTAGTGGATCTGCATTAGGTGTTAGTGGACCAGCTGCTGGTTTAGCAAGTATAGTTGCAGCATCTATTCATGAATTAGGTTCCTTCGAAATATTCTTAGTAGCGGTAGTAGTATCTGGTGTAATACAAATCATTTTAGGTGTAATTAAAGCTGGTGTAATTGGATATTACTTTCCATCTTCTGTAATTAAAGGAATGCTAGCAGGAATTGGTATTACTATATTTTTAAAACAATTTGAACATGGACTAGGTTCTGGAAAGGCAGAAGGAGTAACAAATGTATTTGAGCAAATTGCTTGGTCATTTGTAAATCCTCACATAGGACCCGTTATAGTGTGTCTAGTTTCTATTTTCATATTATGGATCTGGCAGAAAGAATTTATTCAAAAACAAAGTTTCTCTAAAATTATACAAGGACCTTTAGTTGTTGTTCTATTAGGAATAGTAATGAGTTTAGTATTTCAACAAATTCCTTCTTTAACTTTAGCTGAAATACACATTGTAAGTATTCCTTCTATAAAGTCAGTTGGTGGGTTTACTAAACTATTTACATTACCAGATTTTTCTGACATTACTAACCCTGCTATTTATGTAACAGCTGGTACTATTGCTATTGTAGGTAGTTTAGAAACTTTATTAAGTGTGGAAGCAACTGATAAAATGGATCCTCAAAAAAGGATTACACCTACCAATAAAGAATTAATAGCACAAGGTGCAGGTAATATTGCTTCTGGATTAATTGGTGGATTACCTGTAACGCAAGTAATTATTAGATCTTCTACTAACATTATGTCTGGTGGTAAATCTAAGCTATCTGCTATCCTTCATGGTATATTCTTAGCTGTTTGTGTATTAGCTATACCTGGTGTATTAAACTTAATCCCTATGGCCAGTTTAGCTGCTATTCTATTCTTTGTAGGATACAAATTAACTAGACCTGAAATATATAAGCAAATGTTTAGACAAGGTGTTGGACAATTCTTTCCTTTCATATTAACCATCGTAATGATTGTTTTCACTAATCTATTAGTGGGTATTGGTCTTGGATTAGCGATTGCCTTTATACATATCTTATGGGAAAACTTTAAAACTCCTTACCATACAGAATTAGAAGGTGCTGATCAAGGTAAACCAGTAACAATGGTATTATCAGAACAAGTTACTTTCTTAAATAAAGCAAGTATCATTCATACATTAGATGAACTTCCTGATGGAATCTTGTTCATCATTGATGCAAATAAAACTAAAATGATGCACCCAGATGTATTAGAAGTATTTGAAGACTTCATATACAATGCTAAGATTAGAGATATCAGAGTGGAAACAACTGGTTTTGAATCTTGGACAGAAGATTCTAATAATTTAACAACTGAAAAATAATATCAGAATGGAAATTATAACTCAAAACAAAGAAACACAAGATAACATTACCCCTGCATTAGCTTTAGAAATGTTAAAGCAAGGAAACGGTAGATTTGTAAACAACTCAATGCTTAATAGAAACTTCTATGAGCAAATTGAAGCAACAACTGAAGGTCAATGGCCTTTCGCAGCAATATTAAGTTGCATTGACTCTAGAGTGCCAACAGAGACTATTTTTGATCAAGGTATTGGAGATGTATTTAATGCAAGAGTTGCGGGTAATATTATTAACCCTGATGTATTAGGGAGTTTAGAGTACGCATGTAAGGTTGCTGGGTCTAAATTAGTTGTTGTATTAGGACATACTGGGTGCGGTGCTGTAAAAGGGGCATGTGATAATGTAGAACTTGGAAATATTACAGGTTTATTAGCACATGTTAAACCTGCTATCAATGCAACTGAAGAGCCAGGAGATAGAAGTTCTAGCAACGCATCTTTCGTATCTAAAGTAATTGATAAGAATGTTGAGCTAATGATCGAAAGAATTAAAGACGAAAGTCCAATTTTAAAAGAAATGGCTGAACAACATGAGATAGCTATCGTGGGAGCAACATATGATGTAGCTTCTGGTAATATTACTTGGAGTTAATTTTAAGTATATAAGAATTAAAAAGGGCAATTGAATAATTCAATTGCCCTTTTTTTTGCTAACCCATACTTTTATATAAATCATTAGCTTATTCGTTAAACTTATCGTCATAAACCATTTCAAATTTAGGTTTATCTGGACTTACTTTAACGTCTACTTTTGCTTTTTCTAGCAGCTCTTTACATCCTTGTGATAAATTAATAAATGACACTTTTTTACCAGCCTCTTTATACTTTTCATTAACTTTTTTAATAGCATCAATACCACTTTGATCGGCTACTCTACTTTCTTCAAAATCAATGATTACTGCATCATCATCTCCTTTGTAGTCAAACTTTTCTAAAAACGACATAGTAGAACCAAAGAATAAAGGTCCGTATATATCATAAT
Organism: Chitinophagales bacterium; assembly: GCA_042095635.1. Taxonomy (GTDB): domain Bacteria; phylum Bacteroidota; class Bacteroidia; order Chitinophagales; family CAJXBJ01; genus JBELBA01. The sequence continues at coordinate 7,867 of JBELBA010000027.1, forward strand.
GTTTAACACCATTTTCATCCACTCTTTTTCTCGCTCTTATTCTTCGTGCATTTTCCCATGCAAATGCTAATGCAGATATGATTACACCAACTAATACTGCTAAAGCCAAATTATGCAAAAACACAGTTACCAGAGTAACTATAATCATTACTATTACATCTGTCATAGGCATCCTTTTAAATGTCTTTAAACTCGCCCATTCGAAGGTTCCGATTGCTACCATCATCATAACCCCAGTTAATGCTGCCATTGGTAACTTTTCAATAACGAAATCGCCAAATAAGATAATTGCTAAGATTGTTAAAGAAGCAACAATTCCAGATAATCTAGCCCTTGCACCAGCAGATAAATTAACTAAAGTTTGAGCAATCATTGGGCATCCTCCCATTCCATTAAAGAATCCATTTAAAATATTCGCAGCTCCTTGCGCAACACATTCTTTATTACTGTGTCCTTTTGTCCCAGTCATTTCATCCACTAAATTTAAAGTCAACAAACCTTCTGTTAATCCAACAGAAGCCATTATCAAAGCTGGTGGAAATATTATTATTAAAGTTTCCATAGTAAATGGAATTTCTGGTATATGAAATGGTGGTAAATCTCCACTAACAGATGCAATATCTCCTACAACTCTTGTATCGATATCTAAACCAAATACAAGACCAAAAACAACTAGGATAGCTAATAAAGATGCAGGAATAGCTTTAGTAATTTTTGGAATAATCATAACAATAGCAATCGTTAAGGCAACTAAACCTGCCATTGTATATAACGGCATACCTGTCATTAATTCATCTGTCCCATCGTTATTAAATTGCTTCAATTGAGACATAAATATGATTATTGCTAATCCGTTTACGAAGCCAAACATCACTGATTGTGGAACCAAACGAATAAACTTTCCGAGTTTTAGTACGCCTACTAAAATTTGAATAACACCGGCTAAAGCCACTGTTGCAAACACATATTCAAGTCCCAAGTCAAAACCATACTGTTCCATTAAGCCCATCAATACAATCACTGTTGCGCCTGCTCCTCCAGAAATCAACCCTGGTCTTCCTCCAAATATGGAAGTAACGAATCCCATAATAAAGGCCCCATATAATCCTACTAAAGGAGGAAACCCTGCCAAAATCGCAAATGATAATGATTCAGGTATCATAGTCATCGCAACAGTTAAACCTGCTAGAATTTCATTCTTGAAATTTATGTCTTTAATACTTCCAAAATGTCTTGCGATAGAATTCATGTTTTAAAATTTAAGGCTGCAATTTACACAAAAAAAAAGGCCGAACCACTGGTTCGACCTTCGATATAAATAAATGATTCACTTATGCCCTTAAGCTAACGCGTTTTTAATAATTGTTGCTGCACTGCATACAATGCCCCCAAGGCCTGATGCTACTATTACATTCTGAAATTGAGATTCAAAATAACTAATTTGTGCTCCTATTGTTGCGCCTACTATTAATCCTAGAGCAATAGCAAACATTAATTGAACTTGCTTATCCATAATCTTAAATTTTAGTGAAAAATAGAAATCTATTTAATTCGCCATATATATATTATACTCATATTATAATCCTTTAGTTACATTACGTACCCCGTTGATTACCAGTTAATTAAGCAATAAACGTATCAATTTTACAAAAACTAATGACAAAAAGCATTTATTTAGTCATATCATGGCTTTTAAGGGCATTTATGCCATTTTCAAGTTTCTCAAAAAAATTGCTGATTTAAGCTTAGAATTAAAATCTGTAATTGCCTATTTAAGATTAAAATGGATTTGATTACTTTTAAATATGGCAAAAATGGTCCCTTCAATACCAAGAAAAACAGATAACCCTGCAGAAATAAAGGCATTTAATGCCCTAAAGGAAGGACTTTCTGATGATTATCTAGTCTATCATTCTTATCGTTGGACTAGTAAACTAGAAGAGCAATTTGAAGGAGCATCTGATTTCTTAATCTATCATCCACAAAAAGGACTTTTAGTTATTGATATATATAGCGACCATATACAGTTTAATAAAGGCTTTTGGCAAAAGATTGATCATACAGGAAACAATGTAATTATTGACCCAGATCCATTAACAGCAGCAAATACATCGAGAAAAGGAATTTATAAATCTATAAGAAAGCATTTATCAACTTGGCCACATGATGACCTTTTAGTCGGTGCTGCAGTTTGGTTCAGTGATATATTTGTAGATAGAAAAGAAGTATTACCAGAGAACTATCATCATATGTTATTGATGGACCAATCTTCCTACAATCATATTGAGGATAGTATCAATGCTGCTTATAAATACTATCATCATGCATGGAAACATGATTTATGTAATGCTGCACAAAAATCATTAAAAAGAAAGCTGAATTTAGAATTCAATATCATTTCAGACTTAAGAGCAGAAATTAACTATAGAGCAGAAAGATTCTTTCAGATGACTAAGCAACAAATGCTTCTAATGGACTTTTTAGAACATCAAGAAGAAGCTTGTATAGGTGGTGTTGCAGGAAGTGGTAAAACATTACTTGCAATAGAGAAAGCAACTAGATTGGCCGAATCTGGAAGAAAGGTCTTATTACTGTGTTATAATAGATTACTTTCCGAAAATTTACACGAAAGGATTCATCACGCTAATATTCATATAGATACCTTTCATAACTTTGCTGCAAGTGTTGTAGGTATACAGACTGGATTTAAAGCTTTGGAAGAAGCTTTCCTAAAGCATATGGAAACCAATAAAGATTTAGGTTATCATGATTTAATTATAGATGAAGGTCAAGACTTTAATTATGAATGGCTATCGAACTTAAAGCAATGCTTCTATCAAGATAGTTTCATTTATACTTTCTACGACCTTAACCAAAACCTTTACGATAGAAATGAATTTACGCAATGGATATTAGAAGCACCATGTAAATTAAGTTTAACTAAGAATTGTAGAAATACCATAGAAATCAATGATTTTGCAACTAGAATTATTGCTCCATTCTGTGATACAAGAAAATTTAGTTCTTCAGATATTCATGGTGATGCAGAACCAAAAGTCATTATTACTAAAAGTTCGAATCTAGAAAGTGAATTAGCAACTGCAATTAATGATTGCATTAATAAATATAAATATCAGCCTGAAGACATTATTATACTTAGTGCTAAAGGAAGCACACATTCTGAAATTAAAGACTGTAAACATATTGGTATATACCCTTTAAGTGATCAACATCAAGTAGGAAAGGTGCAAAAATCCACTATTAGAAAATTTAAAGGACTAGAATCTAAAGTTGTAATTCTTGTAGAAGTAGAGCCGAATAGATTAAGAAACGCAAAGGATAGAGCATATCATAACTTAATATATGCAGGTGTAACCAGAGCAACAGATCATTTAATTATGATCGAAATCGAAGATTAGTTTCTACAATCGTAGACTTCAAACTTATCATCAATTGCCATCACTTCTGTATTAGGGAAGATCTTCTCTAAATGTGTCCAATAGTTTAAGTGCTTATTCGCTACTAGTATAAACCTACCTCTTTCTTTCATTTTGGTTTTAACCTGCGCAAACAATCCAACACTAACTTCAATATTATTTTCATTATCAAAATGGAAAGGAGGATTTGATATTACTAAGTCTAAAGATTCATTCTCTATGTCTGCAATTCCATCCGCATAATGAAAATGATAAACATCACCTTCACAATTCATCTTAGAAGATTCGATGGCCAAAAGAGAATCATCTACCAAATGCATGGCATCAATATCATTATTTTCCACGATATACTTTGCAATAACTCCATTACCAGATGCAAGATCTAGAACAACCTTTTCAGTGTCTTTAATTTTTACAACTTCAAGCATAAATTGAGTAGCATAATCGATATGATTAGCAGAGAATACACCAAAATGCTGCTTATAATCTATATTATTCCAGCTTACAGTCTTAATTAAATCCTTTGACGCTGACTTTTTCCCTTTAAGGATCATTAATCTTGATTTCTTAAAAGCTAATGTTTGTTCTACTTCATCAAAATACTTTTCAGCAATTTTGATGGATTGTGGTGTAAATGTCTTCGTCATAAAAGAAATGATCACTTCCCCATCCTCTTTTAATACTTTAGAAATCTGGTTCAATTGCATTTCGAATTGATCCATTGATTTAGGCATTTTCATTAATGCTAAGTCTAAAGTATAATCTTCATCAAGAATCTTCGATGTCTTAAGTTTTGAAGCATCCATATTGTTTAGATCTAAACTATAACCTATCGCTTGCTCCTGACTGGCAAACTCTGTAATCATTCTTAGTTGATATTCAGCTAACATCACAGCCAAAAAACCAAAACGGTCTAAATAGATTCCTATCTCCTTATTAGTAAGTTCTAAAGACTCCAAATACTGCAACACATATTGATCTCCGGCATTCCATGCTTGTAAAGATCGGTTTTCAGTTTTAGGATAACGTTCGAACTCGTACGTTCGGCTATTGTATTCAATGTTATATATCATATCAGTGCAAAGATAGGTTAAAAGTCTTAGGCCTTTAATATATTTGATAGCTATGATTAAGAGTGCATACTTAAAGAGTACAAACAGTAATGAGACATTATCTATTAATGCTTTGGAAGAATTTGATAGTAAAGGACAGTCTTTAGAAGTAATAATTGAAGATATCTCTAATGCCAAAATCGATTCATCTTCTAAAGTATTTCATCAATATGCAGACTTCTTTCACTTCCCTCTTATAGATGCAATTAGCTTAGGGGAAGGAAATACGCCATTAATTGAAGCATCTGATAAAATGAATCAATACTTAGGATGTAATATTCTTCTTAAAAATGAAACCGTTAATCCTACTTGGTCTTTTAAGGATAGAGGTTCTTGGGCTATGATGCAACATATCTCAATGTTAGGAGAAAAAACAACAGCCACTGTATCTACAGGTAATATGGGTAACTCTACTGCAGCCTATGCAGCGAAAGCTGGAATCGAACCATTAATTATTGTTCCTGCACATGCATCATCAGACAAAATAAAGGCAGCAACTTTAAGTGGTGCTCAAATCTTTAAGGTGGATACCAATAACTATTCTGACATGAAGAATTGGTTAAATAAATGGGCACCCAAAAATCAATTAAGGTTGAGTTCTGGAAACAGCCCTATAAGAGTTGAAGGCTATAAAACAACGGCATTTGAACTTTATGATCAATTAGAGGGAAATATACCTGATTATATTGCTATACCTACATCTGCATGCGGTCATATTAGAGGTGTATTTAAAGGCTTTAAAGAATTGCAACAAGCTGGCATAATAGAACATCTACCAAAGATGATCATTGTGCAAGCAGCAGGAAATGCACCTTTAGTCAATACTTTAAAAGCAGGAAGTAGAACTTTGATTCCAGAATTAAATCCCAAAACAATAGCTAGTGCAATTACTACTGGTAATCCGTTAGGAGGTCAAGAAATCATTGATAAAGCTTATCAATACGATTGGTTATATGCTTCAGTAAGCGAAGAAGAAATTTTAAAAGGACAGACTTTATTTGCAAAAGAAGGTTTCTATGTAGAGCCTGCAACTGCAACATTAATAAACGCCATTAAACAATTAAGTCTAGCCGGTAAAATTAAAGCTAAAGATAAAGTAGTAATGATATTAACAGGGGGAGGATTAAAAGATCCAATCGTCAATGAAGCAGCAGACGCAGGTGTAATTAATGTTGATGATGATTCTCTAGAAAAAAGTTTATTGAACTTCACCAATATTCAATAAAAAGATCGACATTTGTTTCCCACAAAAATCAATCATAAATAGGACGAATGAACATCAATAATCATGAAATAAAAAAAGGTAGACAAACTAAGATAAACCTTAATGTTTCAAGATTATCTTCTTCATCTATGGTTGAAATCCCAGTTATAGTTAGCAGATCTACCAAACCAGGACCAAATGTTTTATTAATGGCTGGTATGCATGGCGATGAAATTTGTGGAGTTGAAATCCTAGATCGATTAATTAAAAGTAAAAGATTAAAACCTCTAAAAGGTTCTATCATTATTATTCCTAAGTTGAATCAATATGGTTTTGAAAACAAACAACGCTATACCAAAGAAGGTGAAGACTTAAATAGATGTTTTCCTGGTAACAAGAATGGGTCTACAGCTTTTAAGATTGCAGATAAGTTTATGAAAAGTATTTTTCCTTTAATCGATTTTGGAATTGACTTTCATTCTGGTTCTGGAGGAAGAACTAATTATCCTCAAGTAAGATGCAAAACCGGAAGCGAACTAGAATTAGACTTAGCTAAAAAGTTTAATCAGCCGTTTATTGTTAATGCTTCATTAAGAAGTGGGTCGCTTAGAAAAATTAGTACTTTACAGAAGAAACCCATCTTATTGTTTGAAGGTGGTCAATCTAATGTACTAGATGAATTTGCTATCGAAACTGCTGTAAATGGAACTATCAATTTATTGGAAAGTCTTCGCATCATTAAGCCAGAGAAAAAGAAAAGTACTAAGTTAGATATGATTACAATGTCTTCTAGTCGTTGGACTAGAGCGGATAAATCAGGTATCTTTAAGCCTAACTTTGAGTATGGAGAATATGTTAAAAAAGGCGTTATTCTTGGTATTTTAGAATCTTCTAATGGTGATAAAGTTAAAATCAAGAATGACCAAAGTGGTTATATCATCGGACTAAATACTAGCCCAGTTGTTAATTACAACGATCCTTTATTTCATATTGGATTTAAGGCTTAGTCTACTTGGCTACAATTGCCATTGTAAGTCTACAATTACAAACTAACTTTCCTTCTTCATTCTTAATATCAATATTCCAGATATGAGTCGTTCTGCCTATATTTACAGGTTTTGCTTCTCCATATACAAAGCCTTCTTTAACTGGTCTCATATGACTTGCATTAATATTAAGACCAACCGCGTAATGCGTATCCGGATTAACAATTAATGAAGAGGCCAAACTACCTAGACTTTCTGCTAATACTACATTTGCTCCACCGTGTAAAAGCCTAAATGGTTGAACAGTTCTATTGTCTACTGGCATTTTACCAGAAAGACTATCTTTTCCTAGTTCGGTAATTTCAATTCCTAAAGATTCATGGATTGTATTTTTGTCCATCCCAGCAATCTCTTCTAATTTATATTCCTTGTGGTACATATTATTTCCTTTAATAACCGAGTATCTCCAACATTGGTTCAACCATTTGCTCTCCCCTATATTGATGGTGTACTAATTTGCCATTTTCATCTTTATCAATAATGATATGTTTTGGTGCTGGTATCAAACAATGCTTTACTCCTCCATAACCTGCTAATGCATCTTGATAGGCTCCTGTATGAAAGAATCCAATATACAGCTCTTCTCCATCTTTCATTTTAGGTAAAAACAATTGCTTCTTATGAATCTCACTATTATAGTAATCTTCATTATCGCAAGATAAGCCTCCAATATTTACTATTTCAGACTTATCATTCCATTTATTTAAAGGGAGCACTATAAACTTCTGATCCATCCCCCAGATATCTGGTATACTAGACATTATCGAACCATTAATCATATACCAGTTCTCTCTATCGTTTTGTTGTTTCTGAAACATTACTTTGTAGATAGATGCTCCAGATTCTGCAACAGAAAACTTACCAAACTCCGTAAAGATATTAGGCACATTGATATTTGCTTCTTTGCAAGCTTCTTTAATTTTAAATATAATTTCATCTACCATGTATTCGAAATCATAATCAAAATCTAATGCATCCTTAAATGGAAAACCACCTCCGATGTTTAAATCTGTTAAACTTGGGAATAGCTTTTTTAAATCTATATACAGACTCAGAGCTTTTGAAAACTCCGTCCAATAATAAGCAGTATCCTTCATACCTGTATCAACAAAGAAATGAAGCATCTTTAAATTTAAATGATCGTTATCATCAAGAATAGGTAATACCTGATCAATGATTTTATGATTTCGAATACCAAGCCTGGAAGTATAAAACTCAAAATTAGGTTCTTCTTCTGTTGCCAAACGTATTCCTATATCTACCGGTCCTTTTACATGCTTATTATAATATTGTATTTCTTCAATGGTATCTGCAACTGGTATTACATTAGAAAAACCTGCATTAATTAATGCTATAATCTGTTCTCTATAAAATTCTGTTTTATGACCATTGCATATCACTTTAATATCCTTTAAAATCTTATTCTTCCTTTCTAAGGATCGGATAATCTGCACATCAAAACCATAAGATATTTCTAGTTGAGCATCATGCTTTAAAGCTTCTTCTACAACAAATGAGAAGTGATTACTTTTTGTACAATAACAATAAGTATAATCTCCATTATATTCATGCTTTTTCATTGCACCAAGGAACAAATCATTCGCAAATCTGATCTTCTCTCCTATTTTCGGTAGATAAGTGATCTTTAATGGTACACCATATTGTTGAACAATATCCATTAATTCAATGTTGTTAAACATCAACTTATCGTCGTTCACATCAAACTCGGTTTGAGGAAAATCGAAGGTTTGTTCTACTAAATCTTTAAAGCTGTTTTCTATCATACTACAGAATGTGGCAACAAATGATTAATTTTGTGTGTCCAAAATTCGAAAATAAATGTCTGGTATCAAATTTATAGAAGTTAAATCGGAAATAGGTGCAGGAACAAGAGGTGCAAGTTTAGGAATAGACGCCCTTAAAGTTGCATGTGCAAATAGAAACGATGACCTATTTTTATACATTCACTCTGATGAAGTTCAGAATGAAGATAATTATCTTTTCATAAAAGACTCTAACACTTGTGCTAGAAGAATTGAAGGTGTAATTACAATGTATAAGCGTATTGCTAGAAAAGTGGCTGCTGAAGTAAAAGGAGATTCTTTCCCTATTGTACTTGCTGGAGATCATAGTAATGCTGGAGGAACAATAGCTGGAATTAAGAAAGCATACCCTAACAAAAACATTGGTGTTGTATGGATTGATGCACATGCAGACATGCACACACCTTATACTTCTCCATCTGGTAACATCCATGGAATGCCTTTGGCTACAGCTTTAGGTATGGATAATATAGCTAATCAAAAAAATGAACCTGACTTTGAAACGCAAGCTTCATGGAATAATCTAAAGAACACTGGAAGTATCCAACCTAAGATTAAACCGGAACACCTAGCATTTATTGCTGTTAGAGATACTGAGATTGAAGAGGATAATTTTATAGTTCAAAATGGAATTAAAAATTTCCCGGTCGAAGAAGTTAGAAACAAAGGTATTGCTCAGGTGATTACTGAAATTGAAGAGCAAATGAGCAACTGTGAATTGATCTATATCTCGTTTGATGTAGATTCTATGGATAGCTCAATTTCTAAAGGAACTGGTACGCCAGTAGAAAATGGATTAACTGTTGAGGAAGCTAAAGAGTTAGTAACTACTTTAGGTTCTTTAGAGAAAACATGTTGTGTTGAATTCACTGAAATCAACCCAACTTTAGATACAAAGAATAAAATGGCAGAACATGCCTTTATGATTCTTAAAGCCCTTTGTGAAAAAATTGACCCAAATTACAAAAAGTAATGACTGCCGTTAATATAGATATCATTAGTGATATAAAATCTGCTACCATTGATGCTTTAAAAGCATTATATGAACTAGACTTTGATGCTGATAAGCTTGTTATCAATGAGACAAGAAAAGAGTTTGAAGGAAGCTTTACTGTTGTTTGCTTTCCATTTGCAAAAGCGGCTAAGAAAGCACCGATGCAAATCGGAGAAGAATTAGGAACATTCTTTAAGTCCAACACTGATTTCGTTATTGATTTTAATGTGGTACAAGGATTCTTGAACCTAGTAATTAAAGATAGCTTTTGGACTTCATTTGTGGCCACTGGTACTTTACCAAAATTAGAAGCGACTGGTGAAACGATCATGGTAGAATACTCTTCTCCAAATACGAATAAGCCATTGCACTTAGGACATATCAGAAATAATTTATTAGGATACGCTATTTCTGAGATCTTAAAAGCTGCAGGTAATAAGGTGGTTAAAGCCAACCTTATTAATGACAGAGGTATACATATCTGTAAATCAATGTTAGCATGGCAGAAGTTTGGCCAAGGAGAAACACCTGAAACCAATGGTATTAAAGGGGACAAATTAGTTGGAAACTATTATGTTGCTTTTGACAAAGCTTATAAAGCTGAGATCCAAGAATTGATCGATACTGGTAAATCAGAAGAAGAAGCAAAAAAACAAGCACCTATTATTCTTGAAGCTCAAGAAATGCTAAGAAAATGGGAAAACAATGATCCTGAAGTAAGAGCATTATGGGAAACTATGAATAGCTGGGTAT
>JBELBA010000028.1:0-17642 GCA_042095635.1 Chitinophagales bacterium
GCTTTTTTTTTGCCTAAGAATTTATTAAAGTCAATTTCAAGAGACATATAGCTCTATGGGTTTAATGGATTCGAGAAGGATGACGAGGTTAAGGGAATAGATAATAAGGCGGTACCTGTGAAAAAATGTTATGCAGAGTTTTATTCTTTATGCTATGTACTATAATTTAATTAGCCTAACCAATTATTCAATTCTCAAGACCACTTATTTTCTATTAATAACCATCTACAAGAATGGCTATTTTTAATGTGATTCTATTCTTTAGTTTAGACCATCATTAAATACTAGATCATGGAAATTAGAATTAAAGAACAGGCATTAGAAATTACAAATTATCCTTTTTCTGGAAGTTGTCTTCAGAATAATCATATCATAAATATATCAAACATTATTGGCGCGGATCTAAATGCAAATCCAATGCAATTAAGATTAGAGTCGGAAATCATATTCATTGATGACGAGCATAGAACTTGGTTTACTAGTTTCGTTAATAAGAATAATATTAAAGAAGCTAAACAATCTGAATTATGGAACTGGATTGCATTACCAGTTTGTCTTGGCTTTGATGACAGCATCTTTAACTACTATGAAAAGTTAAGTGCTTTTGGTATAGAAAGAGAAATAGTAGATACGGTTCGTTTTATCATTTCAATACTTATAGACGATACAAAAGATTTCTATTATGAGAAGCATAGCATTTACAATGTATTAATGCAATGTGAACAAAGTGAATTCTGGAAAGATAGATCAATTGCTTTTTATAAAATGATTATGCAGATTGTGGTTTTTGAAAAAGAGCAGGTTACTGTATCATAATATTAAGATAAATCCCCAAAGAGAAAGGTCGTTATTTATTATAAGTAGCGGCCTTTTGTTATTTTTAGGGAAAGATTAGGCTATGCAAGTACCAAACGGAAATTATATTAATGGGGAATGGAGAACAGATGGTGATCATCAATTAGAGGTGATCAATAAGTATACTTCAGAAGTGATTAATACTGTTCCGGAGGCCAATGCAGCTTTGTTAGAAGAGGCTATAACTAATACAGAGATAGCCTTTCAGTCTTATAGTAATACAACAGCGGAAGAACGCCAGAACTTATTGTTAAAATTAACTGAAGCATTAAAAGCTAATAAAGATTTCTTTGCTCAGTTAATTAGCCAAGAAGCTGGTAAACCTATCACTTATGCCAAAGCAGAAGTAGAAAGATCGATTACAACATTATTCAATTGTGCTAGACAATCTACTCAATTTACTGGTGAAATGATACCAATGGATTATGGTGCTGGAAGTACTAAAACTGCCTATACCATTAAAAAGCCAATTGGTCCTGTCCTAGGAATTGCACCTTTTAACTTTCCATTAAATTTAGCTTTGCATAAAATAGGACCAGCACTAGCGGTTGGTTGTTCTATTCTTATAAAGCCCTCTCCTTATACACCTTTATCATTATTAGCTTTTGCTCAATTATTTGATGAAGTAGGAGGTCCAAATGGCGTCTTAAATGTATTACATACTAGTATTGAAAATGCGGAGACGATGGTAAAGTCTGATGTATTTAAAATGCTCTCTTTTACTGGTAGTCCTCAAATAGGATGGAAACTAAAGGATATTGCAGGTAAGAAGAAAGTAGCTTTAGAGTTAGGAGGAAATGCAGGTGCATATATTGATGAAGATACAGATATAGATAAGGTTGCAGCACAATGTGCAATTGGTGCATTCTTGTATAGTGGCCAGATCTGTATCTCAACACAAAGAATATATATCCATGAAAGTATTTATACTGCATTTGTAGAAGCATTAAAATTCGCATCAGAAAAATTAAAAGTAGGGGATCCTAATAAGGAGGATACAATCGTAGGTCCATTAATTGATGATATACATGTCAATAGAATAAATGATTGGGTACTAGAAGCAAAAGAAGCTGGAGCAGAAATAATTACTGGAGGTACTGTAATTAATCAAGCGCATAGATTATATGCCCCAACATTATTGGCTAATGTAAACCCTGATTTAAAAGTAAGTTGTGAGGAAGTCTTTGGACCAGTAGTGATAGTAGAACCGGTTAAAGACTATAAAGTTGCAGTTGAAAAACTCAATGATTCTAAATTCGGATTGCAAGCTGGTATGTTTGTGAGAGATATTGAAAAGATTAAATGGATAAGTCATCATTTAGAAGTGGGAGGAATCATCTTTAATAATGTACCTGGATTTAGAGTCGATACCATGCCATATGGTGGTGTAAAAGATTCTGGATTGGGTAGGGAAGGTATCACTTATGCAATGGAAGAAATGACTGAACCTAGGTTAATAGTGTATTAATACCAGTCATCTCTTTTATATAAACCTTTTGATGATATTTCTCCTTACTAAATATCATGTGCTCAGCACTTAGTCGAAGATAAAAATAAAAGGGTTGCCTGAGGGATAAAATAAGTGTGCAAGAAAGTTTATGCATAAAAAAAAAACCTTCTCGCTTTACGAGAAGGTTTTTACGCAATTCATTAACCTTAAACCAATTAAACTATGTGCCTAATGTTACGGTATCATTGTTTTTTAGGTTACATTATAATATAAAATAATTCTTAACTTACTGATAATCAATAAGATAAAAATTAACAAGCTTTTAAACTCATATCTAAACTTTTAGATGAGTGTGTTAAAGCACCTACAGAAATGAAGTCTACACCAGTTTCTGCATAATCTACTAAAGTGGTTTTAGTGATTCCTCCAGAAGCTTCAGTTTCAAATCTTTTTTCAATTTTAGTTAAAGCATTTTTGATCTCTTCAGGGCTATGATTATCTAACATGATTCTATCAATATCACCTCTTTCTAATGCTTGATCTAATTCTGCAGCCGTTCTAATTTCAATTTCAACTTTAAGATCTAATTTATTTTTGGCAAGATAACTTTGTGTAGCATCTATAGCTTCTACTACACCACCAGCAAAATCAACATGATTATCTTTGATCATAATCATGTCATATAATCCAAATCTATGATTATGACCACCACCAATAACTACTGCTTCTTTTTGAAAAGCTCTAAAGTTAGGCGTTGTCTTACGAGTATCTAATAACTTACAATCGGTATGTTTAATCAGATCTACATACTCTTTTGTAGTGGTAGCAATTCCACTCATTCTTTGCATACAGTTTAAGATTAATCGCTCTGCAGTAACAATCGATTGCGAAGGTCCTTCCATTGTAAATGCTATGTCTCCGTATTTAACCCAAGTTCCATCAGTAATTAAGATATTCATTTTAAGTTTAGGATCAACTGCTGCTGCAATAGCTTCCGCAACTTCTATCCCTGCAATAACACCTTCATCTTTTACAATTAATTGTGCTTTCCCATTTGCATCACTAGGAATCGTTGATAAGGAAGTATGATCTCCTTCTTTAATATCTTCTTCTAAAGCTAATTGGATGTATTTATTAATGGCTTGTTGGTACTTCATCTTTAAAGTTTATTTCTCTAATTAAATGCTTCCCTTTAATTTTTGTGATGAAAAAACTAGAAGAGTAGGTTTTATTTTTGGTCACTAGTTTAGTGATAACATATTGGCTTTCTTTATCTACTTCAGATATATGAACGATATCATAAGATGTAATATCTAGATCCTTTAAAAACTTAACCAAAACATCTAAGGCTTGCACTTTAGTATGTTCTTTAGGAACATCATTTAAAGTGATTTCTACATGCGGAGCTAAGTGCCTGCTTAATTCTTGTTCATTCTTTGCTTTGATGATAATTGCTATTTCATCAATGATCTGAACAGCTTCTTGTCCAACTACTATATTGATGGCGAATAGGAAGCAAATACTTATTATGATTTTTCTCATTTTGAAAGTCTTGAGTATAAGGTTATTAAGCTTTTTCAAAAATAAGAAATGACATGAGAAATTCTTAGTTTTGTGGCATGGAAAATAGAAAGGTCATTTTGGTTATTATGGATGGATGGGGGCACGGGCAGATTGAATCTGCTGATGCAATCAAAGCGGCCAATACTCCATTTGTAGATAGTTTATATGCTAAATATCCAAATGCAGAATTAGTGACACATGGTGAGGCAGTAGGTTTGCCAGGAGACCAGATGGGAAATTCTGAAGTAGGTCATATGAATTTGGGTGCAGGTAGAGTGGTTTATCAAGAGTTATTAAGAATTAATAATGCAGTAAAAGATAAATCCTTAGCAGATAACAAAACTTTAAAAACGGCCTTTGCTAAAGCTAAAAATGAACGAAAGACCCTACATTTTGTAGGTTTAGTATCTGAAGGTGGAGTGCATTCTTCACAAAGACATTTAGAAGCCATGTGTGATATGGCTAAAGGTGCAGGATTATCTGATGTAAAAATACATGCATTTACAGATGGTAGGGATTGTGATCCTAAGTCTGGATTAAAATTCATGGAGAATTTAGAAAATCACCTAGAAGGAAGTGTAGGAGAAATTGCTACTATGGTAGGAAGATACTATGGTATGGATAGAGATAAAAGATGGGATAGAGTAAAGAAGGCTTATGATATGATGGTCAATGGAGAAGGTGCCACAACTACTTCTATCATTGACGCTATTCGTAAGTCTTATATCGATGGTATTACAGATGAATTTATTGAACCTGTGGTTAAAGTAGATGAGAATGGAAAGCCTGTTGGAAGTATTAAAGCTGGAGATGTAGTCGTTTGTTTTAATTTTAGAACAGATAGATGTAGAGAGATTACTCAAGTATTGACACAAGAAGATATGCATGAATTTAACATGCATAAGCTAGATCTTCATTATGTTACCATGACAGAATATGATGCCGCTTTTAAAGGTGTTGAAGTTATTTTTAGAAAAGATAACTTATCTAATACGCTTGGAGAAGTTGTATCAAAAGCTGGAAAGAAGCAACTAAGGATTGCGGAAACAGAGAAATATCCACACGTTTCTTTCTTTTACTCTGGAGGTAGAGAAGCTAACTTTGAAGGAGAAAGTAGAATTATGATTAATTCTCCTAAAGTCGCAACTTATGACTTACAGCCAGAAATGAGTGCTTTTGAAATAAGAGATGCTATTGTATCAGAAATAGAGAAAGAAGAATTAGACTTTGTATGTCTAAACTTTGCGAATACAGATATGGTAGGCCATACAGGTGTATGGTCTGCGGCTATGAAAGCAGCTGAAACCGTAGATACTTGTGTAAAGGATTTAACTGAAGCTGCATTAGCGCATGGTTATACTATCTTTTTAACTGCAGATCATGGTAACTCAGATTTCTTAGTTAATGCGGATGGAAGTCCTAATACGGCCCATTCTAAAAACCTAGTTCCTTGGTTCTTAATTGGTGATGATGTACCTGCTATTAAAAGTGGTAAATTAGGAGATGTGGCACCAACAATATTAAAGTTAATGGGCTTAGAAATCCCTTCAGAAATGACAGGAGAAATTTTAGTATAGATGAGATATTCCATAATCATATTGATCTTAATTTTGCAGGCTTGTTCTAGTGCTGATGCATATACGAAAAAGCATTTTTTTGATTTTGAAGCCTATATCGATGCGGAAGTAGATAGATTAATGGATCAGCAAATTCGATTGCAAAAACACTACGAATTTAATGGTACAGTAGAAGATACTATAATTACTGCTGCTGATTGGAATAAAGAGCTATGACCATTTAGAATAGATATTAATAAACCTGCTTGGGTAGCACATGTTAAGATTGATACTAATGCTGTATCCTTTGCTGAATATGCTATTGAATATACTTTTGATAGTGAAAAAATCCCTTACAGGAAAGCTGTAATTATCTATGAAGATGCAGAAATGTCTAAAGTGTTAGAAATATTGATCGTCTATCGATCCGATAATTATCTGTATAAAGCAGAGCGAGAATTAATTTATAATAGCAGAGATGGATACCAAATTAATGGTGTGCAAGATGTGAAGGTTTTAGAAGATGCGAATTATCTTATCGAAGCAAAATTTATTCATTGAGTATTATCAGGTGTAAAAGTGAATAACATCAACTTTTGTAAGGCGTAAAATCAACTATATATAGTTAAATCAAACTTAGAAGAGATGTCTTCATTTTCAGAAAAGTATATCAGAGGTGCGAGGTACTTACTTCCTGCGCCATTCACTATTGCAATAATTTTAACTTTAGTTGTTTATATCATTTCCGTTTTAGGAATGGGTAATGGTTGGCTAGAGACGGCGGAGTTTTGGGAAGGAAAGCTTTGGGAAGGAAATAACTTCGCCTTCCAATGCATGTATATGCTAGTAGTAGGTCATATCATTGCATTAAGTAAACCGTTTGATAAAGCGACAGATTGGTTGTTAGATACCGTTGATAATGGAGCAACAGCTGCATTGGTAGTAACATTAGTTTCTGTAATTACTGGTTTATTTAATTGGGGCCTTGGCCTAATCACAGGTGCCATCTTTGCCAGAAAAGTAGGAGAATATGCGAAACGAAATAGTATCCCGATTCATTATGGTATTATTGGTGCTGCAGGATATGCAGGCTTAATGGTTTGGCATGGAGGATTATCTGGTTCTGCGCCATTATTAATTTCTAAAGAACACGAATTATCTAGCTTGATGGGAATAATTCCAACAAGTGAAACGATATTTTCTAAGATGAATATAGCAGCTTCTTTATTATTGATGGGGCTATTGCCAATCCTGATGTTTTTTGTGGCTAAGAAGACCAAACCAGTTCCAATTTATATACCAAAGTCGGCATCTCCTAGAAAGAGTTCTGATAAATTAATTGGCGCAGAAAACTTAGATCATTCTCATTGGTTTGCAAGGATAACAGGATTTGTATTATTAGCATACGTGATCTATAGATTAGTAGATGTTGGTTTATTCAATTTAGGATTAAACATCATGAACTTGGCTTTATTTGCAATTGCAGTATTACTACATAAGAACATTTTCTCTTTTATAAGAGCTTTAGATAGAGCTATAGTTGATGGAGCAGGGATACTTATTCAATTTCCATTGTATTTTGGTATTATGGGAATCATGCAAGATGGTGGAATTGCACATGCAATGTCAGATTACTTTGTAAGTATATCTACAGCGTTAACATTACCATTATATACGTTTATTTCTGCAGGTATCATTAATGTTTTTGTGCCAAGTGGTGGCGGACAATGGGCAGTACAAGGACCAATTATTATTGAAGCATGTCATGCTTTAGGGGTAGGTCTAAGTAAAGGTATTATGGCTATGTGTTATGGTGATCAGTTAACAAATATGCTACAACCTTTCTGGGCACTGCCTTTATTAGGTATAACAGGATTGAAAGCAAAAGATATTTTACCTTATACTTTAATATTAATGCTTGGTGGAATTGTAATATTTACAATAGTATTGTTAATTTTCTAGTAGATGGAGAAAACAATATTAGTAACCAATGATGATGGGATTAATGCTGGCGGAATAAGAGCATTGGTAGAAGCAGTAAAGGATTTAGGTAGAGTTGTAGTTGTAGCACCTGCTCAGCCTCAATCTGCAAAAGGATGGGGAATAACCATTACAGAACCTTTATACATGCGCAAGGTTAATACCTTTGGCGATGATATTGAAGCCTATGAAGGTACGGGTACACCTGCCGATTGTGTTAAATTGGCAAAAGCAATTCTTTTTAAAGGTGAAAAACCTGATATTTGTGTATCAGGAATTAATCATGGTTCTAATGCTGCTATTAATATTGTTTATTCTGGAACAGTATCCGGAGCTAAAGAAGCAAGTTTGGAAGGTATTCAATCAATCGCTTTTTCTTTATTAGATTGGTCTGAGGATGCAAATTTTGAGCCTTGTAAGCCATTTGTTAAATCTATTACTTCTTCAGTGCTAGCTAAGAATTTACCATCAAATTCTTTAATCAATGTAAATATTCCTTTATTAAAACCGGAGGACATTAAAGGGATTAAGGTCTGTAGACAGGCACATTCTAAATGGGTAGAGGAGTTTGAGGTCCGAAAAGATCATCATGGTAACGAATGCTATTGGTTACATGGAGAGTTTGTTAACCAGGATGAAGGCAAAGATACAGATATACAATATTTAGAAGAAGGATACATTACTATAGTGCCAGTGCACGTAGATCATACCGCACATGCTATTATCGACGAAATAAAAACTAGATTTGAGGATGAATAAGTATACATTAGATAAATTTTGGTTAGGTTTAGTTGCAGGAATTATACTTCCGCCTATCACTGGTTTTATCATTTATCAGATAGCTTTTGCTTCAAAGTTTAGTTTTAGTATTTCTTCAGAAATGGCAAGTCATTTAACTAGTTATATGGTGGCTGTTTTCAAATTAGGCTGTTTATCTAACCTATTGGTCTTTTTACCAACTTTCTATTTGAAAATGAATAATGCATCTAAGGGTGTAATAGCTTCAACATTTTTATGTTTCTTGGTCGTTCTCATTTACGCTTTAATCTAGTATGAAATATTATATCATCGCAGGAGAAGTATCTGGAGATCTACACGGATCTTTTCTAATGCAGTCTATCTTAGAGCAAGATCTTGAAGCAGAATTTAGATATTGGGGTGGTGATAAAATGAAAGGCATAAATGGTGAGCCTGTAAAACATATTAAGGAACTAGCCTTCATGGGCTTTGTTGCAGTAGTTAAAAATATAAGAACCATTCTTAAGAATATCGCTTTTTGTAAAAAGGATATAGAAAGCTTTCAGCCAGATATAGTCGTATTAATTGATTATCCAGGTTTTAATCTTAGAATTGCACAATGGGCAAAATCTAAATCTTATAAAGTAGCTTATTACATAGCTCCGCAAGTCTGGGCATGGAAAGAGAAACGAGTAGAAAAACTCAAATTGTTTGTAGATAAACTAATGGTGATTCTGCCATTTGAGCAGAAGTTCTTTAAGGAAAAAGGAATGGAGGTCGATTATGTTGGTCATCCGCTCATTCAGGTTAAGGCTGCACATCAATATTCATCTTCTTTTAGACTAGACAATAACTTATCTGACTTACCAATTATTGCTTTATTACCAGGTAGTAGAAAACAAGAATTAGAAAGGTTATTACCTAAGTTTAATCAATTAGAAGAATACTTTCCTCAATTTCAATTTATTATAGCTGGTATTAGTCCAAATACTTTAGAGGATTATCATGTAGCAAATATTAAGATTGTTTTCGATCAAACTTACGATTTGTTAAACAATGCCGAAGCTGCAGTTGTTACTTCTGGTACAGCAACATTAGAAACAGCTTTACACAACGTGCCTCAGGTAGTGGTTTATGAAGGAACAAGAGTTTTATATGAAATAGGAAAACGTCTAGTAAAGGTTCCTTTTATATCTTTAGTAAATCTAATAGCAGAAAGAAAAGTAGTAAAAGAACTTATCCAAGATGAATGTACTATTGAGAATATTCAATTTCAATTGTTTACCCTGTTAAAGGATTCTACAAAAGTGAAGAAAGGCTATGCTGCAGTTGTTAAAAAATTAGGCGATCAAAATGCGGCTAAGAACGCAGCAAGTATTATTTTTGATTGTTCTAAGTCGAAATAATTGAAAGTACTAAGTCTTATATGTTTTGTTTTATGCGCTATTGCATTAACTGCGCAGGTTAATGTAAATGTGAGTATACTAAACAATCTAGAAAAAAATAAGATAGAAGTTAATGTGCTAAACGGAACATACAATCTTTCTTCCCAAGGACAGTTTATTAGAACAATGGAAGTCAATGAGACCTTTATTGTAAGAGCATATAATCACGAGATATTAACTGAGAAGAAGGATCAGAAGTATTTCAAAAAATCCTTCTTTCTAAGAGTAGATGCAACAAGACCTGGTTGTATCTTTCAGATTAAAAGTATTAATGATCAGCCAGTAGACTTTAAGTACAAAGGAGCTATTTTGATCACTGCAGATGGTAATGAATTAAAAATTATTAATATTCTAGAGTTAGATGATTATTTAGTTGGTGTATTAAGAGCAGAAGTTGGAGGATTATATGACCCAGAGTTTTTAAAATCCATGGCTATTATTTCTAGAACTTATACTTTAAGAAACTTAGGTAAGAACTTAGACAAAGGTTTCGATTTAACAGATCAGGTAGATTGTCAAGTTTATGTTGGTGTTAACAATTGGGAAAAGAAGATTGTTGATGCTGTGAAGGCTACCAGTAATGAAGTGATACTTGATACGAGTTTTCAATTCATTGATGCATTATTTCATTCTAATAGTGGAGGCTTAACTAGCAGAGCAAGTTACGTCTGGTCTAAAGATCTAGAATATTGTGAAGAGGTAGAAGACTCTTTTTCGATGTTTGGGAAGCACTATGAATGGACTTATAAAATTCCTAAGAATGAGTGGCATGTTTATCTCATGTATAAATATGATTCTATACCAGATGATTATCTGATTAATCACGAATATGATAGAAGGAAGTTTTGGAAAGTTGGAGACTCTGTGCTATTAATGATAGATATTAGGAAGCACTTTAGATTAAAATCAGCCTTATTCAATGTTATAGAAAGAGGAGATAGTGTAGTATTTGAAGGAAGAGGATATGGGCATGGTGTAGGGATGTCTCAAGAAGGTGCTTATCAAATGTCCTTGCAAGGATTCTCTTACGAAGATATCATTCTTCATTATTATCATAATGTCCAAATAGGTTGTCTTTCAGATTCCATTCATCGAATGGATTCAACCCTTCCTCTAATTAATCGAATTGAGGAGTTCAAGATTGCACCTTAGACCTTAATTTTACGAGTTTATCCTTATATTTGTACATGTAAATCTAAAACGAATGTTATGGAAGTTTGGAAAACCTATCAAGAAGAAAATAAAGGAAGATTTTTAAACGAATTAATCGAGTTATTAAGTATCCCTTCAGTAAGTGCAGATCCTAAGTTTACGGATGATGTATTTGAAGCAGCAGAATACTTAAAAGAGAAATTTGAAGCTGCTGGTGCAGATAAAGTTGAAGTTTGTCCTACAGCAGGTTATCCTATTGTATATGGAGAAAAAATTATTGATCCTACACTTCCAACCATTTTAGTTTATGGACATTACGATGTTCAACCTGCTGATCCATATGAGTTATGGGATGCTCCTCCATTCGAGCCTGTTATCAAGGATGGTAATATTTATGCAAGAGGTGCATGCGACGATAAAGGTCAAATGTATATGCATGTTAAGGCATTTGAAATGATGATGAAGACACAGACATTACCATGTAATGTTAAGTTTATCATTGAAGGAGAGGAAGAAGTAGGTTCTGATAATTTAGGAACTTTCTGTGAAGAGAATAAAGAAAAATTAAAAGCAGACGTTGTTTTAGTTTCTGATACAGATATGATAGCAAATGATACACCTTCTATTTGTGTTGGCTTAAGAGGTTTAAGTTACGTTGAAGTAGAAGTTACAGGACCAAATAGAGATTTACATTCTGGTTTATATGGAGGTGCAGTAGGTAATCCATTAAACATATTGGCTAAAATGATTGCTGAATTAACAGATGAGAATAATCATATTACTATTCCTGGTTTCTATGATGATGTAGAGGATTTATCTGCTGAAGATAGAGCTGCTTTAAATAAAGCACCATTTGTATTAGAAGATTATAAAGAACATATTGGACTATCAGACATTGATGGAGAAGAGGGATATACTACTATTGAGAGAACTTCAATTAGACCGACTTTAGATGTAAATGGAATGTGGGGTGGTTATACAGGAGAAGGCGCAAAAACTGTTATTGCATCTAAAGCTTATGCAAAGATTTCAATGCGTTTAGTTCCTAAACAAGACACAGATGTTATAACTGCTTTATTCCAAAAGCATTTCGAAAATATCGCACCTAAAAGTGTATCAGTAAAAGTAACACCACATCATGGTGGTCAGGGGGTTGTTGTTCCTACAGATTTTCCTGCTTATAGAGCTGCGAGTAAAGCCATGAAAACCACTTTTGGAAAAGAACCTATCCCAACAAGAAGTGGAGGCAGTATCCCAATCGTTTCAATGTTCGAATCTGTATTAGGATTAAAGACAATTCTAATGGGATTTGGTTTAGCGTCTGATGCTATTCATTCACCAAATGAGAAATATGGTGTGTTTAACTTTAATAAAGGAATTGAAACTATACCGTATTTCTTTAAGTTTTTAGCAAAACCAGAATAATGTTTACTTTTATACAGTAAACAAGTCTTTGGATAAATTTTAAATGGCTGAAACATTCGTTTCAGCCATTTATTGTTTAATTAAATAACAATTATCCTTTTTTCAAGCTTTTATTATATTCAAAGTTTATTTTTTGCTTGTTGTCGATGGGTTTAGTTTATTTGTCGACCAATTAAATGTATATACATTAATTTTATCTTTTCTAAGATTATTCTGTTTAACTTCGAAATTCTAAAATTTTAAAAATAATGTTTGAAAGAAATTTCATTTTATATTTAATGCTATTGATCACATCATTTTCAATGGCTCAAGAAAAATTCACGATTTCAGGTTACATTGAAGATATAGCCTCTGGGGAGGAATTAATCGCCTCTACGGTATATGTTCAAGAGATTAAATCAGGTACAGTTACCAATGTTTATGGTTTTTATTCTATTACACTCCCAAAAGGAACATATAATATTAAATACTCCTATATAGGTTATAAAACGGTCCTAAAGCAAATAAATCTAGATGATAATATAAAGATTGATATAGAGTTACAAGAGGACAAAGAAATTTTACAAGAGGTAATTGTTAGTGGAAAAAAGCAAAATGAAAATGTTCAATCCATAGAGATGAGTGTAGCTAAAATGGATATTGGAACGATCAAAAAAATGCCAGCTTTGCTAGGAGAGGTTGATGTTATAAAAAGTATTCAGACACTCCCGGGTGTTTCTACAGTTGGCGAAGGCGCTTCTGGTTTTAATGTAAGAGGTGGTGGCGTTGATCAAAATTTAGTATTACTAGATGAAGCACCGGTTTACAACTCTAGTCATTTATTAGGTTTTTTCTCCGTTTTTAATCCAGATGCTGTTAAGGATGTAAAACTTATAAAAGGAGGAATACCCGCACAGTTTGGTGGTAGGTTATCTTCTTTATTGGACATAAGAATGAAAGAGGGAAATTTAAAAAGATTTGAAGGAACCGGAGGTATTGGTACTATTTTTTCAAGGTTAAGTTTAGAAGGGCCTATTCAAAAAAATAAGGGTTCCATTATTGTAGCAGCAAGAAGATCTTACATAGATGTATTAGCCAAGCCATTTTTACCAGATGGATTTGAAGATGTTAAGTTCTATTTCTATGATTTAACTATGAAGGGAAATTATAAAATAAATGATAGGAATAGGTTGTTCTTATCTCATTACACTGGAAGAGATGTTATAGACATTGGTTTCGGCTTTGATTGGGGAAATAATACAAACACGCTTCGTTATAATAGAGTTTTTGGCGAGAAGTTGTTTTCTAATTTTACGCTTATTCACTCTGATTATAATTATAAAATTAGATTCGGAAGTGGTGATAATGCCTTTGATTGGTCTTCAAGAATATTAAATTTATCCCCGAAAGCGGAAATGACTTGGTATGCTAACCCGAGTAATACACTTACATTTGGTGCTCAGCTTATTGGTTTTATGTTTGAACCAGGAAATGCTGTTTCAACTAATAACGGAGTAGAACAAAATATTTCTTTGGATAAGAAATATTCAACCGAAGGATCTATTTATTTGGGTAATGAACAGAAAGTTAACGAAATTCTTAGTTTACAATACGGACTTAGATATTCGCTTTACAGTTATGGATTCTTAGATTCTATAACCACCTATACTTTCACTGAAACTACCCCTGGAGTTAGAAGGCAACTTGCTGGAGTTCAAGGATATGGTCAATTTGAACACGCACAATTATATCATAACTTAGAACCGAGGCTTTCTTTAAAATATTCAACGGATGAAAATTCCTCCATTAAGGCTTCTTATAATAGAATGACACAATATGTTCATTTGGTTTCTAATACAACAGCTTCAACTCCGCTTGACTTATGGACGCCTAGTAGTAATAATATTAAGCCGCAAATTGCTGATCAAGTAGCTTTTGGATACTTTAGAAACTTTAAGGATAATTTGTACGAGACTTCAGTAGAATTATACTTTAAAGACATGCAGAATCAAATTGATTATGTATCAGGTGCTAATTTATTATTAAACCCATTTCTAGAAGCGGATTTATTGTCCGGCAGAGGCAGAGCCTACGGAGCGGAATTTTATTTAAAAAAAGCCAAAGGGAAGTTTAATGGATGGATAAGTTATACTTTATCTAGATCTGAGCGAAAAGTAGAAGGAATTAATAATAATGAGTGGTATGCTTCTAGGTTTGATAAAATGCATAACTTTAACACGACGCTAATTTATGACCTCAGCAAAAAATGGTCTTTCTCTTCTAACTTAGTATACGCTAGTGGAACACCAGCTACATTTCCTACCACGAAATATGAAATACAAGGGATAGTTATTCAGCATAATCCTTTAGATCTTAGGAATGGAGAAAGAATATCGGATTATCATAGATTGGATATTGCTGCAACACGATATTTTAGTGGATTTAATATTCTAGGCAGAAAGTTTGATCATCATATTGTACTAGCCGTTTATAACGTATACAGAAGAAGAAACGCATTCTCAATTTTCTTTCAAGAAAGCTCTACGCTTCCTGGTAACTTTGAAGCGGTGAGATATTCTATTATTGGCGATATAGTGCCATCCATAACTTATAATTTTAATTTCTAGGCAGATGAAAAAGCTTCATTTATTTATAATATTACTCAGCATCTTAGGTTTTTATTCTTGTGAAGATGTTATTGATGTGGAATTAAACCAAGGTCAAGTTCAATTGATTATTGATGCCTGGGTTAATAATGGTGTAAAAGATCAGATGATTCATTTAAATAGAAGTACACAATATTTTGATCCAAATGAATCTGCATTCGTCAGTGATGCTGATGTTTACATACTTGAATTTCAAGGTAATGGTGATGCTAAGATTTATACGGATACCTTTTCTTTTATACACACGGATTCAGGAAAATATATCTATGAAATAAATGACTCAGCTGATGTTTTAGGTCAGGTTTATGGAAATTATGAGTTGCATGTTATTGATGGTTTAGATCATTATGTTGGCGAGGCCATGTGTAATAGACCTGTTATAATGGATAGTGCTACCTGGTATTATGACGATGGAACTGCAGATATTTTAACTCCGGCTGGTTATTATGTATTAGTTTATCCTAGAGATCCTGTTGGCTTTAATGATATTTATAGAGTAATGCCTTTTAAAAATGATACTATGCTAGGGACACCTGCTAATATTATTATTGCGTATGATGCATCATTTGGTTTTCCTAGTGAATATGATGGATTACAGTTTATTCCACCTTTAAGGTTTTCTGTTAATCAAACAAGATGGAAAGAGGGAGATATTGCTAGAGTTGAATACGAATCTATGAGCATTGGAGCCTATGAATTTTATGGAGGTGTTAGAGATCAACAATCTAATTCGCAGTTTGCTTTATTTGCAGCACCAGTTTCTAATTTAAGAACTAATTTGACCAATAAAGACACACTAGGTGCTGAACCATTGGGCTTTTTTAATATAGGGTCTTATTTGGAAGTAGCTATGGAGATAGGGGATAGTACCAAGCAAAGTAGAGATCCATTTATTATTGAAAATGGGATGTAAAAGTAAATATGACCCAATAATAAAAAAGCCACTCATTTGAGTGGCTTTTTTATCTATTAAATTTTATTGATTTTATTTTCTGAAGTAGAATAAGAAATAACCATCGAAATTTTCTGTTTCGTATTCGTCATCATAATCATACTTTTCAAATTGAGTTGCATCATTAGTTCTGAGGATCATCTCAGTACTATTTAAAGTTACAACGTTATATTTATAACCACCGATCCAAAGTACAGCTTGAGGCGCTGAAGACCAAGTTAAACTTTCAGTTTCATCATTTTCATTAGTCACTAAAGCATTGTTATCGGAGATAGAATAATCAAAGTCAGTATCTAAAGTATAAAGTGATTCGCTTCCTAAGTCAGTAGCTACTACATCTGTTTCTGCTAATGCTGCAGCAACAGTTTCATCAGCTGTTGGCGTTCTTACTTCAACTAAGTAGTTATGCCAGTTAGCTCTTAATAAAGCTAAGTCTGGCTCTAAAACAGTTACATCAACAGTGGTTTCATCATACTTCTTTTGGTTATTAGACCATACAGTAATATCAATTGAGTAATCACCTGGTAATGTGTATTGGTGAGATAAGACACCTTGTTCTTCAAACAATCCATCTTTCCAGTTAATGTCGATTGTACCAGCATGCTTAGAACAATTGTTTAAAGTCAATGTTCCTCCAAAAGCAATTTCTTCACTATTTGCTGTGAAACAAGCTTCTGGTTGCGGAGTGCATGAAATAATCAATACGGTTAGTGCGATAATCCATAGATTTTTCATAAAATAATTATTTGATTTAAGTATTTGTTAGATGTTTAAGATAGTTAATTATGCGCAGAATTAAAACATTGAAACTTGTGTTTCACTATAATGAGGTATTGTTAATTAGTTATAAATAGTAGAATATTAAGGATACCTTTATAGCGTGAAAAAACTTCTGAGCATATTATTTATACTTTTTAGCTGTCCAATTATTTTTGCTCAATACACTATTAGTGGTTATTTGAAGGATGGAGAAACTGGAGAGTCCATGATTGGTGCTACCATCATTGTCGATGGAACATCAAATGGAACAGTTAGTAATGTTTATGGATTCTTTTCCTTAAAAGTAGATACTTCCGATGTAACTATCGTTTATTCATTTGTTGGATATAGTCCCATTAAAAAGACTTATAGTTTAACAGTTGATGTAAGAGAAGATTTAGAATTGGCTCCAGCATTATTAGATGCTGTTGAAATTACAGCTACTAAATCTGAAAAAATACAAGAGACTACTCAAATGTCTACTATTGATATCCCAATTGATCAGATCAAGAAATTACCAGCCATATTAGGAGAAGTAGATGTGATAAGAGCCTTACAGTTATTGCCAGGTGTACAATCTGGTTCTGAAGCATCTTCAGGTATGTATGTTAGAGGAGGAGGGCCAGATCAAAACCTGATTTTGTTGGATGGAACACCTGTCTATAATGCATCTCATTTATTTGGTTTCTTCTCAGTGTTTAATGCAGACGCTATTAAAAAGGTAGAATTAGTAAAAGGAGGTTATCCTGCAAGATATGGAGGAAGACTTTCATCGGTTTTGGATATCAGATTAAAAGATGGAAATATGAAGAAGTATAAGGCTTCAGGAAACATTGGAATTATTTCATCAAAAGCGACTATTGAGGGGCCAATTATTAAAAATAAAGCATCTTTTATTGTTGCCGGAAGAAGAACTTATGTTGATGCTTTGTATAGACCAATCATGGCTTACAATCAGCGTAAAATAGATCCTAATACTAGAACTGCAGTGGTATTATATTTCTACGACCTAAATGCAAAACTGAATTGGAAAATTAATGATAAGAATAGAGTCTATTTCAGTGCTTATTCTGGAGAAGATAAGTTTGCATTTAATGATAAGTATTCTTTTGAGAGTGCAGC
>JBELBA010000029.1:0-2226 GCA_042095635.1 Chitinophagales bacterium
TCTGTACATACAAATGGTGTTGCCATCAAATATTATACAGATAACCAAGCCGATATTAAGAGTTTTGAAGTTCATAGAAGACAGATTAATGGACAGTTTACTAAAATTTGGAGTGAAAGAGTGGCTTTACCAAATGGTGTTAATCCTGCAGACCTAAATGCAAGACTTTCTGTACCCATGTCTTATTTAGATAATAATGCCATTTATGATAAATTAGGCTATCAATATAAAGTAATGGCTGTAGATAGCTGTGATCAGTTACACGAGTCTAATATTGGTACCTCTATGTTTTTGGAAGGTAATGCAGACTACGAATATGTAAATGAATTAAAGTGGCCACATTATATTACTTGGGATAATGGTGTTACTAGTTATGAGGTATTAAAACAAATTGATTCTAGCGATAACTGGACTGTAACTCAAAGCTTATTAGATAGTTTCTATGACCATGATATTGAAGATGAAACGAGAGATCCTTTAACAAGAGACTATGATGGTGTATTCTGTTATAAGATTAAAGCCAAAACTGCCCCAACTAATAGAGATCTATTATATGGAATAGATAGTATTGAAAGTATGAGTAACACCTTATGCCTAGTTCAATGGCCACCTTATCTGTCTGGCATCCCAAATGCATTTACACCAATTGCAGCTAGTGAATATGGAGGTAATCCATGCGACACAAGTGGTATATATTTAAACGATTGCTTTGGACCAAATATGGTCTTTATGCAAAAGGAAGATTACCTATTAGCCATATTTGACAGAACTGGTCAATTATTGTTTCAGACGAAAGACCCAGCCGTTAAATGGGATGGAAGATATTATCCTCAAAACGGTCCACCAAAACAAGATAAGCCAATGGGTGCTTATGTTTATGTATTAAGATTTAGATTACCCAATCCGGATGATCCTAGCACACACACAGAGAAAGTCTTAAAAGGCATGTTCATGCTTGTTAGATAAGCATTTTATTTCTACATTATTGTTGTTCAAATCATTTTACCACGCACTATTTAAGCTTTTCGGGATTCGAACTTAGTTTTTAGTAATTTAGATAAAACCAAAATTCGACCTTATGTTAGATTTAGCAATTGAAAAAGACATTAAGAAAGCAACAACGCTTCCAGGAGCCTTCTATAATGACCAAGCTGCATTTGAAGAAGTAAGGGAAAAGATATTTGTAAAAACGTGGCAGTATATCGGAGATGTGCAGAATACGGTTAGATTAAATGAATCTACCTATCCATTTACGCTTTTAGATGGTTACTTAAATGAACCTTTACTTTTAACTAGAAATAAAAAAGGTGAAGTAAATTGTATGTCTAATGTATGTACGCACAGAGGTAATATTGTTATCAATAACCCTGGTCCTGCAAAAGGATTAATGTGCGGTTACCATGGAAGAAGATGGGAATTAGATGGTTCTTTTAAAAACATGCCAGAATTTAAAGAAGCTGAGAACTTCCCAAGAGCTTGTGATGGATTAACTAAAGTTCCTTTAAAGAACTGGGCAGGTCAATTTCTATTTGCATCGATCGATCCATTATTCGACTTTACTGAAGTACTAAATGAAATGGAAGATAGAGTTGGATTCTTACCACTAGATCAATTTAAGTTTGATGCCAATAGATCTAAAGACTATTTGGTAAATGCGAACTGGGCATTATACTGTGATAACTATTTGGAAGGATTCCATATTCCTTTTGTTCATCCAGATTTAAATGAAGCGCTAGATTATAAAAACTATAGAACTGTAGTAGGTAAACATTGGAACTTGCAGGTTGGAGCTGGTAGTCCAGGAACAGATTGTTTTAATCTACCTGAGAACCATAAAGATTATGGGCAAGAAATTGCGGCTTATTACTATTGGATCTTCCCTAACATGATGTTTAATTTCTATCCATGGGGATTATCGATTAACATCGTTAGACCCCTAGCTAAAGACTTATCCAAAGTATCCTTCCTTACTTATATCTATGACGAATCTAAATTAGAAAGAGGAGCTGGAGCTTTATTAGATAAAGTAGAAAGAGAAGATGAATTTGTAGTAGAAGGCGTTCAGAAAGGAATTCAATCTAGATTATATCAAAATGGAAGATTTTCACCAACAAGAGAACAAGGTGTGCATCACTTCCATGGACTCTTAAGTGAATACTTAAATAAATAAAAATGAAAAGCCATGATATCAATCGTGGCTTTTTTTATCTAACCACAACCTTTTTA
>JBELBA010000030.1:0-17181 GCA_042095635.1 Chitinophagales bacterium
TGGTATATCCCAACAACTATAATCACTTTGCAAACTACTACAATAATACCTTTCAGCATGGAGGGATCTCATTAGAAGAAATGATTATCCCTGTTGTTAAATTTAGATCTTAATGGAGTTTATCATTCAACATCTTGATGAAATAGATGAAGTAGCGAAAGCATTTTTAGATCAGCATCCTAGTAATGCCATTTTTGCATTTGATGCAGAAATGGGAAGAGGAAAAACCACTTTTATAAATGCCCTTTGTAAAGTCTTAAATGTAGAAGACAAAACTAGCTCTCCTACTTATTCTTTAGTGAATGAATATGCCAGTCCTAAAGGTAATATCTTTCACATGGACTTGTACAGAATTAATGATGTAGAAGAAGCTTTAGATGCAGGAATAGAAGAATATTTTTATTCTAATTCTTACTGCTTTATAGAATGGCCTTCTAAGATCGAAGAGTTACTTCCTTCGGAGGTTGTTAAAGTTTTTATTAACTTAGGTAAAGATAATGAAAGACTAATTACAACGGATTATAATGAAGAAAGGAATTAAGACAGATATAGGGAAAATTGCATCAAAAATTGGCGTTACGCCATTAGAAAGGCCACTTAAAGTTTCAAAGAAAGATTCTCAGTTAGTTATCGGTATTCCAAAAGCTTCTTCTTTTCAAGAACGAAGAGTTTCATTAACACCAGAGTCTGTTTCATTACTGGTAGCTAGAGGAAACGAAGTATTTATGCAGTCTGAAGCTGGACTAGGGTCTAACTATCCAGATGCAGATTATACAGAAGCAGGTGCTCAAATTGTCTATAATGTTGAAGACTTATTTAAAAAATCTAGGATAATTGTAATGGTTAC
Organism: Chitinophagales bacterium; assembly: GCA_042095635.1. Taxonomy (GTDB): domain Bacteria; phylum Bacteroidota; class Bacteroidia; order Chitinophagales; family CAJXBJ01; genus JBELBA01. Next base: position 848 of record JBELBA010000030.1, read on the forward strand.
TCCTCCTACAGAAGAAGAAATCAATGTAATGTCTCCAGGACAGATTATAATGTCTCCGTTGCACCTTCCAAAACTAAAGGACACCACTGTAAAGAAGTTGATGTCTAAGAAAGTAACTTGTATAGCTTACGAATACCTAAAAGACGGATTTGATACTTACCCAATGGTAAGAACAATGGGAGAAATTGCAGGTAATGCTGCCCTACTAATTGCTTCAGAGCAATTGAGTAATATCCATGGTGGTAATGGAATATTATTAGGAGGTGTTGCTGGTGTACCACCAACTAAAGTTGTTATTCTTGGTGCTGGTGTAGTTGGAGAATATGCTGCGAGAACTGCTTTAGGAATGGGTGCTATTGTTAAGGTATTTGACAATAACACTTATAAGTTAATGCGTCTACAAAATAACCTTAATCAAAGAATATTTACTTCTATCCTTAATCCTAAGACATTAATGGAAGAATTAAAAGATTGCAATGTTGCTATTGGAGCACTGCACTCTAAGGAAGGTAGAAGTCCTATTATTGTCACTGAAAATATGGTTTCACATATGAAATCTGGTGCTGTAATTATTGATGTTTCTATTGACCAAGGTGGATGCTTCGAAACTTCAGAAGTAACTTCTCATGACAAGCCTACATTTAAGAAATATGGTGTAATTCATTACTGTGTACCTAACATTGCATCTAGAGTATCTAGAACTGGATCACAAGCGGTGAGTCACATTGTTACACCTATCTTATTAGACGGTCATGACTTTGGCGGATTAGAGAAATACTTATGGCAGAATGAAGGTGCAAGACATGGCCTTTATATTTTCAATGGAGCACTTACAAATCAATATTTAGGAGAGAAATTTAATATTAAGCATACAGATCTAGACTTATTATTAGCTGCTAATATTTAATCATTTTCTTTCTTAAGACTTTTCCATTTTTATATTCCACATTTAGGATATAGAATCCTGCATTGATATGTGAAGTAGATAGTTGATTTTCAATTTCAAATTGGAATATCCTTCCGCTTATGTCAATCAATTGAATATTATTTATCTCATCAATATCATTTATTGATATGTCCCTTTCGAATGGATTTGGAAAGGCATGTAATATTTCCTGCTCAATACTTATAACATCTACTACAAGATTAGGATCTGGATTTTCATTTGATCCATAGAATAGACTTAAACCACCTCTGATATTTCCCTGCACCAGGTCCTCTAATCCATCATTGTTTAGATCTCCTATGCTAAAAGCACTAACTTCTCCATCTCTTAATTTAGAAAAATCATCAACAACAAGTGATAGAGTCTCTCCCTCTAATTGATACTTATAAACTTTACCATATTTACTACCTATTAATAAAATCGTTTTGTTACCATCGATAAAGAATTGAGGATTAGCATTCCCATAAAATGAATCTGAGGACTTGGTATCTATAGCATCGAAATCCGAATCTTCTAAGGTATATATCCCATTTATATTTCTGTAAAATTTAACCTGACCAGACTGATCTCCTATAATCAAATCTAAATCATCATCATTATCGATATCAATAAAAGCAGGACAGGCATTTCTGTCTACTTCAATACCTAAGTAATTAGCTTGACTTAGACTTATATTAGAATCAATAAACTCAAATAAATGAATTACCCCAGTTTGATCTCCAATAATAATTTCATCTTGCTCATCTCCATCAACATCAGCTGATGTAATATCAATCTGACTAAATTCAAAACTCGCAATATCACTCCAATTCTCATTGATAATTCTAAATTTTGGAATAGTATCGCTTCCTATATTTTTCAAATATGCAATCCTTGCAATCTTTGAAGAACTATCTTCATTATAGTATTTATAGGTCACCAAAAGATCCATTAAACCATCTTCATTGACATCAAATAAATGTGGATTACTTAACTCGCCAAAATCTAAAGAGACATCTTGCAAATAGTCCTTCTGCTGAAGTATATAACCTTCTTCAGTTTGCCTATAATACCAAGTGCTCTGCCTACTATCATAAGTCGTATTATTATATGCTGTTAGTATATCATCTAAACCATCTTGGTCAACATCAACCCTATATGCTGCGGGAAAAATATCCATATCCACCGATTCATTCTGGCTAGGCCAAAGCGTCTGTTGACTGACCATATTTACATCCCTATTTGTTCCCCCATTTTGCAAAAATGTAAGGTTAGGGTATGAAATATCTCCAATCAAAATATCATTCTTACCATCTCCATTTCCATCAAACATAGCTATAGTAGAACCAGAATGTCTAGAACCTGATGCTACTGATCTACCTCCACATGCATTTAATTCTAAAGCATTAGATGTATCTGATTCTTCAAAACCTCCCCAACATGTAGAAGTTTTATCGAATAAGAAAGTATCTAATCCCAAATTAACATTGACATTAGAATACATACTTAAACTAGATCCTAAAACCCAAAATGATAAGATATCAATATCGCCATCACCATCTACATCGTCAATAATTGGAATATCTGTTGTTGGGATATAAATATTAATCATTGTACCAGATGAATTTTCATATTTCAGTACATCACTTTTTTCTTTAAAGCTGAATTGTTCTCTATTACTCATATTCTTATACAAACCAACACCAAGTGGATTTCCATAAAACAGATCTGCTAAGCCATCTTTATTATAATCTTTCAAGATCATCCAATACTTCATATAAGGAAAAGCAAACTCATCGTAATAAGACCTTTTAAATTGTCCTTCATCGTCCCTTAATAATAATACTGTCTTTCTAGAATATCGATCGAAAATGGCTAAGTCCTTTATACCATCTTTGTTTGCATCGATCTCAGAATACTGCGGTGTATTAAAGCCACCTAACCATGGCAAAGACAATTCTGTACCGTTTTGATCGAATACTTCTAAAGTATCGTTATATTTGAAATACTGTTGCGCAGCTAACTGATAAGTCAGAAAAGCAAGTATTGCAAAAAATAAAGCGAACTTTTTACTCATACTTTAAGTTAATAAAAAATGATCAAAAACGCTCTGATGTTAATGGTTTTAGTACTTTTGTCTTGTAATAAGAATGAAAAAGGAGATTGTACTGGAGCTATAGGAGATGGTTTAATTCTATTTGAATTTAATCCTAGCCTATATGGTAAGAATATAGAAACAACAAGAGAGTATGTTAATGATGATAATATCAGATTTAGAATTTCAGACTTAAAATTCTACTTAAGTTTTAAAGCTGTTACAAAAAAAGGAGATACAATCGGATGCGTTGATCAGGTTAAGTTTTTCGATTTACTAGATACTTCTTTAACTAATTTTACAATTCCCTTGCCTAGTGGCACCTATAAAGCTTTAATTTTAGGAACTGGATTAAACACTGAAATTAATGATACAGATCCGTCTACTTTAGAACCAGAGCATATACTAAGTGCACAACAAGGAACATACTGGTCTTGGGCAAATGGATATAAATTCTTTCAATTAGAAGGGATGACCGCAACATTTAAGGAAGATACTGCCGTCTTAATGAATGGTCTTTTATATCATGTTGGTACTAATGCAACGTTCTATGAAAGAAGAATAAAAGAAGGCTTTAAAATCAAAAGAAAAGGATTGCAAATATTTAAACTTAATCTTCATTTAGAAGAATTGTTTAATGCAGTATACGACATTGATATTATTAATGAAGATTATACGCAAACATCCAATAAAGAAGAATTAGATTTAGCTCTTAAACTTATCGAAAACTTTAATCATTCGTTTGAAATTATTGAATAACATATTAATGGTTCTATTACTTATCTTCATTTCTTGTGATAGAAATAAAGAAAATGTTATGGAAGAGGAGGAGCATAAAGACCCTAACTATGAATATGGTACATATGATTCGACTGCTCACCAATTAGCATACCCTTCTTATGTAAGTCAGCCTTATACTAATAATGATAATCCTTTAACTAAAAATGGCGTCTTATTAGGAAGAAAACTATTTTATGATCCAATTATATCTGGCGATTCAAGTGTTTCATGTGCAAATTGTCATAAACAAGAGAAAGCATTTACAAGTCGTGGTGTAAGATTTAGGAATACCTATAAAGGGTTGACGCTAGAAAGAAATTCTATGGCCTTATTTAATGATGCTTGGGATGGTCATTTTGCTTGGGACAATCGAGAAGATATACTTGAAGAAAAAGTAATTGCTTCTTTAAATAATCCGCATGGAATAAATGGTAATAGTACAATTGTATTTGAAAGATTATTAAATCATCCAGATTACCCAAGACATGTATTTGAAGCCTTCAATTCTTACAATATTAATGAAGAAGTTGTTACCAATGCATTAGCTCAATTTATCAGATCTATCACCTCTTTTAACTCTAAATTTGACCAGTACTTGCAAGGGCTAATTAATTTAGAAGATGAAGAATTATTAGGTTATCAAATCTATGCCACAGAAAAAGGAGATTGTTTTCATTGTCATAATCCTGAAGGTGGCTTATTTCAATTAGATCAAGCGCAAAACAATGGCTTGGATAGCTCCAATACCACAACCGGATTTGACGATTATGGTTATGGAAATGTAAGTAATAATGAATTCGACAATGGAAAGTTTAAAGCAACTTCAATAAGAAACATTGGATTTACAGCTCCGTATATGCATGATGGCAGATTTCAAACATTAAGAGAGGTACTTGATCATTATAATGCTGGTGGTCACTTCTCTCCTTCTGTTTCACCAACGCTTAAATACATCGGAACTGGCCTACAACTTACAGAAGAGCAACTAGATCATTTAGAAGCTTTCTTAGGTACATTAAACGACTCTAGTTTATTAACGGATACCACTTACAGTAATCCTTTTACTGAATAGATCTTAGTAGACTTTCATTTTATATTCTAATCCCTATCTTTAATACATGAAAAAAGTATGGATGCTTATTTTTGCTTTACCATTTTTATTGGTAGCAAAATCTGATTTTGATATTAGCCTAAACAGAATAGATGATCAAGTCATAGAACTTAAATATGATATCAATGATGAAGACTTTTATTTTGCTGAAAATTCAGCTATCTACATTAACGGAACTATTGTTAATGCAAGAAAAGGAACCAATACTATAGCTATAGAAACAGAAGGTGATAAGCAATTATACTTTATCAAATCTGAATTACATGGCCCTAAACTATTTTATCTAAATAAGAACGCTACCAAAGCTAGTGACATACCACTTTGGTTATCTATACTTCCACCTTTAATTGCTATTCTTATTGCATTGCTTTTTAAGGAAGTGATTATTGCATTGTTTATAGGAATATTCAGTGGAGCTTTTATTTATAATGGATTGCAATTTTCTAATTTATTGATCAGCTTGATGAATGTCATTGACAAATACATTCTTTCTGCTGTTGCAGACCCAGATCATATGTCTATCATTTTATTCTCCTTATTAATAGGAGGGATGGTCGCAGTCATTTCCAAAAATGGTGGAATGTTAGGAATTGTAAATCTATTCTCTAAATGGGCCAATTCTGCAAAGAATGCTCAGCTGGTTACTTGGATATTAGGTGTTACTATATTCTTCGATGATTACGCTAACACACTTATTGTAGGTAATGCTATGCGTCCAGTAACAGACCGATATAAAGTCTCTAGGGAGAAGTTAGCTTACATTGTAGATAGTACTGCCGCACCAATGGCTGCAATTGCTTTTGTTACTACATGGATAGGAGCAGAATTAGGATACTTACAAGACTTTATATCTAGTACAAGTATCAATACAGAAATTAGCGCTTATGGATTATTTATGGATTCCTTATCATATGCATACTATCCTGTTTTAGCGATTATATTTATTCTTATGCTTATTTGGATGAAAAGAGATTTTGGACCTATGTATACAGCTGAAAAAAGAGCAAGAGATACTGGTAAAGTCTCTAATGAAATAGAAGAAATGGAAGGAGAAGAAGACCTATCAGCTTTAGATCCTAAAAAAGGAATTGAATACAAATGGTATAATGCAGGTCTTCCAATATTAACGGTATTATTTGTTACACTGTTAGGTTTATTTATTACCGGCCATGATGATACTATATGGACCAGCAGTGAAGGTTTCTTTACTAAAGTATCCAGTACTATTGGTAATAGCAACTCTTACATTGCCTTATTATGGTCCTCTCTTTCTGGATTATTAGTAGCACTAATATTGAGTGCAACACAAGGTATACTTACCATTAAACAAGGAATAAACATGATGATGAAAGGTATACAAACCATGTTTGCTGCCATTATCATTTTAATCTTTGCTTGGGCGTTAGCTAAAGTAACTAGTGACTTGCATACTGCGGATTATTTAACCAATCTATTACAAGGTAACTTTAACCTAATTTGGCTACCATTAGTAGTTTTCTTATTATCAGGTGTCATTTCATTTTCTACAGGATCTAGTTGGGGAACTATGGCTATTCTTTATCCTTTAACTTTACCACTTGCTTGGGAATTAGGAATTACAGAAGGCTACACAGAGGCCGAAACAATTGCACTACTACTACCCGTTATATCAGTAGTTTTATCTGGTTCTGTTTTAGGAGATCATTGTTCTCCTATTTCTGATACTACTATTTTAAGTTCATTGGCTTCTCAATGTAATCACATTGATCATGTAAAAACTCAATTACCTTATGCACTAGTAGTTGGAGGAATCTCATGTGTTCTTCTAATATTTGCAACATTGCAAATCCCATTTACTATTTCAATTTCAATTGGTCTGGCAAGTTGCTATGCATGTATTAGAATATTTGGTAAAAAGATTGAAGCATAGTGAGAACACTAATATTACTATTAACTTCTATCAGTTTCCATATTGTTGCGCAAACATCCATTGATCAATTTGCCAAGCGATTAGAAAGTAGCTTAGATCAATTAGATACCAGTTATTTAAGCAGTCATATCGCATATGATCAATTGTTTAATGATATCCTTTTACAGCATCATATCTTAAATAACTTTAACGAAGCTTTTAAAGTAAACATTAAAGGAAAATATGCTTTACCAAATCAGATTGTACAGCAGATCAATCTTGGGGCTTCATATCAGTTTATTAATAGTTATACTCAAGAAGAATCATTACATCTCATTTTTAGATTAGTAACCCATAATGGAGGACTTAATTATCATGATTATGCTATATACCAGAAAAATGGAAAATGGATCATCAATGATATATATGTTTACATGTCTAGTGAGAACTATAAAGAAACTATTAAAAGAAGTTATTTATCTTCTTTAGCAACCATGCAATTCGATTCTATTTTCTGGCAAAATTTTGAAATTGATGATGATTATATTGCAGATTTAAAAAGACTCTCTAATGCGCAGTTTAATCTGCATACTCAGAGATTAGAGCAGGCTTTATTATGCATGGATTCTATCAATAGTTCATTAAAAAATGAAAAAGTATATCACCTCAACCAAATACTTTTACAGCGCAGATTGAATCAAAAGAATTACAATGAAGCCATCGATGCTTATCAGCTAGCTTACCCTAAGGAAGCATCTTTGCAATTAATACTTATAGAAGCTAATCTTATCCAAGGCAATATGGAGAAAGCCCTAAAAGCAGTTAATCAATTAGATAAAATTTTAGGTGTAGATCCATATTTAAATTATCATAGAGCCAATGTCTATTTAAGAACCGGAGATTATCAAGCAAGTATCGATGCAGGAAGGAAGTTCCATCAAGCATTTCCAGATAATATTAGTTGGTATCCTATCCGTATCCAGCAATTAACCTTAGTAAAAAATATTGCAGAATGTATTCAACTTTTAGAAGAAATGGAATCGAAATTTGGACTTAGAAAGTATCAGCTAGATAAAATGATGAATAAGAATCAATACTTAAAAAATAGTAATGAATATAAAGCTTGGTTGAATAGTTAGAATGGATATCCAATAGCAATATTTAGTATACTATATTCATAGTTTAGATTCTCAGCTTTCCAATCATTATCATTGAGTAACACCCATTGTTCTTGTGCAACAAACCTTGGGTCTTTAAGTTTCAAGCCCCAATCTAGTCTTACTATAAAGAAAGAGAAATCCCACCTTACACCTAATCCGGTACCAATAGCTATGTCATTGTACATCGTAGAAACTGCAAATCTTGCACCTGGTCTCCATTTATCTACTTTTAAGTTCCAAATATTACCCATATCTAAAAACACTGCTCCTCTAAGAGATTTTGATAAAGGAAAACGTAATTCACTATTCCATTCTAATTTCATCTCTCCTGTTTGGTCTAATATAACAGCCGCATCTCCATTATTAGAATACAATGTCGAATCTGAATACGACCCTGGTCCTAAAGTTCTTAATCGCCATGCCCTAATACTATTTGCACCTCCGATATAAAACTGCTTGATATAGGGTAAAACATTAGAATTACCGTAAGCTTTTCCTACTCCACCTGTCAATCTAAAAGCTAGACTCGTATTGTATCCAAATGAAATATACTTTCTAATATCAGCGTCTAGTTTTACAAATTGAGAAAAAGGTGTACCTGCAATACTATCTAAAATATGACCACCAGATAAGTTATTAATAGTATATAAAGAATTACCTGCTACGTCTAAGCCTCCACTGACAATCCAGAAATTAGGATCATTCTTAAGATATTGATTGGTATAAGTAACATGATAATCTGAACCTAAAATCCACTGATTCTCTAAAGCGTTTTTTAATTGAATATTCTGTTCAATAAAACTTTGAATTTGCGTACCTAAGTCTGAGGTTAAATAATTTAATGAAACCGGTGAAAAGGAATGTTTCCATTGCTTTGTTTTATTCCAGTCATATTGCAAGTTTAGATTAATAGCTTCTAATCTAATATACTGCAATCGATCTTCAATATTATAAGATAAATTTAATCTAGATCGATAATATTGATAGTCTCTGAATCGTTGATTATTAACAAATAGAAAATTAGGAAATTCTAAGCCTGTAGTTAAACTAAGATTAAGCGTATTTAATTGATTATTAACTTTATCAACAGGGTTCAGTTGAGTTTCTACCTCTCCACTTGCTACAATTTGAAAGATCTGACCTCCTTTAAATATATTCTTATTTCGATAAGTTAACCGACTTGCTAAACCTAATGTATTACTATTTTGTAAAGAATTACCAGTACCAGTATTACCTTCCAATTCGGTATTTAATTCTAACTTCTTGCTAGACTTTAAATAAATATGACAATTGACTAAAGAGTCATTTTCTATATTCGGTTCGAATTTAATATCTACATAATTGAAGAGCGATAAACCAAGTAAATGATCATAAGTTAACTCGAAGTAATTATTGAAAGAATTTACTAATCCAGGTCGGATTAATACCTTATTAAGAATATTAGCCCAATTGTACTTTTCTAGTTGATCTGATATCACATGAATACCATCTACCATAATAGTATCATTATTGTTTTTATCTAAAAGGACATCATAATTACCATGCACAAATACTTGCTCTATACTATGTTTTGAATCAATACTTTCATCTTTATGATCTATGATTCTGAGCGTAAAATCGATGGTATTTTCACTAGTATTGGTATCTAGATCATAAATTACCGCATTTTCATCGAAGAAGAAATAGCCACTATCCTTAAAAGCTCTACTAATTCTGTATCGTTCTTCATCCAATTTAACTTGGCTAAATATAGCTCCTTCTTTAATTAAGGATTGATCTGCTATATTGATATACTGATCTCTTAAATCTTTATGATTGATCTTGTATTGAAGATGCTTATAACGATAAGGTTCGCCGGCTTCTATTTCATATAATACCTTTACAGATCGTTTTTTAAACTTTGCCTTTTTGCTTACAATATTATCGAAGTATCCATTAGAGAATAAATACTGATGCATTTTATCAGCACTCATTTCATGTTTTGTAGAATCATAATATACTGGAGGTTCTCCTACTTTTCTAAAGATTTTCCATTGCTTTTGCTTTCCACCTCCAACGAGTCTATAAGTTATCAAATTAAGTCGAATCGTACCCATAAATTTTGAGTTAGGATTCTGTTTATAGTACTCACTTAATTCGGATTTAAGATGCGCATTTACACCTTTAATTTTATTTTTCTTCAGGAGATACTTACTTTCGGTAATATCTTTAGAGACAGAACAAGAAATACATTGTATAACCAATAACGCAAATAGGATATGCTTAGCAAAAGTCATCTTAAACTTATTCAAAACTTAAGGTCTAAAAAACAACGTATTAAAAACGGCTTGTTCATTGCCGAAGGCGAAAAGATCATTCAAGAAGTCTTAGCGTCTAGCGTAAAGGTAAAAACTATTTTCTCAACGGATGGCCATCTGTTTGAAAATAATCAACTCTATCCAGATCAATTAGTTGAAATAGATGAATTAATATTAAAAGAGATCTCTATTTTAATTACACCATCTAAAGCTTTAGGTATATTTGAAATCCCGAAGATAGAATTTGATACCTCTAATATTGAGTTATGCTTAGATGAAATTCAGGACCCAGGTAATTTAGGTACTATTATTAGAATCGCAGATTGGTATGGCATAACACAAATACACTGCAAGAAAGGAACCGTAGACCTATACAACCCTAAAGTTATACAAGCGAGTATGGGTTCTTTTATGCGAGTTCAAGTCAATTATTTAGATGACTTAGCAGATTTCCTTTCCAGTCAAAATAAGCCCATCTTTGGTACGTTTATGGATGGAGAAAATCTTCATGAATTAATTACACCAAAAGAAGCATTGATCGTTATTGGAAATGAAGGAAATGGAATATCTAGTGAATTAGAACAACATTGTTCTCACAAGATTACCATACCAAGATTTGGAGAGGCAGAATCCCTAAATGCTGGAATAGCCACAGCTATTGTATTGGATAATTTTATTAGGTAAACCCAGTTAGAATGGCACATCGTCATCTGGCGCTCCACCCATACCAAATGGGTTTGGATTAGGATCCATTCCTCCTAGACCACCATCATCATCCATCTTAGATCTTAAAGTCTGGAAAGACTCACCGGCGCTTTGATTATCACCACCACTGAAGTTATCTAAGTTTTCAAATTTAGCATACTTACCAACGAACTTCAATGGAACATTCTCTAAGGCACCATTTCTGTGCTTAGCAATCATCACCTCACCAACACCTTCTGTAGGATTACCATCAATATCTTCTGTGATACCATAATATTCTGGTCTATACAAGAAGATTACCATATCGGCATCTTGCTCAATAGATACAGATTCTCTTAAATCCGAAAGCATTGGTCGCTTATCACCACCTCTTGTCTCTACCGCTCTAGACAGCTGAGAAAGAGCAATCACAGGTACTTCTAATTCTTTTGCGATCATCTTAAGCCCTCTAGAAATAGCTGCAATCTCTTGCTCCCTGTTTCCTTTAGTAGAATCTCCTCCACTCATTAACTGTAAGTAGTCAATGATGATCATCTGTATGTCATGTTGAGACTTAAGTCTTCTACATTTTGCTCTTAATTCGAATATATTCAATGCTGGTGAATCATCAATAAATAATGGTGATTGTGATAATTTACCTACTCTATGGTTTAATTGTTCCCATTCGTGACTTGCTAACTGTCCTTTCTTCAATTTCTCCATTGGGATTTGAGACTCTGAAGCTATTAATCTATTTACTAACTGTATACTTGACATCTCCAGTGAGAATACTGCAACTCCTCTATTAAAATCTACCGCTGCATTTCTAGCTGCAGATAGCACAAAGGCTGTTTTTCCCATTGCAGGTCTTGCTGCCAAAATCACTAAATCTGATTTTTGCCATCCTGAAGTCACTCTATCTAAATTCATGAAACCAGATGGAATACCTGTTAATCCTTCCTCTTGATTTCTTAATTCATCAATAGATTTAATCGCCTTCTTTAAAATAGACTGCATGTTCTCTCCACCTTGTCTAAGGTTTTTCTCGGCAATACTAAATAAATTCTTTTCCGCTTTATCTAATAGTTCAAAAACATCAGTAGTATCCTCGTAAGCATCTTTAATGATCTCACTTGATACTTTAATTAACTCTCTTTGGATATGCTTCTGAGAAATGATTCTAGCATGAAACTCAGAGTGCGCTGAAGAAGAAATCTTATTGGTTAACTCCGAAACAAAAAATGCTCCACCCACCATTTCTAATTCTCCAGATTTCTTTAACTCTTCTGTTACAGTTAATAAATCTACTGGATGTCCACCTTCAAACAAACGTTGTATAGCGGCATATATCTTTTGATGAGATTCAACATAAAATGAATCTGGACTTAATAAATCAACAACTTCAGTTAATGCATCTCTTTCTAACATCAATGCACCAAGTACTGCAACTTCAAGATCAGTAGCCTGAGGTGGCACCTTACCATAAACTAAATCGTTTACAGCTTGTCCTTTCTGTTGAACTTTCTTGAGTACTTTTTCTCTGATGCTTCCGTCTGACATTGTTATTGAATTTAAATTCGCATGACGAATATACTCCTTAAACTACGTTTAAAAAGAGACACTTCGTTTCACTTTTCAACATGTGGATATTATAGCCGTGAATTAATGTTAAGATAATATCAATTAAAGTGGATAAGCTAAAAGAAAAATGTGGATTACACTACTTAAATTGTGGATTGGAAGTGGATATTAACAAAAAAGCCCTGCAACTGCAGGGCTTTCAATATAGTTATTTTATTAAGATTTAGAACTGCCAACCAAAGCTGATATTAGCTCTGAAATGTAATGGGTTTGCAATTAAACTTGCAGTCTCTAATTCCAAATCAGTTCTATCATTGTATAATTTAGATCCTCCAGATCTAAATCCAAGACCAAAGTAATAATCAATAACGAAACCGTTATCATATACTTGCTCTCCACCTAATTGAGGCCCAACGATAAAAACACTTTTTCTTCTAGTGTAAGTATCGTCTAAATCAGTAAATGATGCATCCGCTAATTCTTCAGAAATCATACCCGCTAAAGTTAATGGAGTTGCTGTTGCATTCCAAGTTACCGTTCTGTAATCTGTATAGAACCCGAAAAAGAATCCGTCCATCACTTCATTTTTATAAAACCTTAAGTTTGGTCCTACAGCCAATCCAGATCTAGTTCCGTCAGCACTAACACCGAACATAATAGGAGCAACATCAACACCAACAGATGCTTTTTCACCGAATGCATATTCGTATCCAACTAATGCAGGTTGTCCTTTAAAAAATGCGAAAGGTTGAACTTTTACGATCGACTGACCTTGCGCTAAACTTGTTAATGACATTAATAATGCCATTGCTAATAATGGTAAAGTTTTTTTCATAATCTTCTTTTAGAATTGTTTTACGGCGTACTCTAAAATAAGCTTGCCAATTTTTTTTAAAAAAAAGACCTGAATTCAAAGATTCAGGTCTTCTTATAACTTGTATTAATAAACTGACTTACTCGAATGCGTTGATTCCTGTAACAGCCATACCTGTAATTAATAAATGTATGTCATGTGTTCCTTCATAAGTAACAACAGATTCCATATTCATCATATGTCTCATGATAGAATACTCATCTGTGATTCCCATTCCACCATGCATTTGTCTTGCCTCTCTTGCAACATTCAATGCAACTTCACAAGAGTTACGCTTAGCCATAGATACTTGTGCTGGAGTTTGTTTTGTCCAATTCTCCATCATCTTACCCATTTTCCAACATAATAATTGACCTTTTGTGATTTCAGTAATCATTTCAGCCAACTTCTTTTGTTGTAATTGGAAACCAGCGATAGGTTTACCAAACTGCTCTCTTTGAGTTGTATATCTTAATGCAGAATCATAACAATCTAATGCTACTCCTAATGCACCCCATGCAATACCAAATCTAGCAGATGTTAAACAAGATAAAGGAGCTTTTAATCCTTTAGCTTCTGGTAACATATTTTCTTTAGGAACTTTTACGTTATCAAAAACTAACTCACCAGTGTGAGAAGCTCTTAATGACCACTTACCTTCAATCTTAGGTGTAGTGAAACCTTCCATTCCTCTTTCAACGATAACTCCTCTAATATCTCCAGCTTCATCTTTTGCCCAAACGACAGCGATGTCTGCTAAAGGAGAGTTAGTGATCCACATTTTAGCTCCATTTAAGATATAGTGATCTCCACCATCTTTAATGTTAGTGATCATCCCAGCAGGGTTAGAACCATGATCTGGCTCAGTTAAACCAAAACAACCTACCATTTCACCAGCAGCTAATTTTGGTAAATATTTCATTTTTTGCTCCTCAGAACCAAACTTGTTAATTGGAAACATTACTAGAGAACCTTGAACAGATGCAGCAGATCTAATACCTGAATCACATCTTTCTAATTCTTGCATCATGATACCATAAGACATATAGTCTAATCCCATACCACCATATTGAGTAGGAACTGTTGGACCTAAGCATCCTAATTCACCTAATTGCTTCATTAAGTCATTGGGCATAGTGTTGTTCTGTGCACAATCTTCAATAACTGGAGATAATGTAGATTTTACATAATCTCTAACAGATTGTCTAATCATCTTTTGTTCATCAGTCAATAAATCATCTACGTTGTAATGATCATGACCTTCGTATAAGTCTGTTCTCATTCTAGTTTTATTTTCTTCCATTACTTCACTCATAGTAATATAGTTTGTCCATTAATGAAGTGCGAAGATAATGATTTATGGTTGAAGTTGGTGAATAATGCTTAACTTTGGTTATCAACAACTAATGAGTGATGGCAACGATTGCATTAGAAGGATTAAGATTTAAAGCACCAATTGGTGTATACGCAGAAGAGAAGGTTTTGAAGAACGATATACAAATCGATCTTCAATTAAAGGTATCCACATTAATTTCAGTCGAAAAATTAGACGATACCATTAACTATGAGATTGTCTATCAGCTAATTAAAGCTGAAGTTCTTATTGAAACAGATTTGTTAGAAGACACCCTACAAAGAATCCTTCATGCTGTGAAAAACTACTGTGAAAATAATGCATCAGATAAGCTATACTTAAATAGTATAAGTGTAAGGATTAAAAAATTAAGTCCGCCAATAAAAGGTAATATCGGTGCTGTGTGGATAGAAGATGAATTTGTTAATCCAAAACAGCGGAAAAAAAATGTAGAAAATGCAGAAAACAGTTCGGATGTAGCTCAAAATCAGGCTGTTGGTGCAACCATTTTAACTTAGATTCGAACAAACTTAAACAACTTTCTGAATTATATGACAATTGTCTATGCTCGGATTGCCTAAAAGAATTTGCAAAAGCTTAGTTTATTTAGATAAAATAGCTACTTTTGTTACAACAATGGTCACGTGGCCGAGTGGTTAGGCTCTGGTCTGCAAAACCAGCTACAGCGGTTCGAATCCGCTCGTGACCTCAACAAAAAAGCCCATCCTTTCAGATGGGCTTTTTTGTTATTCTAAACTATATTTTCCAATAACAAGCTATATGTATTCTTCGGTATTGATAGATAACATCTGCTTCTCCGTTCCAAGTCCAAGCTTTATATTTGACTCTTTGATATCTATAGCCAAGATGAATATCTAAATACTTATTAAACTGATAACTTAATGTAGGTATCAAAATTAGGCCAAGACTAGCATGATGATTTTCATTAGTATAATTAGATAAAGGAACAGCCATACCAATTCTATTATATACCGACCATTTTCTTCTTTGGGTTTGTTTTAGAAAATAACGTTTTACATCAGTATAAAAAGAAAGCTGCAATGGATCGATTACTTCCAATCCTGTTCCTATTCCTATATCATACTTTTGATTAATTACTTTACCTATTCCTAATTGAAGCGCATAACCCATCTTTGGAGAAAAGCCATAATAAGATCCATTTCCTATATTACATTCTACACTTTTAAAGTTGTAAATAGAAGATTCCTTAACCTGAGCCATTAGACTCAGATTAAGGAATAATAGAATGATTAATAATAACCTGATCATTAATCCATATTTAGAGTGCTCAATAAAAAGATCGCTGTCTTATCTCTATAATCGTATTGATGCAATCCATCTTCACCAATTAACAATAAATGACCACCTAAAGGAATAACATCAAAAGCGTCGATATCTTCAAAATGATTTAATTGATTGTCCGTTACTTTTAATGGATCACTAGCATCGAATATTTTTAAACCTTCATCGCCATCACAAATAAATAATGTAGTACTATCTATCCCCAATCCATGAGGGTTATGCATGGTGTAAGTTTTTATCAACTCTGGTGCATTGATGTTAGATATATCAATAACATCTAATT